>JBILKW010000007.1:0-25591 GCA_044376465.1 Sphingobacteriales bacterium | reverse complement strand
GCTATCATTCCAAAGGTAGTTAAATACAATTTCACCATAATTAGTTTGCATTGTATCTGGAATTTTTACTTGAAGCCAAATGGTATCGCCTATATTAATGATGCTGTCTAAGTTTCCACTTAATTTAGCATCAATTGTAACATTCACATCAGAATAAAGGCATTCAGGTTCGTTACAAAATCGCTCTGGATCGCATGATGTAAAAAATGTTGCTAAAATTAAGATAGAAACATAAATAATTAATTTGTGCAATTGCTTTTCCATAAGTTTAAATCAATCATTAATTTATTTAGTTTAGTAAAGTCAACATTGTTGTTTTTTAATAAATAATCGTCTCTCCAATCACATAAGTTATTTGTATTGGGATTAAAGGACTTGTACATACTTTCTATCGTCATATTTTGTATTTCATCATTAACTTCTTGAGCATTATCAATTATATCATAAAAAATCCCCGTATTTATCCAATCTCGATTAAACCAAGGTACATCTTCAAGTGCTAATGGATAAGGAAAATAATCAGTAAATCCTGAAGATAATCTTACCCAAGCTAAACCATTTGGTTGAAACCTATAATGATGCATTTTGCCTATAAATTCTGCCCATGCTTCGTTCACTTGTGTTTTGCCCCAATGTGGTTCTGTTCCACATCCATAACCTCCACAAGGACTCTTGTCTGCTATTAATATATTAGTAATTAGGTCTATCCAATATAACTCACCGACTTGACGAAACAAAGAAGCATGACCTAATTCATGGAACATTGTTTGCATAATATCGTCAGAATAATTAGCAGATTCGGTAACACTTACTCTTATTGTAACATCGGGCAACAAACCTGAAATCATATTCACAAAATTAGGTTCGGTATCTAATAAATTTTTATCAAAAAATAAAGATATAAAATTTAAAAACATAGCTGCAGGGTTTGTTTTTATATGACCTAGCATAGGTGCTGATGCTGCTCCGCTACTCAACGACCAATGTGCATAGATTGATAAATCGTTGGGTGCCGCATGAATATTGTCTTGTTGGGCGAACATGCGGTGATGGTGAACTGCGTCGAGTATTTGCGCCCATAACCTTTCTTGAGAATGGTTGTTAAATGTTAAGTTAATAGATCTCCTCATACGACAAGAGCTATACCAACCAAACGAATGTTTAGAGCCTATTATAAAATTAATGCTTAATTGTGCAATGGTTCTAATTCCAGGACCTAGAGTATTGAATGGTTTTACAGTTGCGTATTCGTTTTTTGCATGGGTGCCAATAATAGTACCCACATTAAATCGCCATGGAATTTTATAATTCCCGAATGCATCTGTATGTGTACTAATAGGCAATCCAAAAACCAAGGTCCAAACTTTTATATTGGGAACGGGTCTGTTAAAACCAGTTTTTTGGTCTTTATAAGAAACGTTTCCATGGGGTTGCTTAAAAAAGCAACCCCACTTTCTTCTTCTGAATGCGGCTACGTTTGCATCCTCAACATATCCGGAACTAATTAAGGCTTGTATTTGTAAATCTTCGTCTTCAATTTCTGGCAAATAGAGTTCGTCTAATTTTTCTGCAGAGTTTAGTGTTCCTATAGCAGCATCAACAGATGAGTTTGCTACATACATAATATACAAATTTCCATCTTTATATTTCTCAAAGTCGATAGAAGTGTTTTCTTCCATTATCGAGTCGTTTGGGTATAAACTCATATCTGCGAAAGGGTAATCCATTATCATTAAATTGGTGTCTGCTTCTAAAATTTTTAGCACTTCAGCCGATACTTCTTCTGGATTAAATTTATAATAATTGTATATCCTATTGGGGTTTAAAGAGGGTTCTCGTTCTAATGTTGCAAGTGCATTGTAAATATTTTCAATTGCAAAGGGGTTAATGGAATTACTTGTTATAGAAGCTACATGTTCTGAATTCAATGCATCCTCCGACTCTATAAAATCTAATTCTTTTTTACAAGAATTTAAGCTTATCGAAAAGGTTAGCAATGAAAATAAAAGTAAATTTTTAATTTTTGTTGAGCGAAAGATAGTTTTATTCATGATACAATTTTTAATGCATCAACAAAAACAACTAAAATTTCAGTTATAAGCTAATCGCATAGGAATAACTTATGAATAGCAGCGGTATTTTACAAAAAAATGACTAATATTCATGAGTTGTATGCTAATATGCTCGTGTGTTCGTGGGTGCTAATAGCATAATTTGACTTATGAGCACACGAGCATATGATCTAACGAATTATATTCTGTCTGTTCGAATCTAATTTTATCAGAATAAATAATAAAATGGTAAAGCTCCAAAGCGAAGAACCTCCGTAGCTTACGAAGGGAAGTGGAATGCCAATTACAGGAACCAGGCCAATGGTCATGCCGATATTAATGGTGAGGTGCATAAATAAAATACTGGCTACACCATACGCATAAATTCTGCTGAAAGCAGAACGCTGCCTTTCGGCAATAAAAATTATTCGCAATAAAAGCGCAGTAAATAATCCGATTAATACGATACTCCCTACAAAGCCAAATTCTTCGCCAACTGTACAAAAAATAAAGTCGGTACTTTGCTCGGGTACAAAATCGTATTTAGTTTGTGTTCCGTTTAAGAAGCCTTTGCCAACTACACCTCCAGAGCCAATGGCAATTTTACTTTGGTTTACATTATAGCCTGCTCCTTTTAAATCAATTTCTTTACCTACTAAATTATTTAAACGATCGCGGTGATGCGTTTTTAAAACATTGTTAAATACATAATCGAAACCAGCAACAGTTCCTACAGAAAGTATTACTGCTGCAATAATGATCAGGATTGCTTGACGTTTTTTTCTGAAATAATATAACATTCCAATTCCCACTAAACCGATACCGATGTAAATAAATAAAGGGGGGAAGAGTAGTGCTAAAATAAAAATGAGAGCTAATAGAACTCCAATAATCAGCACATAACCTGTTAAACCTTCTCGGTATAACACAAAAATAAAGGCTACATAGGTAACGGCAGAACCCACATCACCTTGTAATAAAATAAGGGTCATTGGTAAAAATAGCAAGCCTAAACTAGCCGCAATGGTTTTTAAATCACTTAGTTTTTTATTCGTTGTACTTATGTATTTTGCGATTACTAATGCCGTTGCAAACTTAGCAAACTCAGAAGGTTGCAACCTAAACGAACCTATCTCAAACCAAGAGCGTGAACCGTTTACGTACTTACCAAAAAACAATACAGATACGAGCAACGCAAGTGTTACTGCATAAATTCCGTAAGAAAAAACGGAGTAGAATTTAGATTCAATTAGCACAATCATAAGGGCAATAAAAAATGCCGATACAATCCAAATTAATTGTTTACCATAATTACGTTCAATGTCGAATATAGAGCTATGGCTCTCGTCGTATACCGCAGAGTAAATACTAAGCCAGCCTATTATAACCAATGCGAAATATAATAGGATCGTAATGCTATCAATGTTTTTCCAAAACTTATTTTGTCTTAGCTCACTCATGTTAATTTTCTTTCTTATCCTCTGTTTTTATAATTGGAGGATGAATTAAATCGGCATTCAATAATCTATCGATATAATATTTAGGTTTAGAAACCGTATCAGTTAAATATTTTTCAACTAAAATACTAGCAATAGGAGCGGCCCAAATAGAACCAAAGCCTGCATTTTCTACTACCACTGCGATGGCAATTTTCGGATTTTCTCTTGGCGCAAAAGCGAAAAATACGGAGTGATCTTTACCGTGTGGATTTTGCGCGGTACCAGTTTTGCCACACATGGTAATTCCATTGATTTTGGCATAGGTTGCGGTTCCACGTTCCACTACATCTTGCATTCCGTCAATCACTATATTGAAATAATTCGAATCGATGCCTAAATAATTTTTAGTAGTAAATTCTTTACGTTGATAGTTTTTATCGCCAATTGCTTTTACTAAATGCGGGTTGTAATACCAACCTTTATTGGCAATTGCAGCGGTTACGTTTGCCATTTGTAAGGGAGTAACACCAAGCTCACCTTGGCCAATGGCTAATGAAATTATTGTAGATGATTTCCATCTGCCAGATCCGTAGTATTTATCATAGAAGCCTACGGTGGGTAACAAACCACTGAGTTCATTAGGTAAATCGATGCCTGTTTTTTTACCAATTCCGAATTTATTTACGTACTCTCTCCATTTTAAAAAATTCTTTTCTACCGTTTCGTAATTTCCTTGGTCGATCAGTTTCTTAAAAGTCCAACAGTAATAAGCATTACAAGATTGCGCGATACTTTCACGTAAATCTAATGGCGAATGTACGTGCATACATTTTACTGTTCTGTTACCAATAGAATAACCACCGCCACAAGGGAAACGTGTTTCCGGAAAGATTAAATTTTCTTGTTGTGCAATTAATGCTTCAACTGCTTTAAAAATAGAGCCCGGTGGATATTGTGCCATGAGAGGGCGCATAAACAAAGGCTTCTGTGCATCTCTTAATAATTTTATGTAATTATTTCCTCGTTCTCTACCCACCAATAGATTTGGGTCGTAGCCCGGAGAGCTAATAAAACATAGTATTTCGCCGGTGCTTGGTTCTATGGCAACAATACTTCCTTTTTTATTTCTCATTAACTGTTCACCCAATTTTTGAATGTCAAAATCTAATGAAGAAATTAATTTTTCACCTGCTATTGCAATTGTATCATAAGCTCCATTTTCATAAGACCCTTGTTCTCTATTGAGCACATCCACCATAATCACTTTTGTACCACGTTGCCCACGCAAAACATCTTCATATGCACTTTCAATTCCACTAATTCCGATGTAATCGCCTATTTGATAATAGTTATTTGTTTTGGCAATAATTCGATCATCAACCTCACCAATATATCCTAACACATGGGCTGCCAATGAATCTGGATATTTTCTAACCGTTCTATTTTGAACGAAGAAGCCAGGGAATTCATAGAGTTGTTCTTGAAAAGAAGCGTATACTCTCGCCGATAATTGTTTCTCAAAAATAGATGCTTTAAAAGGAGAATATTTCCTCGCTTTTTTTATTTTTTCAATGAATTGCTCTTTGGAAATTCCAATTAGTTTACAAAAATTAGTAGTGTCTAACTCTTTGGTTTGTTTGGGTACTACCATCAAATCATATACCGGTTCGTTTTGCACTAAGATGTGGCCCTTGCGATCGTAAATAATTCCACGAGCAGGGTATATATTTATTTTTCTTAATACGTTATTGTTTGCTGATAAGAAGTAGCTTTCATCAATTACTTGAATATAAAATAAACGAGTTAATAAAATAATTGCAACCAGAACAATTAGGCCTTGAATAACTAGTTTTCTCTCGAAGAAAATGTTCATGTTCTTTTTTGCGGAGTACCTGTTAAATATTGTGAGATCAAAATCAAAACTAATGTAAAAATTGTACTTAGTATTGATCGAGCAAAGGTAATGAGAAACTCATTGATTCGAAAGACTTCCAATTGAAATAGTAGTAGATGATGAACAAGTACTAAGGTGGTTGAATATGTAAGGAACCATTGTATCCCCATGTTACGCAAATTGGGTACAGGTTGGTGCTCGTATCCACCTCTGGGTGTAATGATCAACAAAATCAATGGACGAATAAACGCTATTAAGGTACAAGCTGCTGCATGCATTCCTCCGGTATTCGAAAATATATCAATACTTAAGCCCATCAAAAATGATAAACTCAGCAATGCATATAATGGAGTTTCTAAGGGGAGTAACAATATAAATAGTACGTATACATAAGGGTTTACCATGTTGTATAAACCAATATTATTAAATACAATTACTTGTAAAAGTAAAAGCAAAAAAAACCGAATCACATTATTTAGTAAAAGCTTAATCATTATTTACCTCCATCAGCTCTAGTTTTTTTAATTCTTCGGCAAAATTATCTTCTACAACATAAACGTATCTTAAAGTAGTGAAATTGGTTGAGAGAGCAACTTCAATGTTATAAAAGTTATCTCCACTTTTTAAATCACATTTTATTACTCTGCCAATAAAAACATTTTTTGGAAATTTCTGTGAGAATCCTGTTGTACTTACGGAATCTCCAAGTTTAACTTTAACGTGAGTAGGAATATCTTTAAGTGACGCAAATTTCGGGTTTCTACCTTCCCAAACCAACGATCCGTATTCATTGGAAGAGTTTAATTGCGCAGAAACCTTAGAATCTTTATGTAAAAATGAAATCACGGTGCAAAAATGTTCCGATACATCTTTAATTGTTCCTACGATTCCGTCGCCGCAAATTACGCCCATTTTTTCACGGATGCCGTGAAGTGAGCCTCGATCCAATGTAATATAATTATTCCTTTTATTTACACTGTTGTTAATTACTTTAGCTTCTATATACGTATATCTACGCATTATAGAGTCGTTAATATAAATTCTATTTACTTTATTTGAGTAAGGTGATGCGAGTACAAGGTTTCTTAAGTATGCGTTTTCTTTTGATAAACTATCATTCAAAGTTTGGAGGTTAACAAATGATCGACTGTATGATAGATATTCGAAAAATTTAGCGCTTACATTATTCGAAGAATTAAAATAAGAAGCACTGTGGTAGCTATTGTTATTTACCATTAACACAATGGCAAAAGCCTCAAGCGCTAAGAATAAGAAGAAAGCATAGTACCTAAGAAAGAATAACCAAAGATTACGCATTTACAATTGTGCTTTCAAAAATTAGGTCATTAAGAATTTAAAGTTTCCGATATTTTTCAACGCAATACCTGTTCCTCTTACTACCGCACGTAATGGATCTTCTGCAATGTGTACTGGTAATTTTGTTTTGCTCGAAATACGTTTATCTAAACCTCTTAGTAATGCGCCCCCACCCGTTAAATAGATACCAGTTTGGTAGATATCTGCCGATAATTCTGGAGGTGTAATCTCTAGTGCTTTTAATATGGCTTCCTCAATTTTTGAAATAGATTTATCTAAACAATGGGCAATTTCTGTGTACGATACTTTAATTTGTTTTGGCACTCCAGTCATTAGATCTCTTCCTTGCACTGCAAACTCTGCCGGTGGTTCGTCTAATTCTGTTAATGCTGCTCCTACTTCAATTTTAATTTTTTCGGCAGTACGATCGCCTATCAATATGTTGTGTTCTCTACGCATATATTGAACAATATCACTGTCAAAATTATCACCTGCAACACGTATCGACTGGTCGCAAACGATACCCGATAATGCGATAACTGCAATTTCGGTAGTTCCACCACCAATATCAATAATCATATTTCCCATTGGTTCTTCTACGTCTATTCCAATTCCAATTGCTGCAGCCATTGGTTCGTGTATCATGTAAACTTCTTTCGCTCCCGCAATTTCTGCAGAGTCGCGTACTGCTCTTTTTTCTACTTCTGTAATACCCGATGGGATGCAAATAACCATTCTTAATGATGGAAGGAACCAACCTCTACCTGGATTTATCATTTTAATCATTCCTCGAATCATATGTTCTGCAGCATCAAAGTCTGCTATAACCCCATCTTTTAGTGGCCTAATCGTTTTTATCCCATCATGTGCTTTACCATCCATTTGCATTGCCTGTTTCCCAACCGCAATCACTTTACCCGTTTTGCGATCCATCGCAACAATAGAGGGTTCGTCAACGACTACCTTGTCGTTATGTATTATTAAGGTGTTTGCTGTGCCTAAGTCAATCGCAATTTCTTGCGTAAAAAAGTTAAATAATCCCATTATTTCTTATTTCTTTGTATGTATTCTGATAAAAATGCTTGTCAATTTATGAATAATAATTCAATAAATTAAAAATCTTAGTGTTTAAAGTGTCTCACTCCCGTGATTACCATTGCAATATTGTTTTTATCGCAATAGTTAATAGAATCTTGGTCTTTTATAGATCCACCTGGCTGTATAATCGCTGTGATGCCTGCTTTTCCTGCTATCTCCACGCAATCTGGGAATGGGAAAAATGCATCAGAAGCCATTACCGCTCCATTTAAATCGAAGCCGAAAGCTTCTGCTTTTACAATAGCTTGTTTTAAAGCGTCCACTCTAGAGGTTTGGCCTACCCCACTTGCTAATAATTGCTGACCTTTAGCAAGTATAATGGTATTAGATTTGGTGTGTTTTACCAATTTGTTGGCAAATGCTAAATCGTTGTATTCTTGTTCTGTTGGTACTTTATTCGTTACAGCTCGCATTTCAGTTATGCCTTCCATCGATAAATCTTTGTCTTGCTCTATTACTCCGTTTAGTAATGTTTTAAACTGTTTACTTGGTAAAGTAACATTTTTTTGCACTAATAAAATTCTGTTTTTCTTTTCTGATAAAAGAGAAACTGCTTCTGAATCAAAACCCGGTGCTATTAATACTTCGCAGAATAAAGAGTGTATTTCTTTAGCGGTTTCTGCATCAATAACTCGGTTGCAAATAATAACTCCACCAAATGCAGAAACAGGATCTCCTGCAAGAGCATCTAACCAAGCTTGTTTTAAACTAGCTCTGCTTGCCAAACCACAGGCATTGGTATGCTTTAAGATGGCAAAAGTTGGTTCATTAAATTCTTTAATCAACTCCACCGCTGCATCTACGTCTACAAGGTTATTGTACGACAGTTCTTTGCCATTCAATTTCTCGAACATCGCATTCAAATTGCCATAAAATACTCCTTCTTGGTGAGGATTTTCTCCGTAACGTAGGGGTTGCGATTCTTGCAAACTTTGTTTGAAAGCTGGTAATGGATTTTCTTGGTTAAAATAATTAAAGATGGCTGTATCGTAATGGGAGCTTGTGTTGAAGGCACGTTTTGCAAATTCTTTACGATCTGCAAGCGTAGAATGTCCCTCTTGCTTTTCTAGTACTTCATGTAAAAAAGTATAGTCATTTTTAGAAGAAACGATGATTACATCTTTAAAATTCTTTGCTGCTGCACGAATTAACGATATACCGCCGATGTCTATTTTCTCAATGATGTCTTGCTCGGTAGCGCCAGAAGCAAGGGTTTCTTCAAAAGGATATAAATCCACAATTACCAAATCAATTTCTGGTATTTCGTATTGTGCTAATTGAGCTAAATCTGTGTCTAATTCTCTGCGAGCTAAAATTCCTCCGAATACTTTTGGGTGTAAGGTTTTTACTCTACCGCCTAAAATAGAGGGGTATGAAGTTAGGTCTTCTACTGGAATTACAGGTACACCCAAGTCCTTTATAAAGACTTCGGTTCCACCTGTAGAATAAATATTTACTCCATGTTTGTGGAGTAGGTGAATGATTGGCTCTAAGTCGTTTTTGTAATAAACTGATATTAAGGCGTTTTTAACCTTTTTTAATGCGCTCATGAAGAAATTGTTTGGAAGCGCAAGTTTATGAAAAATTAATGAGTTCTGGGGTATAGTTTTTTATCCAATTTCTTCAATAATTCTTCAATGATTTTAGGATAATGTAAATGTTCTAATTGATGAACTTTATAGGCTAGCTTTTCAGCGTCGTCGTTTTTATCGACCGGGCAACGCGATTGGTAAATGATCTCTCCTTCGTCGAAATTCTTATTGATATAATGTACACTAATGCCTGTTTCGGCATCCCCAGATTGGAGTACAGCCTCGTGTACTTTTTGACCATACATTCCTTCCCCACCAAATTTAGGCAAAAGTGCTGGGTGAATATTTACCATTCGTTTCGGGTAAGCGTGAATGAGGCGTTCCGGAATTAACCACATAAATCCCGCCAATACAATTAGATCGATCTCTAAATTCTTCAACAAGTTATCGATAGAATTAGTATGGTAAAGCTCTTCTTTCGTGAAAACATGAGTAGGAACCTCAAAATTATCAGCACGCTGCAACACATAAGCATCTGGTTTATTACATAAAACCAATGCTACCTCCATTTCTTTATTTCGTTTAAAATGCTCCATTATACGTTGGGCATTTGAGCCAGAGCCCGAAGCAAAAATTGCGATTCTTTTCAATGTAAATTATTGTATGCCCTCAAAAATAATAAAAAATTCCATATATGTTTATTTGTGCAACATAATGTAAATTTTATAAAGAGAATTTATACCGCTATCCGTAAAAAGGATACAAACATCTTGAATTTGTATGATCAGATATCTTAGTTTTTATTTCAATTTTGTATGATAAATTTTAATTCACAACTATGAAAAATACTATTGTAATTACAGGTGCAAGCAGTGGCATCGGAAAAGAAACAGCGAAGGTATTTCAAGCAAAGGGCTGGAATGTTATTGCTACCATGAGAAACCCGGAAAAAGAAACGGAGCTGAATCGATTAGAAAATGTTATAGTGACTAGACTAGATGTTTTAGATTTGGATTCGATAAATAGCGCAATTGATTTTGGTATCCAAAAATTTGGTGGCATTGATGTGTTACTCAACAATGCAGGTTATGGTGCATACGGACCATTAGAGACATTTAGCAGAGATAAAATTATTAGACAATTCAACACCAATGTTATCGGACTAATAGATGTTACTAGAACTATTCTTCCATATTTTAGACAAAATAAAAAGGGAATTATAATCAATATATCCTCTATTGGTGGTAAAATAACCTTTCCTTTAGGTTCATTGTACCATGGAACAAAATTTGCAGTGGAAGGTATTTCTGAATCTCTTAGTTATGAAGTGGAGCAGTTTGGTGGACAAGTAAAAATTGTAGAACCAGGAATGATAGCGACAGATTTTGCGGGAAGATCATTTGATTTTAGCAATGATGAAAATTTAGTTGAATACCAAGGAATTGTTGGAGCTTTGATGGCTGCTATTCCAATTATGTCTCAAAACGCTTCTTCTGCTAAAATTGTTGCGGAAGTAATATTTGAGGCCGCAACTGATGGTAAAAAAACATTGCGATATACAGCAGGAGAGGATGCAAAAATGTTGATTGCACATCGTAATCAGGATGATGATGCAACATTTATGGGCGGAATTAAATCGCAATTTGGACTTTAATAAATAGAAAATATGAATCAAGTTGTTAAATATTTCAATGGAGAAAAAGCGGAAAGCTATATTTTTATTTTAATAGGAGTCATTGCTTTAGCATTGGCTCTTTATTTCTTTTTTGGATTGAAGTCGCCATTTTGGAAAGGAGTGGCTATACCTTTTGCAATTGTTGCCTTGCTTGAATTTGTAGTTGGCTATACGATTGTTACAAGAAGCCCTGTGGACATCGTACGTGTCGAATCATTTATTAATAATGAACCGCAAAATATTAAAATGATTGAAGTTCCACGAATGGAAAAGGTTTTGAGCAATTTTGTTGTTTTTAGATACGCAGAAATAGCATTAATTATTTTAGGTATTATATTAATGTATAGTTCAATGAACGATACATTTTGGAGGGGTATTGGACTGGGTTTGTTTATGCAGGCCAGTATTGTGTTGTGTTTAGATTTTTTTGCAGAAAGACGAGGTTATGTTTATTTAGAATATTTAACTCAAATTAATAATGTTAACTAAAGATCTGCCGTTTAAGGCAATTGTTCAATTTTCGATTGTTCCAATAATAATTGGTGGTATTTGGTCTCTATTAGTTGTTTTGGGCTATGTTTTTTTAGACCTTAAGTGGTTAGCAATTCCATTTTTGCCAATTTCATTGCTGGGTATTGCAGTATCTTTTTATGTAGGTTTTAAAAACAATGCTGCAAATGAAAGACAAAATGAAGCTCGTAGAAATTGGGGTGGAATTACAAATGATACACGTTCGTTAATAGCCATGCTTAATACCTACTTGCCAGAAAGAGATATGGGAATGAAAGCAAATATGTTAAAAAGACATATTGCTTGGCTTTATGCTCATAAAAATTTCTTGAGACATAAAAGAATGGATTGGGAACATAAGTTGAAATTGAATGAAATTTATAGAGAGCAATTTCGACAAAATTTCAATATCAATATAGAGTTCGAACACGATGCTTCTAAATACATCTCTAGGGAAGAATTGATTGAAGTGGAATCTAGTCCGAATATGGCTTCGAAAATTTTACTCAACCAATCAACTATTCTCAAGCAACTTCGAAATGAAAAAATGATAGAAGACTTTAGGCTGTTTGAACTACAGAATCATATTACAAAATTATATGAACATCAAGGAAGAAACGAGCGTATAAAAACATTTCCATTCCCAAGACAATTTGCTAATTATGCATCTTTATTTATTATGGTGTTTTCATTTTTAGTGCCTCTTGGGTTATTAAATGAAACACAAAAAATGAATGTGTGGTTAACTATTCCATTTTCAATCCTAGTTACTTGGGTTTTTCATCAAATGGATTTAGTAGGTCAATACAGCGAGCATCCATTTGAGGGCTTAATTGGAGATACCCCGATGACTGCAATCACAAGGAACTTAGAAATCGAAATATTACACTCTCTTGGCGAAACTAATTTACCGAAACCTATTACTGCCAAAAATGGTATTTTAATGTAAAATTGTATGTTAAAAAAAGAAAGATTAAAAATTATCAGAAAATATTATCCTAATGCAATTACTTTAATTGACAGTGTAAATGCAGCAATAGATTACTACGAGGAGCATTTGCAATTAGAGCCTTCTAAAATCATGTTTGCAGATAGTATTTGTAGTGATGATGTAAATAGTATTCAATACCCAATTAGGGCACAAGAATTTTTGGGGCCATTTAAAATGGGTGGATTAAACGGCTTTCCATTTACCGGCTTAACCGGAATGAAAGCTTTTGCGAGTCATGTTCCAGACGATGGCGCCGTGTTAATTTATTATGGGCCACACATAGGGATTACTAAAAATGGTATTCTCGGAGAGATACATCGAATTGGACAAAGTCGGAATTCAACTTGCTGTGGTGCTGCAAAAGCTGCTTTAAGTAAGTTGCTAAACGATGAAATTATTGAACATCAGCTAACAGAAATGGATTACCAGATAAATGTATTAGAACAAATACTGTTGAAACAAAAATCGAGAGTCCTAGATTCCGATTTGCCAATTTTTGAAGCTACAGAAGTAATTTTTGAAGCAATAGACCAGCGAATAAATGAGTTAGTTGCTGCTACAAAATATAATTGTAGGTATGTTATTTTAGTTGGAGCGATTTTAATTAATAGCGATAATGATATGGGTTCTTATACTTCAACTAAAAGATTTGATATAATTAACTTAGAAGATAATTCAAGAAAAAGTGTTATAAATGAATTTTTATCTGCATTTAATTGAATTAATAAATGAAACAAATAATACATCTACAATCCATATCAGATCTTTCGAAATTATTTAATATTGGCAGCAACCTACATCCTTTAATTACTGTGCTAAACTTCAGCGAGGTAAACGAAAAAATAGAACAAAATTCTAAAATTACGACTGATTTTTATTCAATAATGTTTAAGAACTATTGTAAGAATAATATTAAATATGGTAGAAAAGAAATAGATTTTCAAGATGGGAATTTGATCTGTATTGCACCAAATCAATTGATAGAGATAGATAATGAAGTGGAAGAAAGAGAAGATAAAATGGGCTGGGGAATATTTTTTCACCCCGACTTATTTCGCTCTACTACCCTAAACGAAAAGATAAAATACTATAGTTTTTTTCAATACGATGTTTCAGAAGCCCTTCATCTCTCAGATAAAGAAAAAAATATTTTATTTGAATGTATACTTAAAATTCAATACGAACTTCAAGAAAATATTGATGTGCATAGCCAACAAATCATCGTATCAACAATTGAATTGTTATTGAGTTACTGCTTACGCTTTTATGGCAGACAACTAATAACAAGAAGTCAAAATAACAAATCGATAGTTTTACAAATTAAAAACTTGTTAAACTTATATTTTGCTAATAATAAGATAAATGAACAGGGCTTACCTTCTGTTAAATATTTAGCAGACAAGGTTCACTTATCTCCAAGTTATTTGAGTGATATATTAAAAAAGGAAACAGGAAAAAATACACAAGAGCATATTCATTTTTATCTTATTGAAGAAGCAAAGAATTTGCTAATAAATTCTGAAATGAATATTAATGAAATAGCTTATGATTTAGGATTTGATTATCCTCAATATTTCAATAAACTTTTCAAGAAAAAGACGGGTAAAACACCTATGGAATATAGAAACTTAAATTAAGGAAACGTTCTTTTATTTTGCCACATCTGTAAATCTATGAAGAATTAACTAACCACTAAAAACGGGGTATTGGTTAATTTTATTTTTAATTCTGATGGTTCGTATTTGGTAAAAAGCCAATTGTAATAAGGCGATACGTATTTGTATTCTCCTTTTCTAGAAAACTTTAAGTTGAAATTATTGATGTAATAAGCATTGAACTTATATTGTTCAATCATCATCTCCGGAAATTTTTGATCAATAGCATCCTGTAATAATTCGATGATTAAAAAATCGATGGATTGTATGCGATTTGAAGCTCCATCTATAAACTCGAATTCCGCTCCTTCTACATCAACTTTTAATAATAGATTTTTTTCTGAAATTGAACTAGCAAACTCATCAAAGCTAATAGAATCTATAGTTACAGCCTCTAATTGATGTTTACTTTCAAACGTATTTTTGATACTACCAGAGCTGTCATCAGTTAAATTTCTGTAAAAATTAATGGGTGTATTTGTATTTGAAATTGCTAGTTTATGAGGAATAAAATTCTTTCCATTTTCATGTTGATTTTTTTGAAGCTGATCAAATAATTTCAGATCTGGTTCGAAAAAATGAATTGGTTTTTTAGCTGCATTATATTCATCCATATAAAAACAAAAATACCCTAAGTTTGCTCCAACATCTATAAACGCATCGCTATGTTTAAGCAATTCTTTTAATAAATAAAGTGTTGCATATTCTTGAGTATACAACTTAGGTGTACCAAAGGCGGCAATAGGATGAGAGATGCTTACCTCAATTTTATAATTTGTGTTTATCCCTAAATTGCTTTTAATTACAGTAGATTGATCGCAATAGGTGGCTATATTAGAAATAACTCTAAATAAAAGGTGCGACTTAAATATAGGTGGTAAAAGTGCAGCTAGCTTAATAATGCTGAGTTTGAAAGGTAAAATACGAATGATGAAATGGTAGGTCTTGTAGAGCATATGCGCATATAAAAAAAGGAGGTTCATGCCTCCTTTTTAGTATTTATTCAGTTTAGAATTATAAATTACCTCGTAATTCTTGTTCGCGTTCTATCGATTCGAACAATGCTTTAAAGTTACCTTTGCCGAAAGAAGTTGCACCTCTGCGTTGTATAATTTCGTAAAACACCGTTGGGCGATCTTCTACAGGCTTTGTAAATATTTGCAATAAATACCCTTCAGGATCTCTATCTACTAAGATATTTAATTTCTTAAGCTCTTCAACAGGCTCATCAATTGTACCTACACGTTCAAATAAATCATCGTAATATGTTTCTGGCACGTATAAAAATTCCACACCTCTTCTGCGCATTTCGGCCACCGTTTCTATTATATTATCGGTAGCAACAGCAATGTGTTGTACTCCTGCACCTTTATAGAATTCAATATATTCTTCAATTTGTGATTTTTTCTTTCCTTCTGCTGGCTCGTTAATTGGGAATTTTACGTATCCTGTACCGTTCGATACTACTTTAGACATTAAGGATGAATATTCTGTAGAGATATCTGTATCATCAAATGTAATCAATAGTTTGAAGCCCATTACCTCTTCGTAATATTTCACCCATTTATTCATTTCACCCCAACCAACATTACCCACACAATGGTCTACAAATTTTAACCCAATTGATTTCGCAAGTGGATCTTTTGGCATTGCTTTAAAACCTGGCATAAACGCACCTTTGTAGTTTTTGCGTTCTACAAATGTATGTACGGTTTCGCCATAAGTTTGAATGGTCGCAATTTTTACTTCACCATTTTCATCACTTAATGTTTGTGGTTCCGAAACTGAAATAGCACCACGCTTCATTACTTCTGCATACGAGTATTCAAGGTCATCAACCCAAATGGCTAATACTTTTACACCATCGCCATGTACTTTCACATGTTCAGAGATGTCTGAACTTGGATCGAATGAAGTGGTTAATACTAAACGAATTTTATCTTGTTGTAAAACATACGAGGCTTTACCTCTTACGCCAGTTTCCGGACCTGCATAGGCTACTAATTCGAAGCCAAATGCACTTCTATAAAAATAGGCCGCTTGTTTTGCATTGCCTACATAAAATTCTATATAATCTGTTCCTAACAAGGGTAGGAAATCTTCGGCAGGATTATGGTCTTTGTGTAAATCTGCTAATAGGTTTGCTTTATCTATTGTTTCCATTTGAATGAATTGTAAATTGTAAATCGTTAATTGTGAATTATTAGCACACTAGCACACTAGCATACTATCACACTAACTAACATCTTCTTGCCAGCTGCTATAGTACCCTGGGTCTTCAATTGCAACTGCATCTTCGGTTAGCATAAGCGGACGAAAAGGATCCACCATTACGGCTAATTCTTCGGTGCTTTCTTTACCAATTGATTTCTCAACAGTTCCAGGATGTGGCCCGTGTGGAATGCCTCCTGGGTGCAATGTAATCTGTCCTTTTTCAACACTTTTTCGACTCATAAAATCACCATCCACATAATATAAAACCTCGTCTGAATCAACATTACTATGGTTATATGGAGCAGGAATGGCAAGTGGATGATAATCGTATTTACGCGGAACAAATGAACAAACCACAAAATTATGTGCTTCAAACATCTGGTGTACAGGAGGTGGTTGATGCACACGTCCTGTGATGGGTTCAAAATCATGTATTGAAATTGCCCATGGGAAATGAAATCCATCCCAACCAACAAAATCGAAAGGATGAGTTCCGTATGTGTATGGGTATATTAATCCTTGTTTCTTAATTAATACTTTAAAATCACCTTCTTGGTCGAAGGTTTCCAACTCTTGAGGTAGTTTCATATCTCGCTCGCAAAATGGCGAGTGTTCAAGTAATTGACCTACTTTATTTCTGTAACGTTTAGGAGTTGTAATAGGAGTGAAGGATTCGAGGATAAACAATCGATTGTTTTCGTCGTTAAATTCTAATTGATAAATGGTACCTCTAGGAATTATTAGGTAATCGCCGTATTCAAATTTTATTGTACCATAGCCAGTTTTTAATTTACCGGAGCCAACGTGTATAAAAATCAATTCATCTGCTTGCGAATTTTTAAAGAAATAATCGGTCATAGATTTCTTTGGCGCAGCTAATGAAATATGTAAATCTGAGTTTACTAAAACTGGTTTGCGCGATTTTAAATAATCATCTTCGGCATTAATTTTAAAACCTTTTAAGCTGGTATGTTTTAAATGTTTTTCGCGCGCTATTTTGGGTTCTACAGAATAGGGTTCGCCTAATTTTTTTACAACAGTAGGAGGGTGACAATGATAAATTAAAGAGTAAACGTTAGAAAACCCTTCTGTAGAGACCAATTCTTCGGCATACAATTTACCGTTAGGTTTTCTATAGATGGTATGGCGTTTAGGGGGTATTTGCCCCAGTTTGTGGTAAATAGGCATATTGTTGAGTTCTAATTTAACAGTCGAAAATTAATAAAAAATATCGAAAAAAGGAGGAATAGTGTGTTCCCGGAAAATATCAACGAGAATATTGAGCTAAAATGATTTTTGAAATCATTTTTTGCATAAAAACATGCTCATTTTCAGAGGCATGCCAATAAAAAGAACGACTTAATCGGGTATTCATTTCAGCAGCTAAGATAAGCCATAATTTTATTTAATCAAATCGCTTAAATCGATCAACATAATTTTATTAGTTTTGGAGAAATCCAAATACGATGAAATTAGTTTCTTACAAAACCGAAAACCTTGAAAAACTAGGTGTATTTATTAACGGGCATATTTACAATTTACATTCTGTAGATAAATTAATTCCTCATACCATGAACGAGTTTTTATGGGGCGGCGAAGAATTGATGGAACGAGCTCATAAAGTAAACAATGGAATTAAAGATGGTTCTATTGTTGGTCGCGAAGAAGTTTTCTTTGAAATATTAGCACCTGTTCCACATCCAACTTCTTGTAGAGATGGATATGCATTTCGTCAACATGTGGCGGCAGCTCGCAGAAACAGAGGAGTGGAAATGATTAAAGAATTTGATTCGTATCCGATTTTTTATTTTACCAATCATAATGCAGTGCAAGGCCCAGGCGAAGTGGAGTGTATGCCAGATCATTTTGAGAAATTAGATTTCGAATTAGAAGTAGCAGCGGTAATTGGTAAAAAAGGTAGAAACATTCGTGCTTCAGAAGCCGATGAATATATAGCAGGGTATTGCATTATGAATGACATGAGTGCACGTACTTTGCAAATGGAAGAAATGCTGTTAAACCTTGGTCCTGCAAAAGGAAAAGATTTCTCAACAGTTATTGGTCCTTGGTTAGTAACTCCCGATGAATTAGCAGAACATTTAGTGGCAGCTAAAGCAAACCATGTCGGTAATAATTATAATTTACAAATGAAATGTTGGGTAAATGGCGTAGAAGTTTCTTCTGGAAATGTAGCCGACATGGATTGGACTTTTGCAGAAATAATTGAAAGATGTGCGTATGGTGCTGATGTTTTACCAGGCGATGTTATTGGTTCGGGAACGGTAGGCACTGGTTGCTTTTTAGAATTAAACGGTACAGGTTTATTAAACGATAAAAACTTTAAACCACAATGGTTACAAGACGGCGATGTAGTAGAAATGGAAATTACAGGACTAGGAAGATTAAGTAATACCATCAGAAAAGTGGATACTGATTTTTCGCTTTTGAAAATGAAAAAATCAATTAGCTAATTAAGATGAAATCTCTACTCATAAAAGACCTTAGCCCGCAGCAAACGCAAATGTTTTTACAATATGCGGTGGCTCCAAGGCCAATTGCATTTGTTAGTACTATTGATGAAGAAGGCAACGTAAATTTAAGTCCATTTTCTTTCTTTAATTTATTTAGTTCGAATCCTCCGATTTTGGTTTTTTCACCAGCTCGTAGAGTGAGAGATAATACTACAAAACATACACTTGATAATGTGTTGAAGATAAAAGAATGTACCATCAACATTGTAAATTATGATATGGTGCAACAAACAAGTTTATCGAGTACCGATTATCCTAAAGGAGTAAATGAGTTTGTTAAAGCAGGTTTTACAGAATTAAAATCGGAACATATTCGTCCACCAAGAGTAAAAGAAGCACCCGTACAATTTGAATGTATAGTGCGTGATGTTATTGCATTGGCAGAAACCCCAGGTGCCGGAAATCTAGTGCTGGCGGAGGTTATAGCGATGCACATTTCTGAGGATGTTTTAGGGGAGGATGGAAAAATTGATCAATTAAAAATGGATCATGTAGCGCGCTTGGGTGGCGATTGGTATTCGAGAGTTACCCAAGAAAGTTTATTCCAGGTAGCGAAACCTTTAACGACTATGGGCATTGGCGTAGATGCTTTGCCTGAAAAAATTAGAGATTCTAAAGTACTTACCGGAAATAATTTAGGGCAGTTAGGAAATGTAGAAAGTATACCTGTTGTTGAAGCAAACGAAAAAGAAGAGCTATTAAAATTATATTCTAAGTTGAGTGAAAATCAGATTCACTTAATTGCGAAAGAGTTTTTGGATAATGGGAATGTACTGGATGCCTGGAAAATTTTACAATTGTAAATGAGTAAATATGCAAATTAGAAAATGCGAAAATGTGCAAATTGAGCATATTTTCCTTATTAGCACACTAGCATACTAACACGTTAGCATATGAAAAAACATCATTATAAATTAAAAGTAACCTGGACAGGCAATTTAGGTTCGGGTACTAGTAAGTACGATGAATATAGCAGAGACCATGTAATTTCTGCAAAAGGTAAGTCGGATTTATTTGGATCAGCAGATCCTGCATTTAGAGGAGATGCCAGTAAATACAACCCAGAAGAGATGTTTTTATCTGCACTTTCTACCTGCCACATGTTGTGGTATTTTCATTTTTGTGCCGATAACGGAATAGTGGTTACTGATTATGTTGATGAGCCAGAAGGCCTGATGGAAGAGGCGAGTACAGGTGGTGGAAAATTTTTAGAAGTAATTTTAAAACCTACTATAACGATTACGGATGCAAGCAAAGCTGCTATGGCAATTGAACTACATGCACAAGCGAATAGCAAATGTTTCATCGCAAATTCTGTAAATTTCCCTGTTCATCATTTACCGAAAATTCAAATTCTATAAGCTAAACCAATTCTTAAATTATAGTTCATTGGGAGCGTATTGAAATTTGTGCTATATGTATTTCTTTGCGATTTTATTTTTGTTGGATCTTCAATTTCTATTGCTGTAAAATTGAAATCAATTAAATTGAAAGGAAGGTTAACATCGAAAAATAGTTTTTCAGATAATTGATAAGTAAATCGTGGTGCGATATAGCCCGAAGCTCCAATCTGTGTATTCGATTCCGGAAAATTTGTTGTAATTAATGGAATCGTTTTTCTGTTATAAACATAAGGTTGTACGCCATAACTTACACTAAACATGCTCTTTTTATTTTGTCTGCTTTTTTTAGATGCTGGTGTATACTCATATCTGAATGAAAAATTTAAATTATTGACTTCTTGTCCGCCCACAATGTTAGAGTTTAAACTATCCAATGGTTCATCTTTCTCACTGTTGAAATTCAACTCGAATCTGTTGATTTCTAATTCGTGAGTATTCCCATTTTTGGCAGTATAGGCAATTGCAAACTTGGGCGAAAATATGTTTATTTTTTTCTCAGTTTTCAAATTAATATTGGTAGCAGCTCTGTAATTTCGTTCGTTTTTTACAAAAGAACTTTGGTTGTATAGTTTAATTTTGATTGTACTTGTGTTTTGCTGTGCAAAGGCTCCAAAGCTCAATAAACACAATACTAGAAGTGATTTGATGATTTTCATTGCTGGCTAAATTTTATACCAAACGCATAAAATTTGTGCTTATTATAATTGTTTAAATTCTAAATTTTAAAATTCTAAATTCTAAAATTCTAAAACCTAGTTGCTGCACCCTGCTCTCCGCTCTAGGCACTCAGAAGCGCAACCGGTATAATCTTCCCATTAAAAAACTTATGCCCTGTAAGTGCAAAATCGGCTACATATTTCCCCATTTCAAAAGCCATTATGGGCGACTGATATCCGGGTAATGATTTTTCGAGCATTTCTGTTTGAGCAGAACCAAGGGCTAAGCAATTGCAAGATATTTTTTTATCTAATAATTCAACAGCTAATAATTCTGTTAAATTGCAAAGTGCGGCTTTAGTAGCAGAATAAGAACTTAGTCCGGGGAATTTTGTAGAACCTTGGAAAGCCCCCATTGTGCTAATGTTTAGGATATGCGATTGTTCATTCATCATGGGTACTAAATTTCTTACCATGCGTACGTGCCCCATCACATTACTATCAAACATTTGGTACCAATCTTCGTCTTTTAATTCTAAGAAAGGGCTGTTAATTAATTCTCCCGCATTGTTCACCAAGACATCAATTTTACCGCTTAATTTTAACTGTAAAAAAGGGAGCAAACCTTGTTCGTAATCACCACTTACAATATCAAATTGAACAGGTATAAGATTGCATTCAGGATTTAAATCTTTTGCAATTTGATGCAGTCTTTTTAACTTATCGATATTCCTTGCAATAGCCACCACTGTATGGTTCGAGTCTCTGATCCATTCCAATGCCGCTTCGAAACCTATGCCACTGCTTGCTCCTGTGATGATGATGTTCATTTTGATTAATGGTGAATTGTAAATTGTTAATTGTGAATGGGTGCTAATTGGTTACTAAGTTATTAAGATGCGATATAATTTACAATTCACCATTTACAATTCACCATTCAATTAAACGTCGTAATCCACTACCACTACCGGTGTTAATGGATGTGCTTGACAAGTTAAAATAAATCCTTCGGCAACTTCTTCTTCGGTTAGGGCATAGTTCGCTTTCATGTGTACTTTTCCTTCTAACACTTTTGCTCTACAAGTACAACACACTGCTCCTTTGCACGAAAATGGTACGTCAACATCTTGATCCATTGCTGCATCTAAAATATTTTTACCATCAGAGGCTAATTCAAACGAAGTTTCATTACCATCCAGAATTACAGTTATTTGAGAAATTACGTTTTCTGATGAATCAGCGTTTACAGGCTCTGCGGTTTTGTTTGCATCTAAACTTGCGCTGAAGTATTCTAAATGAATATTCTCTTTTTTAATTTGTAATGATTGTAAGCTTTCCTCCACATTTTTCATCATTGGAGTTGGTCCACAAATAAAAAATTCATTTTCGAGATTTAAGCCTACGTGATTTTCTACCAAGGTCATTACTTTTTCTTTGGTAATTAAACCGGTATAAAGCACTGGATGATTAGCTGGAGCTTCGTCGAAAATATAAATTAAGTTAAAACGCGATGAATTTACTTTTGCTAGTTCGTCTAATTCAGTTTTAAAAATGGTGCTAGCCTCGTTTTGGTTACCATAGAATAAAGTAAGTTTACAAGTAGCATCCTCTATTAAAATTGTTTTAATGATAGATAACATTGGCGTAATGCCGCTACCACCTGCAAAAAGTACTATATTTTTATTTGATGTATGGTTGATGTTGTAAAAGTTCCCCATCGGAGTCATTACCTCTAAAACATCGCCTACTTTAATGCTATCGTTTAAGGCAACAGACATTCTGCCGTCTTTCACTTTTTTAGCGGCAATTCTGAAGTCGGTATCAGCCAGAGGGCTGCTGCAAAGAGAATAAGAGCGACGAATTTCTTCACCATTAATCTCCATTTTTATGGTTACATATTGACCTTGAGTGTATTTGTATTCATTTTGGAATGCTGAAGGTATGTCAAATGCTAAACTAACACTATCTGCTGTTTCTCTTCGAACATCAGCTACTTTTAGAGGGTGGAATTTTGCCATTACTTATAATTTGGTCGTAAAAATAAAAAATAGATTTGTTTTGGAACAAAGCCTATGGATATTTGTTTTTTGATTGATTCCGAATAAGCTTAAATAGTTTCGGGATAGCAATATTTTTATAAATTTGTGATAAGCAATAAATACTATGTCTGTAAAAAACGAACACGAGTTAGAAGCATGGTTTGATAACAAACTAGCTAAAAATGAGATGATTGAACCTAAGGATTGGATGCCAGAGCAATACAGAAAGCATCTTATCCGTCAGATTTCTCAACATGCCCATTCAGAAATTATCGGGATGTTGCCTGAAGGAAACTGGATTACACGCGCTCCAAGCCTTCGTCGCAAGATGGTATTATTGGCTAAAGTACAAGATGAAGCGGGTCATGGATTGTACTTATACAGTGCAGCAGAGTCGATGGGAATCAGCAGAGAAGAATTATTAGATCAATTACATACAGGTAAGGCTAAATATTCATCTATATTTAACTATCCGACCCTCACATGGGCAGATATCGGTGCAATTGGTTGGTTAGTAGATGGAGCAGCCATCATGAACCAAGTAATGTTACAACGTACTTCTTACGGACCATATGCAAGAGCAATGGTGCGAATTTGCAAAGAAGAGTCGTTTCATCAGCGTCAAGGATATGAAATAATGTGTGTGTTAGCAAAAGGAACTCCAGCACAAAAAGCAATGGCACAAGATGCCTTGAACAGATGGTGGTGGCCAAGTTTAATGATGTTTGGACCGAAAGATGATGAGTCGCCTAACACTGCAAATGCTGTAAAATGGAAAATTAAGCGTGAAACTAACGATCAATTACGTCAACGTTTTGTGAACCAAACTACACCACAAGCAGAAATGATTGGGTTAACAGTTCCAGATGCAGATCTAAAATGGAACGAAGAAAAAAAAGGCTATGATTTTGGTCAAATAAATTGGGATGAATTCTGGAACGTAGTAAAAGGAAACGGTCCGTGTAACAAAGAAAGATTAGCAGCGAAAAACAAAGCGCACAACGATGGCGCTTGGGTTCGTGAAGCAGCTAACGCATACGCAGAAAAGCAAAAGAAACAAAACACTAACGCAGCTTAATAATTATGAGTGATTCACAAGGAATATTATGGGAAGTATTTGTACAAAGCAAACCCGGTCAACCACATAAACACAGTGGTTCGGTTCATGCACACGACAATGAAATGGCATTGCAAAATGCACGCGATCTTTATTGTAGAAGAAGCGAAGGGACAAATATTTGGGTAGTACCAGCATCAGAAATTGTTGCATCATCTCCTGAAGATATTTCCTCATTCTTTGAACCGTCAAATGATAAAGTTTATCGCCACCCAACGTTTTACCAAGTTCCAGAAGGAATTACACACATGTAAGTATGACCATACAAGAAGCATTATTTAATTATTTACTACGTTTAGGCGATCAACATCTAATTTTAGGACATCGTTTGTCGGAACAAAGTAGCAAAGGTCCTTTTTTAGAAGAAGACATTGCATGTTCAAACATCGCGCTCGACCTTATTGGCAATGCAAATCATCTATTACAATATGCAGCCGAAGTTGAAAACAAAAACAGAACTGCCGATGATTTAGCCTTTTTAAGATCAGAAAGAGAATTTTTCAATACACTCTTAGCAGAGCAACCGAATGGTGATTTCGGTTTTGTGATGACCCGTCATTTTTTTGCAGATGTTTTCGATTTTTATTTATACAGCGAATTGCAAAACTCATCCGATGAAACCCTTGCTTCTATAGCAACTAAAGCATTAAAAGAAATTACCTATCACTTACGCCATACCTCTAAATGGATGATACGTTTGGGCGATGGTACAGAAGAAAGTAAAATGCGTGTTCAGAATTCCATTGATGAATTGTACCGTTTTACTGCTGAGCTTTTTGAAATGGATGAAGTAGACGAATTGTTGATAAAAGAAAAAGTTAGCGTAGATTTATCGGGTATCAAAAACTTATGGTTAGCAAAAGTGAAAGAAGTATTTTCTGAAGCAGGCTTAACTATTCCAGAGGATGTATACATGCAAACCGGTTCTAGAAAAGCACAGCATACAGAACATTTAGGATTTTTATTAGCAGAAATGCAACACTTACATCGCGCCTTTCCTGGTGCTCAATGGTAAGCATATGAAATCGATAGACGAGATTTGGAAAATTCTGGAACGTATTCCTGATCCTGAAATTCCAGTGATCAGCGTTGTCGAATTAGGTATTATTCGCGCCCTTCGATACGAAGGGTCAAAACTCATCATTATCATTACACCAACTTATTCTGGTTGCCCTGCCATGTCGGCCATTAGCATCGATATTAATAATCAAATGCGTGAGAATGGTATCGATGATTTTCAGATTGAAACGGTTTACCAACCGGCTTGGACTACTGATTGGATGAATAAAGAAGCAAAAGAAAAATTAAGAGTATATGGAATTGCACCACCTAACGAACAAATAAAACATAAATTAAATGTACTTACAGGTGATCATGATGAGGAAGTAAATTGCCCTCATTGCGGTTCAAGTAATACTAGTTTAACAAGCCAATTTGGTTCTACAGCATGCAAAGCATTGTATAAATGT
>JBILKW010000086.1:0-9120 GCA_044376465.1 Sphingobacteriales bacterium | reverse complement strand
ATGGGTGTACGAGTGGCGCGACAATCAGAAATAACAGAAATAAGATTAAATCCCTATCTTTGTTTTTAGATATTAAGCCAGCGTTATGTCGTACATCACTCGTCTAAAAAATATTGATACCATTATATTTGACCTCGATGGGGTTTTAACTGATGGTTCGGTATTGGTAACCGAAAGTGGTGAGCAACTACGTAAAATGTTTATAAGAGACGGGTATGCCATGCAGTTGGCAGCCAAAGTAGGCTATACGCTAATGGTAATATCGGGTGGTAATTCTCAAACCGTAGTAGGCAGACTAGAAAAATTAGGCGTACATGAAATTCATATTGGAGCCAAAAATAAAGTAGAACTTATAGAAGAACTTTTAAAAAAGCACCATAAAACTTGGGAGCAGGTCTTGTATATGGGTGATGATATACCGGATACCGACGTTATGCTAAAAGCTTCTATTGCTGCGGCACCTGTTGATGCCGTTTCGGAAATAAAACAAATTTCTCACTACATTTCTGATAAAAAAGGAGGAGAAGGTTGCGTGCGAGATGTAATAGAAAAAGTGATGAAAGCTAGAAATAACTGGAATAACGAGTTCAGTGTGCTAACAAGATCTACCTAATGCTATCTATCTTTAAACTTTTCAGAATAAGCAACCTTGTATTGATTATTTTATTACAAGTTTTTTTGCGTAAATATTTGATAAGCCCTATGCTAAACTCATTCGGTTTAGCATTGCAGCTAAGTGATTTTCAATTTATTTTGGTTTTGTTGATGACTCTCTGCATCACCAGCGCTGGTTATATCATAAACGATTACTTCGATTTAAAAAGAGATAATATAAACCGCAATCCTAAGGATGTAATTGTTGGTAAAACCATTCCACGTAGAGCGGCTATGGCTACGCATTTTATGTTAAGTGCTATTGGAGTGCTAATTGGATTGTACCTTTCATACATTCTTAAGGTATGGGTATTAGCGCTCTTGCCAATATTTATTGTAGGCTTACTATGGTTTTATTCTACCGAATACAAACGTCAGTTTATTATTGGCAACATAGTGTTAGCCATTTTGGGTGTGCTTCCCATTGTGCTTACTGTATTATACGAGCCCGCACTTTTTAAAGCATATTTAAATATGGAATACCGCGCTATTTCTATTTTGATTTTTAAAGTTGTAGGCTTCTTTACTAGCATTGCTTTTGGAATAAACTTATTATACGCCTTGGTTAAAGATTTGCAAGATTTACCTGGAGATGAAGCTACCAATTGCCGCACCCTTCCAATAGTTGCAGGAGAAATGGCATCTAAATTTACTTTTACCATTGTAAGTGTGATGCTTATTTTTGCATTGTTTTATGTGCAAAACATGCAGTATGCAAATAAGGCCTATGTGCCTCTAATGTATATTTTGTTTGGCTTAGAGCTGCCTTTAATTATTGCTAATATAATGTTATACCTTACCAATAAAACGGAGAAGTATAAATACGTTGCACAACTTATGTCGATTGTAATGGTAATAGGTGTATGCTCAATTTTAGTGTTAAACTTTTTCGCTTAAAAAATTAGATGAAAATTGTTTTGTTCTCCAAATCGCCACGCAGGCAAGAGTTATTAAAACTGATGGGGCTAGATTTTAGAGTTGTAACGAAAGATGTTGACGAGAGTTTTCCCGCAGAATTAGTACCCGAGCAAGTGGCAGAATACATCGCCATTAACAAAGCCAAAGCATTTGATGATGAGTTAAGCGATGAAACACTTGTTGCTGCAGACACTGTTGTAGCTGTGGGTCCCGAAATACTTGGTAAGCCAATAGATGCTTCGGATGCCTATCGAATGTTAAAAATGTTATCGGGCAAAACACATCAAGTATACACAGGCGTAGCAATTTTACATCAGCATAAAATCATTTCATTTACAGATAAAACGGATGTAGAAATAAAAGAACTTACTGATGAGGAAATAAATTTCTACATAAAAAATTACCAACCTTATGACAAAGCCGGAGCCTACGGAATACAAGAGTGGTTCGGCTTAGTGGCTGTTAAAGCAATACATGGTTCGTATACGAATGTAATGGGCTTACCTACGGAGAAGCTATATGCGAAATTACGAACTAGCGAACTAACGAACTAGCGAATTTACGAACTAGCGAATTTACGAAATGCAACCTAGTTGCACCCTCGCCAATTCGCTAGTTCGTAAATTCGTAAATTCGTAATTTCGTAAATTCGTAAATTCGTAATTTCGATTTAGTATCTCAGCCACTTAAACATTTCCTTAAACGTTACTTTCTTGCCGTACATTAAAATACCAGTTCTGTAAATTTTTGCAGCCAACCAAACGGTTCCGAGGAAACCTAGTATTAATAATACCATCGAACAAATTAATTGCCATGCAGGTACTCCAAAAGGAATGCGTACCATCATTACAACCGGTGAGGTAAGCGGTATCATCGATAGCCAAAAAGCAATAGGACCTTCGGGGTTATTTACTACAGCAGAGCTTGCCAATACAAAAGAAAATATAAGTGGGAGGGTAACAGGAAACATAAACTGTTGTGTTTCCGATTCGTTATCAACTGCTGATCCAATGGCTGCAAACAAAGCACTGTACAGTAAATAACCAGCTAAAAAATAAAACAGAAAAGTTCCCAATAACAATGGGTAATTTATGGTACCAATGGCTTCCATAAATTGAGTGATGTTGTTGTCACTCATTTCGCTACTTGTTTGCATTTGTGCAGCATCTGCGCCTGCAATACTTTCTATTTGCGCTGCATTGTCAGGTATTTTAGAATTTAACTCTCGACTTACCAAACCACTAATTCCAACCGTAAGCACTACCCAAAGTACAAATTGAGTAAGACCTACCAATGCAATACCAATAATTTTTCCCATCATTAATTGAAAAGGTTTTACCGAAGAAATAATTACTTCTACAATACGATTGTTTTTTTCTTCAATTACTCCACGCATAACTTGCACACCGTACAAGAAAATAAACATGTAAATTAAAATAGATGCAAGCATGCCAATACCATAGCTGGCATTAGCGTTTCCGCTTTCTTCGCCTTGCTCAGTTATGCGTATAGTTTTCAAACTTACATTCATGTCTAAGCTGCTAAGTATGTCGCGCGAGATTCCATTTTCTACTAATTTTTTATCTTTTAATTCTGCTTCAATTTCTTTTTCAATATAATTTACCACTGCAACACTTGCTTGTTTTGCAGAGTACAATTGCACGCCACTTAAATCCTTAGTAAGCTCAGGGATGTATAGCAAATAAGCATCTTCATTCTCGCTGATATTAGTTTTAGTTACTTCTAAGGGTTCGTTTGTATATTCAAATGCAAGCGATTTAGAATCGCGCAAATGCCCAGTAAATTGTTTGCTCTCGTCAATTACATATACCGTTTTTTTCTTATTCATATCATCAGCATTTACAGCTAACCATACAGCAAAAGCATACATTCCGGCAATTAAAATCGGCCCCAAAAACGTCATTACAATGAACGATTTTTTCTTTACCCTACTCATGTATTCCCGACTAATAATTAAGGCTATTTTTTTCATTGTGTTAGTTATGTTGAGTTACGTTTTTAATAAATATATCGTGTATAGATGGAATTATTTCTTCGAACGAAACGAGTTCAAAATGTTTTAGCAATATGCCCAAGGTGTTGTTTATATTGGTGTTGGAAGCCAAAGTAATTTCTAATTGCATAGCATCTTGCTTTTCTGTTATCCTATTAATTTCCATGCCGACATTCCTAATTTCTAATTCCGTTTTCCCTTTTTTTATGCAAACAGCGTATTTATGTTCTTTGTATTGTTGTCGGATATCAACTACACTGCCTTCCAATATTTTTTTAGATTTATGGATGAGTGCAATATGGTTGCAGAGTTGCTCTACCGATTCCATTCGGTGTGAGGAGAAAATAATAGTGGTCCCTTTTTTATTGAGTTCCAAAAATTCATTTTTAATGATTTCTGCATTTACTGGGTCGAATCCACTAAAAGGTTCGTCGAGTATAAGCAGTTCTGGCTCGTGAATGATGGTGGCAATAAACTGAACTTTTTGTTGCATGCCTTTAGAGAGTTCTTCTACTTTCTTTTTCCACCAGGTTTGAATTTCCATTTTTTCGAACCAATACTTTGCACGTTTAATGGCTTCGGCTTTGCTCAAACCTTTTAGCTGCGCGAGGTACAGAACTTGCTCGCCAATTTCCATTTTCTTGTACAAGCCACGCTCCTCAGGCAAGTAACCTATTTGACTAATATGAGTTTGATTGAGTTTTTCGTTTTTGAAAAAAACATCCCCTGCATCTGGTGCAGTAATCTGATTGATAATTCTGATAAGTGAAGTTTTTCCGGCACCATTAGGCCCCAATAGTCCATATACAGAACCTTCCGGCACATGTATGCTTACATCGTCTAGCGCGAGGTGGTTTTCGTATTGCTTGCGTATGTGTTCAATTCTCAGCATAAGTTTTTATGTTTCCATAAATATAGTATCTAGACATGAGACATGAGATTTGAGACGCAAGATTTTTTGTAAAGGATTTGCGACAATGAGAAATAGTTTGGAGAAATTAAATTAACTAAATTTTTGAAGAAGAGAACATAGCATTTTTTGTATTTCAACTAATTTTGAGATTAATTTGTCCTTGATATATATTGATACATATCCAACATCAAATACGATTTTAATTGGTGTATATAATTCAAAAATTAATTATTTATTTCATTCACAAAATAAATAATTTTTGCAAAAAATATAAAGTAAAATGCTTGCAAATTAAGCATCTCACGTCTCACATCTATCTATTCAAAGTACTCCTTCATCCTCTCGAAGAATCCTTTATCATTTTTATCTGGGTTCGGTTTGAAGTTTTCGGAGCTTTGTAATTTTTCAAGTATTTGTCGCTCTTCTCTGCTCAGGGTTTTCGGTGTCCAAATATTTACGTGTACCAATTGATCTCCTTTTTGGTAAGAGTTAATGTCCTTTATGCCTTTTCCTTTTAATCGGAGTATACGACCACCTTGAGTACCTGGTTCAATTTTAATACGCGCCTTTCCATCAATGGTTGGGATTTCTACACTTGTACCAAGTGCAGCATCCATAAAGCTGATGTATAAATCGAATATGATATTTATTCCGTCGCGTTTTAAGGATTTGTTTTCTACTTCTTCAATAAGAATGAGTAAATCGCCAGGTATGCCACCACGAGGGGCAGCGTTTCCTTTGCCAGTCATAGATAGTTGCATACCATCCACTACACCTGCTGGAATGTTTATGTTAATTGTTTCTTCGCCACGTTCTACACCTTCGCCATGGCAGGTAGTACATTTATTTGTAATGGTTTGTCCTTCACCCTGGCAAGTAGGGCAGGTGGTAGTGGTTTGCATTTGGCCAAGAATGGTATTTTGCACACGACGCACGCTTCCTTGTCCGCCGCAAGTACCGCAAGTATTAAATGCCGATTTATCTTTAGCTCCGCTTCCGCCGCAAGGTTTGCAGCCCACCATTTTGGTAACTTTAATCGTTTTTTCTACACCGTTGGCAATTTCTTCGAGGGTAAGTTTTACTTTAATTCGGAGGTTGCTTCCTTTCTGCATTCTGCGGCCGCCACGTTGACCACCACCGCCAAAGAAACTCTCGAAGGGGCTACCGCCACCGCCACCAAAAATATCGCCGAACTGACTAAAGATATCTTCCATGTTCATGCCGCCTGGCCCGCCGCCATAACCGCCTGCGCTTGAGGCACCGCCTGCATGCCCGAACTGATCGTAGCGTTGTTTTTTTTCGGGGCTGCTTAGCACTTCGTAGGCTTCGGCTGCTTCCTTAAATTTATCTTCCGCTGCTTTGTCGCCCGGGTTTTTATCCGGGTGAAATTTAATTGCCAGCTTGCGATATGCCTTTTTTATTTCATCGGCATCGGCATTTCTGCTTACACCTAAAATATCGTAATAATCTCTTTTTGTCATGTTATGCTCCTACTACAACTTTAGCGAAACGAATCACTTTGTCGTTTAATAAATACCCTTTTTCTAATTCATCTACTACTTTTCCTTTGAGTTCTTCGCTTGGCGCTGGAATATTAGTTACAGCTTCGTGAACATCTGTATCAAAAGCTTTACCCACTGCGTTTTCCATTTCTGCCAAACCTTGGTTTTGTAAAGTTGTTTTTAGTTTATGGTGCACGAGTTTTAATCCTTCTTTTAGTGCATCAATATCATTAGCTGTATCCATCGATTTTTGTGCACGGTCAAAATCATCGAGCACGGTAATCATGGCTTTCAGAGTTTCTTGGTTTGCCACTTTAAACAACTCAATGCGTTCTTTAGCAGTGCGGCGTTTAAAATTATCGAACTCGGCCAATAGGCGTATGTATTTATCGTTTACCTCATCCAATTGAGCTTTTAATTGCTCCTCTGGACTATGCTGTACCGTATTTTCGGTGTTTTCTGTTGATGCTTCCGCTTGGTTCTCTTCCGCCGTTAGAGGCACTTCTTGCGAATCAATAGGTTCATTTGTCATATTTTCTTGGCCTTGCTCTGTCATTTCGTGCTAATTTATGCTATTTTAATATTCTTGGGTGATTATTCAAAGAGTTTGCCAAAAGAGAAAGTTGACAAAATAGCAGGGAACAAGTAGCTAAGAGCTGGGAGCCAAGAGCAATCATAGGGTATGAGGTCTGAAGTCTGAAGTGCAAGTTATCAGCACATCTACTTTTGGAAACGCTGTGCCTACCTTGTGAAACTATGTGAGCTTTTTTAACGTTCACGCAAAAACACAAAAATTAAGTTACAGGTAGAATTGTAATTACGAATTTTTGTAGTCTTGAAATAACGTGTTCAACACTACCTGTTGCCCGCTACTATTTATTTCAAAAGCTTATCCAGCGCCTTATCCAACTCTTCTCCTCTTAAGTTCTTTGCAACTATCACTCCGTTGCCATCTATTAAAAAGTTTTGTGGAATAAATTGAACACCGTATAAGGCACCAGCAGCCGATTGCCATCCTTTTAAATCACTCACATGATATTGCCAAACTAATTTATCTTTTGCAATAGCAGCTTGCCAAGCTTCTTTGTTTTTATCTAATGATACACTGTAAACTGTAAAGCCTTTGGCTGTTTTATATTTTAAGTCTTTATATTTTTCGTAGCTCTTTACCAAGTTCGGGTTTTCCATTCTGCATGGCCCACACCACGAAGCCCAAAAATCTAACAACACCACTTTGCCTTTAATATCCGACATTTTCATTTCTTTGCCATCCATGCCCATCAATACAATGTCTTTTGCCTTATCACCAACATTAGTGCCTTCTTGCTGCGCAAATCCTACCGTTGCACATAACATGGTTAATAATAGTATACTTAGTTTTTTCATATTTTTAGAATTTAGAATTTAGAATTTAGTATTTAGAATTTAGTATTTAGATTTTAGTTACCATATCATCAACGTACAAAATAACAATTAGCATCGACTAGCACACTAACTATACCCACTGGTGTTTGTCTTCCACAATTTTCCCATTCTCACACTTAATGATCCTCGATGGAAACTTCTCTATCATTCTATAATCATGGGTTGCCATAAGCACTGCGGTGCCTGTTTTGCTTATTTTCATCAGTAAATTCATCACCTCAACGCTAGAGTCGGGGTCTAAATTGCCTGTAGGTTCATCGGCGAGAATTACTTCTGGGTGGTTTATCAAAGCGCGAGCAATTACTACTCTTTGCTGTTCGCCTCCCGAAAGTTGATGTGGCATTTTATAGTTTTTACCTGCCAAACCAACTTCAGTTAATACTTCTGCTAAGCGTGCATCCATTAATCGTTTGTCGTCCCAGCCCGTTGCCTCCATTACAAAACGCAAATTATCTTCCACCGTTCGGTCGGTAAGTAATTGAAAATCCTGGAAAACAATGCCCATTTTACGTCGCATATATGGAACTTCTGCCATTTTTATCTTGCCCAACTCAAAGCCAACCACTTTGCCGCTTCCGCTGCTAATGTGCAAATCGCCGTAAATCATTTTTAACAAACTGCTTTTTCCGCTGCCCGTTTGGCCTATTAAAAAGATGAATTCGCCTTTGTTTACTTTAACACTTACGTCAGATAACACTAAGTGGTTTCGTTGGAATACATCAATATGCTCCAGGTTTATTACTTCAAAATTGTCCATTAAAATTCTAGTTTTTTAATTTCACCGAAAGGTAAATTTTTTATTAATTCGTTTAATTCTTCTGTTTTATTTGCTAAACCACATTTTTCTAACGCTTTTTCTGGTCTATCGACCCTAAAATAAGCTAGTAATGTGAACTTATCATCTCTTAACTGGATGTAGTCGGGTATTTTTGCGATGCCTTTTACTTTAATTATATACACGATATTATTGTTTTCTTACTTATTTGAGGGTTTGATATTCTATTTATTGTCTTATATTTGCCCTTTGACATGAATCGGTAACAAATTTATAGTATTCTACTCATTAAAAAAATTCAAAATTTAAATCATGAAGAACTTACAAATTAAGTTTATTTTATCAGTATTAGTTGCATCGGCTCTATTAACAGGTTGTAATGCACTAAAAACTATGAAGAAAAAGCAAAACACGTTAAGTTATGAGGCGAAGCCTAATCCACTTGAAGTGAAAGGCGACAGTGTTGAAATTATGGTAACTGGTAAAATTCCGGTGAAATATTTCGATAAAAAAACTGCTGTGAATATGAATCCAACATTAAATTATGAAGGGGGTTCTATTAAATTACGTCCGATTACATTGAAAGGCGAAACATCTACAGCTGATGGAGTAACGATTAGCAAAGTAAATGGTGGTACATTTACTTACCGCGACAAAGTTGCTTACAAACCAGAAATGAAAAATGCAACGGTTGCTTTCAACCCTACAGCGTTACGTGGTTCTAAATCATTGCCATTTGATGCAGTTACGGTAGCAGAAGGAACGCTAACCACTGCTTTGTCTAACCAAGCAACAGATGTTGCAATGATTGCAAATGATAATTATGTGAAAGTAGTGCCGGTAGAGGTGAAAGGTAAAGTATTGTTTGAAATTGATCGTGCAGTAGTTCGCGAGAACCAAAAGAAAACTGCTGAGATGA
>JBILKW010000224.1:0-2830 GCA_044376465.1 Sphingobacteriales bacterium | reverse complement strand
TGGATTATTGATTGATGCTTTCGTATTGATTCGTGTGCTTAAACTTGCGGTATCTGCTTTCGCTAATTTTAAATTCAAGGCCGCTTGAGTTGCATTCGATATCGGCTTTAAACTATCTGATGTATTGTCGACATTTTGGAGATTAAAATTTGTTTTTGCGTCTGATATATTTGTAGCACCAGTTCCACCATTTTGTATGGTTAATAATCCTGAAATGTTATTTGCTGTATTCGAATATATAGAATATGGAACACTTTGTAACTTTGTGTTACTAGTTAATGTATAAGTTGATCCTCCATTCAAATCCAATTCCGATTTAATATAATATACAGAATTAGACCAATTAACGTTATCGATAGCACCTAAAGTAATGGATCCCTTTCCAATTTCTAATGAGATTAAACCATTATCATTAGATAAAACAGAATGTGTTTCAGTAAACACAGTTGTTCCAGTTGCCGAGCCCTGCAGTATACTTATTCTAATACCAATATTGCTATTAGTGATAAGATTATTATTTGCATCTCTTACAACGGCTTGATAACTGAAACTATTAGGCGCTTGAGCAAAAACGCTTGAAAAAACCATTAATGATAAAAATAAAGCAATTATATTTTTCATATTTATTAATATTTTATAATTTTTTGTGTGTAAAGGAATCCAGCATTATTACGGATAATTGAACAATATAATCCCGGTGATAGTGCGCTTAAATCAAATGCATTTTTTAGGGGGTATATTTTTTCTAACAATAAACATTTGCTCTGAGAATCGTATACCTCAAGAACAAGATCAAACAAATTATTATTTTCAATATCTATATTAAGAATAGAACTGGTGGGGTTTGGATAAATTTTTATGAAAGAGGGAAGTAAAGACGTACTATTGATGCCCAACCCGAATGTTTCATATGGAAACTGAACACCTTGCTGTATAGATATCAAATTACTATTATTAGCATTCGTTACAATTAGTTGCCCTATACTAAAAGACGCACTTCCAGTTGTGTTAGAAATATTCCCCCCACTTGAATTTATTGAAACTTGAGCGAAGGAACTTGAACTAATAAACAGAATAAAAAATAAAATATATTTCATATAAACCTTAGTATAAATGAAGAAAAAGAATAAAGGATACTATGGACCACTTTTGGCATATACAACTAATTTCAACAAGCATAAGAGAGAGTATTTTGTAAATTCTTTGTATTATTTGATGTACGTCTTTCTAGAAAATATGATATAATTAAAAAATTTAAAAACGCACATTTAAACGAGTTTATTCAAATTTCAACAATAATTAATTTTATAAAAAATCCATTTTAATCCATTCTTAATTTTTGTTCACCACATTCAAATTTTCTAGAAAATAGATAATTTGAATGTGCTCGTTACGGAAAAATGATAGAAAAAAGCAGATTTGGTAAGCCAATTAAATTCCGAATTGTATGCTTAGAAATCTTCGACCTTCGTGAATATTTAGACAACATTTCCTAACAACCGATTATTTAATCTTTTTTTAACGAAATACCTTTTAAAAATTAAACTAGCAAAACCCCAAATAGAGCTAAAATTCAAGGTTATTATTTATAATCAATCTAAATACAAAAACAAGTGTAGAATTAACACTTAAGTACTTATATTTATTTTTACCATAAGTACACAAATACTTAACATTATCTTTAAAAACTAAATATTCGTTATGAAAAGAATTCTTACACTTTTTATGTTGTTGTGTGCAAGCACAGCATTTACTCAAAATGCTCCGATCACTTTTGAAACTGGAGCAAACGGCAATACCTGGACATGGACAACATTCGAAAACGGTTCAAATCCACCTGCCCAAGTGGTTGCAAACCCAAGTGCAACTGGTATCAATACCTCTGCAACGGTATTAAGAATGACTACGCAAACAACCGGTCAGCCTTGGGCTGGAGTAGAAAGCTCGCACGGTGCTGGCATCGGTTCATTTACACTAAATGCTTCGAATGCGATAGTAAAAATTATGGTTTACAAACCAGTAATTAGTGATGTAGGCATAAAATTTGCAACGCCAAGTGGAGGTTCTACAGGAGAACTAAAAGTTTCCAACACATTAATAAACCAATGGGAAGAATTAACTTTTAACTTCTCTTCTAAAATTGGTGAAGTTAATGATCAAATCATCATTTTCATGGATTTTCAACAAAGAACAAGTAATAATATTTGTTATGTTGATAACATTACCTTTTCTGCTGCCCCTACAGATCCTACAGTAGCTGCACCTACGCCAACGAAAGCAGCAAACCAAGTAATATCGATGTTTAGCAATGCTTATACGAATGTAACTGTTGATACTTGGAGAACTTCTTGGTCTAACGCTACTCTAACAGATTTACAAATAGTTGGTAACGATACTAAAAAATATTCGGCATTAGATTTTGTTGGAATTGAAACCGTAACCAATCAAATAAATGCAGATACAATGCAGAATTTCAATATTGATGTTTGGACTACAAACGTTACTACCTTAAAAATTAAATTAGTAGACTTTGGTGCTAATGCAGCATTTGGTGGTGGCGATGATAAAGAACATGAATTAACCTTCAGCCCTACTTTAAATCAATGGAATACATACAGCATTCCATTAGCTAATTTCACAAATCTTACTACAAGAGGGCACATTGCACAACTTATATTAGTTGGCCAGCCAACCGCTACTGGTACAATATTTATTGACAATGTTTACTTCAGTAAATCAGCACCTGTAGCTACAGTTCCTACTGTTGCAGCTCCAACTCCTACTAAAGCTGCAATAGATGTAAAATCGATGTTTAGTAATGCGTATACAA
>JBILKW010000223.1:0-2833 GCA_044376465.1 Sphingobacteriales bacterium | reverse complement strand
CGTTAATTTATTTGCAACAAAGGCATCTATTTCTGGCGCATGCTCTGCACCCCACTGCTGACCTTCTTGCCTAATACCATTGTTTATAATAAGAATGCGATTGCTGTGCATGCCTTGTATTACTGGCTTACTAATAGTTGGTCCGGTTTGTAAAGTGGTTACGCCCGGTATTTCTTTTAGAGCATCTGCAAGAGAAAGTCCACGAGTTTTTTCTAAATCAACTCCCTTGAGTTCAATTTTAGACATGGTGCTTTCTGTGTTAGTACGTTCAGAAATTACATTTACATTTTCAATGTTTTTTACACTTGGAGACAGTTCAAAAGTAGATGTTTTATTGCCATCAATTTTTATAGTCTGACGGATGGTGTGGTAAGACAGAAATGTAATTAAAACTTCATACTCGCCTTCACATAAATTTTCGAAACGCAGCAAACCTTTTTCATCGCTCTCTTTCAAAAGCTTTACATTAGTAAGGCGCACAAGCACTCCAGGCAATGCATTTTTATTTTGTTTGTCAATAATTTTAATGTTCATAGTGTACGAACAATTATTTTGAGCAAATAAATGATTACTAAACGCAAATAAAAAAATAAGATAGAAGAAGTATTTCTTCATCAATATAAATTAATAAAAAATTAAATTTTTTGTGTAAATAAATTAGATGTAGAATAAGGCTGGTGGATCTCTGCCTTTAAGATCTATAATAGAAATACTTGGAACCGTAAATGTTTTTTGAGTATAAATAAAACATATACTATTTAAAGGGATGTTAGAAAGTTCGAGCTTTGTATAAGTTTTTGTTAAATGATTTTCGAAACATAGAAAACATTCTGTTTCGGACGTATGGTAGTGTTTAGGATATTGATCTTTCTCTTTCTTAAATTTATCGGGAATAGCAGAAGCAATATCGCATTCATTTACATGTTCGTGGTGGTGAAGTAATGACAAAGGCAGGCTCGAGATGCTAATAGTTAGCAAGAGCAACAGACTTAGGCCATATGTAAACTTCGAAATTTTCAACAATCAAAGTTAGTTAAATAATTTATAATTCGGATTAGCTTGTTACTTTTGTAAGATTATAAGAATATACTGAACATGAGCAAAAAATACGCAACCATCGACCTATCTAAAACGAAAACTCCAACTGGCACTACCTTAACTTGTAAAGGTTGGGTACAAGAAGCAGCATTACGAATGTTGTTGAATAATTTGGACCCAGATGTGGCCGAACGCCCCGAGGAATTAATTGTATATGGAGGAAGAGGCAAGGCGGCTCGTAATCCAGAGGCATTTGACTTAATAGTGAAGGCCTTAAAAGATTTAAATGAAGACGAAACCTTGTTAATTCAAAGTGGAAAGCCAGTTGGAATATTACCAACTCATAAAGATGCCCCGCGTGTAATTATTTCGAATTCACAATTGGTACCCAAATGGGCAACTTTCGATTATTTTAACGAATTAGAAGATAAGGGCTTGATAATGTATGGGCAAATGACTGCTGGATCTTGGATTTACATAGGATCGCAGGGCATTGTGCAAGGAACCTATGAAACTTTTGCGGCAGTAGCTCGTAAGCATTTTGGTGGAAGTTTAAAAGGCACCATATCAGTAACCGCAGGTTTGGGAGGCATGGGCGGTGCTCAACCCTTAGCTATAACAATGTGCGATGGAGTTTGCTTGGCAGCAGAAGTGGAAGAGTGGAGGATACAGAAAAGAATAGACACTCGCTATATCGATGTAATGATTAAAGACATAGACGAAGCCATAGATAGAGCCGTATTGGCAAAGCAAAACGGAGAGAATTTATCTATAGGTGTGGTTTGTAATGCAGTTGATTTATTAGAGCGAATGGTTGAGCGTAATATTATGCCCGAGGTGCTTACAGATCAAACATCGGCACACGACCCATTAGTGGGATATTTCCCACAAGGCATAAGCGTAGAAGAGGCGAAAGTGTTGAGAGAAGCAAACCCCGATGAGTATGTAAAAAGATCATACGCAACCATGGCTCATCATATTCGCTTGATGTTAGAAATGCAAAAGCGCGGCGTAATTACATTCGATTATGGAAATAACTTACGAGGTAGAGCAAAAGAAGTGGGTGTAGAAAACGCATTCGATTTCCCGGGTTTTGTACCAGCGTATATTCGACCATTATTTTGTGAAGGCAAAGGTCCATTCCGTTGGGCAGCATTGTCAGGCGACCCACAAGATATTTACGAAACAGATAAGCTAATACTTGAGCTTTTCCCAGAAAATGTAGAATTGGCTCGTTGGATTAAGATGGCTCAAGAAAGAATTGCATTTCAAGGATTACCTGCAAGAATTTGTTGGCTAGGGCAAGGAGAACGTGAAAAAGCCGGCTTAGCATTTAATAAATTAGTGGCCGAAGGCAAAGTAAAAGCACCAATTGTAATTGGCCGTGACCACTTAGATACGGGTTCAGTGGCTTCTCCAAACAGAGAAACCGAAGCTATGCTAGATGGCTCCGATGCAATTGCCGATTGGCCAGTGTTAAACGCATTAATTAACACCGCAGGCGGTGCAAGTTGGGTGTCTTTACACCATGGAGGTGGAGTAGGCATTGGTTATTCTATACACGCAGGTATGGTAATTGTAGCCGATGGCACTAAAGATGCCGAAGTAAGAATTAAACGCGTATTGCACAACGACCCTGCAATGGGAGTAATTCGCCACATGGATGCGGGTTACGATATTGCTCAAGATACCGCAAGAAAACATAGATTGGATATTAAAGAGAGGTTGAAATAATTTTTTTGATTTTTTTGGTGGCACGACTTAAGTGGTGCCACCACTTAAGTCGTGCCACCAA
>JBILKW010000006.1:0-26040 GCA_044376465.1 Sphingobacteriales bacterium | reverse complement strand
TTTTTATACATTTTTTGGGTGGCCACTACTTTAGGGGCCCCACCACTTAAGCTGTATAAAAATTATTTCAACGTTTCATCCAACCACCTAAAATACTCCCTTTGCCACAAAATACTGTTCTGTGGTTTCGTAACCCAATGCCCTTCATCAGAGAAATATAAAAACCTACTTTTAATGCCTTGCAATTGTGCAGCAGAGAATGCTTGCAAACCTTCGCCAAGTGGTACTCTAAAATCTTTCTCGTTATGAATAACTAAAATTGGTGTGTTCCAATTTTGAACAAATTTATGTGGCGAGAAACTTTCGTAAGATACAGGTTTAGGCTTTTTCCAATATGGGCCTTCTAAATCATGGTTAACGAAAAATATTTCTTCTGTTGCGCCATACATGCTTTCTAAATTAAACACACCACAGTGTGCAATAAATGATTTAAACCTTTTGTTGTGATGCCCTGCTAACCAATAAACAGAGTAGCCTCCATAACTTGCACCAACTGCAGCTCTTCTTGTAGTATCAACATACGTTTCTTCACTAATATCATCTATGGCAGAAAGTAAATCTTTCATTGCTTGTCCGCCCCAATCACCAGAAATTTGATCGTTCCACTCTTGACCAAACGAAGGCAAGCCTCTTCTGTTTGGTGCTACCACAATGTAACCTTTTGCTGCCATTAATTGAAAATTCCAACGGTATGAAAAACCTTGGCTAACGGTACTCTGTGGACCACCTTGACAAACTAATAATACTGGGTACTTTTTTTCTTTATCGAAATCTGGCGGATAGATAACCCAAGTCAACATCTCTTTTTCGTCGGTTGTAGTAACCATTCTTTTTTCAACCTTACCTAGCTTTAAACTACCTAATAGCTCGTCATTGGTATGCGATAAATTATACATGTTCCCTTTCAACGTTTCAATTCTATAAATTTCTGTTGGGGTACTCATGTTTACTTTTGTTGCAACAATATGGTTTATTTTTCCATCATAACTTAAATCAATACTATTTAAATCGCTCATGCCATTTGTAATTTTTCTTATGGCATCTTTTTTAGCAATTGTTGAGTACACATAAAGTTGATGTACCGCATCAACACAGCTTGTAAAATAAATCGACTTTGAATCTTTTGACCACAATATATTATCAGCACTTTGATCCAATGCTTTTGTAACTTCAATAGTAGATTTGGTGGCTAAATCCATCAGCATTATTCTATTTTTATCTGCTTCAAATCCTGCTCTTTCCATGCTCAACCAAGCTATTGATTTTCCATCTGGTGAAAACCTTGGATCTACATCGTATCCTTTATTTAAAGAAGTTAGATTTATAGTTTTGCCAGATTCTAAACTGTATAAATAGATATCAGTATTTGTGCTAACAGCATATTCAGTTCCACTTTCTTTCTTACAAGTGTATGCTATAAATTTTCCATCAGCGCTCCATGCCATCTGTTCTTCGCCACCAAACGGTTGTGTTGGCGCATCATACCTTTCTGTAGGCATTATGTCTGTTGCAGTGCCTAGTTTACCATTATCATATGAGCAATACATTACATGGCTGTATGCACCATCTTCCCACTGTGTCCAATGGCGCATGGTTAACTCGTCATACTGCAGTGCATTTGCTTTTGGCAAATCCGGATATCTTTTTTTAAGAGTATTATCTATTTCAACATCTTGAGAAAAATAAATATGTTTTTGTGTAGGTGAATAATTAAAATTATAAACCCCTCCAGCAATTTTACTTATTTGTGTTTTTTCTGTACCGTCTGGGTTCATTTCCCAAAGTTGAGACTCTCCACTTTCTGAACTTAGAAATCCAATTTTTTTACCATCTGGTCTCCACCTAGCATTTGATTCGGAAAAGCTAGTATTTGTAAGCCTTTTGGCGTTACCTCCCAGTACCGGCACTGTCCATAAATCAGCATTGCCTTTGTTATCTTCTACTTTATATGTTGTGATTTGATAAACAACCGTTTTTCCATCTGGTGAAACTTTTGGCTCTGCCACTCTGCCGAATTTCCATAAAGTTTCTGGTTCCATTTTATTTTGCGCATAAACACATTGGCCTATAAGCATTGCTGATATTAATAAAATTTTTTTCATGATATGATATTGAACTAATTAATTACATCCATTGTATGCCATGTAAAGAACGACTAACCAAGCTATTCCTTTTATCAGAAAAAAAAGGAAGCCTGCAAGTCCAACTCTTTTTAACCACATTTTCTTGTTTTCGTTCATATTAGAAAGAAATCGAAAAATTTAATTTAAATGCTAAGTTATCTTTTTCTAACACATTTTTATAGGCGCCATATCTATAATATGCGCCAACACCAAAGCCCATATTGTATAAATTTGATTTTAATACGTATAAATCACTTAATAATAAGCCACTTTCCGCATATCCTTTTTCCATCGTACTATAGTTTATTCCTAAATGTTGAGGTTTGTTATTTAAGGTACCTATTCCGTATGCACTGGTTATGGCAAAGCCGGGTTTAAAGTTCTTTCCTTGATATAATAACTTGCCAAAATCATGCTGAACAAAAATTGCTGCATATTGTGAAGCTAAAAATTCATTCATTCTCATCGTTTCAAAATAACCTTGCGATGCTAAACTAAATCGCCCACTAAAATTCGCTCTTCCATTATATGCAAATGGGTAAGGAACACTTCCATCAATATACCCAGCGAACAACTGTACATGTGTTATACCTGCATTTCTTATGGTAAACGATTTTTTAATTTTTGCATCGAACTTCCAATAACTACCTTTCCAAGTATTATTTAAGCCCTCTGCGTACGCAATGTTTACCCAAAGTATCGGATATTTTGTTCCCATTGATATACGTTGTTTAGATTGCCTCATAAATGTTTCGCCATAAGCCCAACGTGTAGTAAGCCCATACTCCCTCGTATCAAATTGCGAAAGCGTTAGTCCATTATCTAAAAATTGATACGAATTTGTAACCGTTCTTTTGTTTTGCGAAACATATAAATAGTGCAACAAATATTTTTGAGAACGAATGCTTAATTGTGCATCAATTCCTTCTTGCCAATCCATATTAAAAACTAATAAATTTCTATATGAATCAAATTTGTTTTTTTTATCTCCTCTAAAAAAAGTTGCGCCAGATTCAATTACATCTTTATATATACTAGCTTGCAATTCTATATCTTGTTTTAAATAAACAGGAACTTTTAATATGGACCCATATTTAAACTTTTTATCTTTTGTACCCCATGCACCGTAAACGTCAACCGAAAAATATTTGCTAAATTTTTGGGATGTTCCAATTCCTAGTCCTAATCTTAGTCCCTCGTAATCGTTGTATCCACTCAGTATTCTTTTTATATCAAATTGAACATATCCAAATGGAATATATCCTTTCGTGAGCACATCAAATATTTTTATTTTTTCGTCGAACTTTTCTGCTCTTCCTATGCTGTCAATTATATAATAGGTTTGTTTTTCTTTTTTATCTAAAGTGTCTATCCTATATTTTGATAAAATAGAGTCTGAATTATTTTTTATGGACTTTTGATCGTAATCAATTACTACACCGTCAAACTTTTTCTTTTGTTGGTCAATACCTATTTCAATGTCTCGAATATAAGTACTTCCAGATCCTTGCATTTTTCTGGTGTTTACAGAAACTTGATCAATTTCCAAATCAGTATTAAGTTGAGTAGGAAACCAAACTCCTTGAATTTTTTCGTACTGCTGTTGGATTTTAATTTTAAAGGTTGTGCTTTTCACTGGCTCTGCAAGAACGTTTTGTACTGCGTAACCATCTTTATTTATGTACAAAACTCCTTTTAATCCATCGAAGTTTTTATCTCTGCCGGGTTTAAACGAAATAACAAATATGCTATCGTTGTTTTGCACCAGTGTGTCTTCTAAACTGAAAAAATATTTGTTGGTGCTTCCTTTGCTAATTGGGCTTAAATAATTTTTATCTAAAACCACCATGTAATCTTTATAAAAAGAGAATGATTGAAACTGAGAAGCAATAAGTACAAACATTGGGTTTTTTAAACCAGAAATTTTTACAGCTTTTATTTGCTCCTTATTACTTTCGGGATATAAAAAATCTCTCTGAGTAACCGTTTCGGTTAAAAAAACATGCTGTTTGCTAAACAATGAATCGGCAGAATATTTTTCTTTATCAATTTTTGCCTTTACTGAATCTTTTTTATATTGATAGTTTACATTTGTGCTGTCTAATGCTTTTATTCTGTTTTTATACATTCTAACATATAAACTTGTGTCCTCTTTACCTGTAAAAACAAACTTGTTGTAAGACATGTATCTAAAAGAGCTTAGTTTTTCTGGGTTGTTTTTGTCTTTATTATCGTATACTTTTCTGATGATTTTATTTGCAGGATTTTCGCCTGCAATTACTTGCACTTCTTTAATTAAATTCTGTTTAGGGTTCATTGAGAGTGTTGCATCAACACCTTTTTGTAAATTATATACTACGTTTTCGTAACCCACATAATGGAGTTTTATATTGATGGTTTCTCTAGTATAATTTAATACAAACTTGCCATCAATATCTGTTTGGATTCCTCTCGTATCACCTTCGATAGAAATCGCAACAAATGGTAATGTTTTTTTTGATGTTGCATCAATCACCTTACCTTTAAATTGGTATGTTTGTGAATATGCATTGTTAAGTAAAAGTATGAATAGTAGTAGAAAGTAATTTTTTTTCATCCTATAAATATTTTTACATAATTATAACTTAATTCTAATATAATAAATATAGTAACAGCAATTTTATGGAATCAGATAAAAACCCTTGGATCATTACCTCATCAGAAGAAAAGTATGATAACCCTTGGATAAACGTAGTAGAACACCAAGTGATTAACCCCAGCGGTGGCAAGGGCATATATGGTAAGGTGCATTTTAAAAACTTAGCTATTGGTATTATCCCGATTTTCGAAAATGGGGATACCATTTTAGTTGGGCAGTACAGATTTCCACTAAATGCCTATTCTTGGGAAATACCAGAAGGTGGTGGTATTATAGGTGTTGAGCCATTAGAATCTGCAAAGAGAGAGCTTTTAGAAGAGACCGGATTAAGCGCAACTCGTTGGAGCCATTTACTAGAGATGCACCTTTCTAACTCCGTAAGCGATGAATTAGCGATTATATACCTTGCAGAAGAATTAATACAAGGAGAAGCAATGCCCGAAGAAACAGAACAATTGCAATTAAAAAGAATACCGCTTACACAAGCTTTTGAAATGGTAATGAAAGGTGAAATTACAGATTCGATGAGCGTAGCTGCCTTGTTAAAATTAAAATTGATGCGATCTTAAATTCCTAACTTAACATTACCTATATTTATTTATTTTCAATAATATTTTTATTTAAATTTAATAATGAAAAAATTACTATTCTTATTTGCAATTATTGCATTCTCAACAAACACTCTATTTGCACAACTTGGTACTGGTTTGCCAGATCGTTTCACACGAAAAGATAGTTTGCGTGGCACCCTAAGCAACATTAGAAATAATTACGATGTAAAGTTTTACAACTTAGATATTGAAATAGATATTGAAAAAAAATTTATTTCTGGTTTCAACGAAATAACTTTTTTGGCAATTGAAAATATTTCGCGTTTACAAATCGATTTATTTGATAATATGAAAATCAATAAAATTGAACACAACAATAAATCCTTGAACTACACTAGAGAGTTTAACGCTGTGTTTATCGATTTTAATAAAACCATTACAAAAGGAAGTGTTTCTAAAATAAAAGTTTTTTACGAAGGGAATCCAATCGTTGCAAAACGTGCTCCTTGGGATGGAGGATTTGTTTTCAAAAAAGATAAAAACGGCAATGCTCACGTGGCAGTTGCTTGCCAAGGAACAGGTGCAAGTTTGTGGTGGCCAAACAAAGATCACCAAAGTGATGAGCCCGATAGTATGGCCATTAACATAACTTCCTCAAGCTTATACGAAGAAGTTAGCAATGGTAGATTACGTGCTAAAAAAGATCTTGGCAACGGTTACACTCGTTTCGAGTGGTTCGTTTCTAACCCTATAAATAATTACAATGTAAGCGTAAACATTGCTGATTATTACCATTGGACAGATACCTATACAAGTAAAGTTGATGGTGAAGTTTTGTCACTTGATTATTATGTTTTAAAGGATGATAAAGAAAAAGCATTAATACAATTTGAACAAGTAAAACCAATGATGGATGCTTTTGAAAAACGTTTTGGTAAATATGCTTTTTATACTGATGGATATAAATTGGTTCAAACACCCTATTTAGGAATGGAACATCAAAGCTGTGTAGCTTATGGAAATGCATTTAAAAATGGATATTTAGGTTTTGATTTATCTAGATCTGGCGAGGGTATGAAATTCGATTACATTATAATACATGAAACTGCACATGAGTGGTGGGGAAATAATGTTACTAGTTATGACATTGCAGACATGTGGATACATGAGGGTTTCGGACAATACTCTGAGGTGGTTTATTTAGAAGAATTATATGGCAGAGAAAGTGCTACTAAGTATTTAAACGGAATTAAAAAAGGTATTGAAAATAAAGAGCCAGTAATTGGTCCATACGGAGTTAATAAAGAAGGCAGCGGCGATATGTATCCAAAAGGTGCATTGTTTTTAAATACCTTGAGAAATTATATTAATGATGATAAAATTTGGTGGGACATTGTAAAATCTATACAAACAGAATACCGTCATGCAAATATTTCAACTAATGATGTACTTGCTTTAATGAATAAAAAATCTGGAAAAGAATTGAAACCGATTTTTGATCAATACCTAAAACATGCAAACTTGCCTGAGTTAATATTGTACACAGAATCAGATAATAATGCCTTGCTTATAACGTATCAATGGAAAACAGATGTTTCTGATTTCAATATGCCAATTGATGTATTTATTAATGATGAGAAACAACGAATATACCCTAGTAACACCGCTCAAACTAAACGATATGAAAATGTAAAGTTGGAAAATTTCTCTGTTGATAAAAATGGTTTTTACATTAAGATTTCTCAGAATAAATAAGGTCGTGTTTTACCCATCTAAGCTCGTCGAAACTATATTCCTCGTTTAAAATTACTCTAATTTCATTTAGTGATTTATCTGGATTATCTAATAAACAAGCTTTAATGGGTAAAATTCTATCATTGCTCATTACTTCTTCAACCTTCAACTTGCCCTGTTTTATTAATTCGTATAAATGCGAATGTATAGTACTCGATTTTAAATTTCGTTGCATTACAATTTCATCAATACTTAGTCCATTTTTATATAGCTCAAAAGTAGTTTCATAACTATCGCCTTTTTTAACTTTTGGCTTTTCTTCTGTAGTATCTTTTTTGCTCTTTTTTACTTTTTCAACTTTAAGCTTTTCTGTTTTGTTAAACTTCCTCCAATTGGTGTCTAAACTTTCTTTTATATTATTTTTATTGATTTCTTTTTTATAAATAAAAGCATCTACAATATGGTAAGCTTTGTTAATGTGATTGATTTTTTGAAATACAACCGACTCTAGTTCGTCTAATTCCTTTAAATAGGTTTTTATTCTTTTTAAATCCGAAATGGCCTCTCTGTGTTCGGTGATGGAAATACAAAACTGCCTAAGTTCTTTCTCAAAATATTTATTAGCATCGAACAACCGTTGGTGTAATTTGAGTATATCCTTCGATTGGTAAAGCACGTTTAATTGCGTTTTAAAACTCTCGGCTATATTTGCAATTTTTTGCAGAACCAGTAATTGTTTAATAGACCATTCTTTAAATGTTAACTTGTTGCTATTAGATTCTTCTGTTTTAAACGTATCTAAATGATCCATCCAAACTTTTTCAATGCTACTAAAATCGAATGCGTTTTTATTATACTCTAAAATGTATTGCCACGATTCAAAATGTAAAATATCATTTGCAATCGTTGCTTCTATTTTGTTTTTTTCGTAATCAATAATCGTTTCGTCGTTTTTAATGCCATTAATTTGTATGGGCGACGATAGTATTAAACCGTCTAAACTTTTTAACCTAGAGAGCGCCACATACGTTTGCCCTGAGGCAAATACGTTTCTCACATCTAATATCGCTTTCTCAAATGTTAGGCCTTGGCTTTTATGCACTGTAATTGCCCAAGCAAGTTTTAAAGGATACTGTTTAAATGAGCCTAAAATTTCTTCCTTTATTTCTTTTGTTTCTTCATCAACTGTGTATTTAATATTCTCCCAAGTATATTCGGGTACATCTATAGTCGTTTTGCCATCAATAAGTACTCGTATATTTTGCTCATCTAATTCGGTTATTATTCCAATTTTACCATTGTAATATTGTTTATCGTTTGATGAGTCGTTTTTTATAAACATTACTTGCGCACCAATTTTTAGTTCTAATTTTTTCTCTGTAGGGCTAATGTTCTCTGGGAAATCATCGTTTATTTCTGCATTATAAAAAAATGATTTTGAATTTATTTTGGACAGCTCCTCTTTATTAATGGTTTCTGCTTTTATATTATGCGTGGTGAGTGTAATGTATCCTTCTTTCGATTGAATTTTATTTTCATTATAGAAAGAATTTAAATAGTTAACATCTTCTTGAGTTAAGGTATTATACCTTACTTTATTTAAAATATCTGTAAATCTAGTATCAGATTGTCTGTAAATTTTATCTAACTCTATATAAATAGGTTTATCTTTCTCCAGGGCTTTTGCATTAAAGAAATAAATACTGCTATAATATTTTGATAGCACCTCCCATTCCGAATCTTTAACAATGGGTGGTAGTTGCAGCATATCGCCAATAAACAATACTTGTATGCCACCAAAAGAATGTTGATTTTTTCTAACTGAACGAAGTATAAAATCAATTGCATCCAGAGTATCTGCACGCAGCATACTCACTTCATCAATAATAAGTAATTCGGCCTCGCGTATTATATTTTTTTTCTCGTTAGACATGCGCATGTGTCTGAGAATGGTATTTTGAGATTCGAAGTTTGCATTAAAGCTTGCTTGAAACTCTACTCTAGCTGGAATAAAAGAAGCTAATGGCAATTGAAATTGCGAATGCAACGTAACCCCATTCGCATTTAATGCTGCTATACCAGTGGTAGCTGCAATAATAGTTTTTTTATGAGTGGTTTGTGTGATTCTTTTTAAGAAAGTAGTTTTTCCAGTACCCGCTTTGCCTGTTAAAAATACATGGCGTTTTGTATTATTTATAAATCTCTCTGCCAGTTCAAAATTTGAATTGCTATTTTCTTTTTCCATCTTCTCTTCCATTACCAATAAATTTTATGCAATTTATAGCAAAAATGTTAGAGGCACAACTGCATATATGCAGGTTTTTTTATAGTGTGAAACAAGTGGATTAGTGTCTAAAACAAACATTCATTATTCTGGAATACTTTTTCTTTCCATTTGCTTAATAATTTTATTTACTTCAGATTCTGTAGATCTTAATTTGTTTTGGCAAAAAGTTATTAATTCTGATGCACGTTTAACTTTATCCGCTAATACATCTACCGAAACAGTTTCGTCTTCAATTTCTATTGCAATATTCTTTAACTCATCGAATGCTTGCTCATACGTCATATTTTTTTCCATCTGTGGTTATTTTGTTTTTTACTTCCGCTTCCAGCTCTGTTTTATACATATTAATTTTTAATACATTGCCAATTTCGATTGCATTTGTTGTGTTTATTACTTTTTCATTTACACTAATAATTGCAAAGCCTTTTTTTAAAATGTTAACCGGGCTCATTAGTTTCATTACTTTTACGTAATGGTTTAATACTTCGGTTTTATTTGAAATGTTTTTAATCGATTGTGTTTTAATATTGTGGTTGATATACTCTAATTGCTGAAGTTTACTGTTTATAATAAGTTGCGGTTTATTAGCAAATAAAATCGTTTCGGAAATTAGGATATTGTTTTTTTCGCTCAAATAATCTTTTGAAAAATTAATAATGTTAGTATTTAAATTATCTATTTCTGAATTTTCTTTTTTGAGCAATTGTTGAACGTTAGATACTAAATTTATTTGAGTGTTTTGTATTGCTGATTTTGTATTGCTCAATAATTGCTGTGCTTTTATCAATATATTATTTTGAATATTTAATACTACCTCCTCAAAATATTTATTATGAGAGATGATTAATTCTGCACATTTTGTAGGAGTTTTTGTAGGGCTGTGAGCCATTAAATCTACAATACTAACATCTTTATGGTGACCAATTCCAGTAATAATAGGAATTGGAAATTTTGCAACGGCTCTGGCTAAATGATAGGTATCAAAAACTAAAAAATCGGTTTTAGCTCCACCACCTCTGATCATTACCACACAATCATATTTTTTATTACTTTGATGTATGCTTATTAAGGTGTTTATTAACTCTTTTTCGGCATCTTTGCCCTGCACAGTCGAAAAATAATTATCAACCTCAAATTTATAATTGTGTTGATTGTTTTTGATGGTATGTATAAAATCTGAATAGCCTTCAGAATTCGGGGAAGCAATAAGAGCTATACGTTGTATAACCAGTGGCAATTCTAATTCTTTATTACGTGTAATATATTCATCATCTATAAACTTTATAAAATCAGAATTATCTGACACTAATTTTTGAAGAGTCGCTCTTCGTTGCTTTTCAATATTGCCTAATGTAAAAGTGGTATCAATGTCAATCAACGTTAAAGATAAACCATACAAAGAGTGGTATTCTACTTTAACTTTAATAAGTACTTGTATGCCCGATTGAAACGTTTGTCCAGTTTGAGTTTCAAAGTGTGCAATGTTTGCCGAGCCTTCCGACCATGATTTTGATTTGAATTTTGCTACTTCAACTTCAGAGCCATTGGTTTTTTCTACTAAATCAAAATAATGCCTGTCCGTATCTGGGTAAAATTTATGCCCTGAAATTTCTGCGACAATCCAAAAATATTCGTTAGAGAAGCTGCGCTTAAATACATCTTCAATTTTTGCCGATAACTCCGATAATTTTATGTAGTTAATTGCTTCCACTCTCAAAAATACTATTTCCCTTGGTGTTTTTAATTTTATTTAATTAACAGTACTATTACCATATGATCGTTTTTATGCTAAAAAAGCAATTGTGATAATTTAATATTGACATTCAAATCATTATCAATATATTTAATAAACTATTGTGCCATGAAAAATTACATTTTTGCACTTTTCATAACATTTGCTTTTGCAAACCATGCTTTTCCGCAAACAAGTCCGCAAGATGAAAGCGCTGTTTATACAAAGGTAGATAAGATGCCTGAGTTTCCTGGAGGGCAAGTGGCACTCGTAAAATTTCTAAGTAAAAATATTAAGTATCCATCAAAATATAAAAAAGACAAAGTAAATGGAAGAGTATTTGTTTCATTTATTATTGATAAAACGGGAAAAGTTACCCAAGCTAAAATTCTTAAAAGTTTAAATGAAGAATGTGATAAAGAGGCGCTGAGAGTAATATCGATGATGCCAAATTGGTTCCCAGGAGAAAAGAATGGAAGCAGGGTAAATGTTCAGTTTGGCCTACCAGTAAATTTTGAATAGCAATTGGTATTTAGTATCTAGTATTTGGTATAAGTTTACCTATACTCAATACTAGATACTCAATACTGAATTTAAGAATTAGAAACAACATTTGCTACCAAGAAATCTCTATTCATTCTTGCGATGTTAGAAAGTGAAATTCCTTTAGGGCATTCTGCTTCGCATGCACCTGTGTTTGTACAATTTCCAAATCCTTCTTCGTCCATTTGAGCAACCATGTTTTTTACACGAATGTAACGTTCTGGTTGACCTTGAGGTAATAAAGAAAGTTGAGAAACTTTTGCAGAAACGAATAACATTGCCGAAGCATTTTTACAAGCGGCAACACAAGCACCACAACCAATACATGCGGCTGCATCAAACGCCAAATCCGCATCTTCTTTACCAATTGGCAAAGAGTTTGCGTCGCGTGCGTTACCTGTATTTACAGAAATAAACCCACCAGCTGCAATTACTCTGTCAAATGCTGATCGATCAACGGTTAAATCTTTTATAACTGGAAAAGCTTTTGCTCTCCAGGGCTCAATTACAATTGTATCGCCGTCTTTAAACGAACGCATGTGTAATTGGCAAGTAGTAACTCTATCTTTCGGACCATGTGGGCGGCCGTTTATATACATACTACACATGCCGCAAATTCCTTCTCTACAATCGTGGTCAAATGCAATTGGCTCTTCAGCTTTTGTAATTAATTGCTCGTTCAAAACATCCACCATTTCTAAAAACGACATGTCTGGTGAAATATCTTTTACCTGGTAAGTAACTAATTTACCTTCAGCATTTGTATTTTTTTGTCTCCACACTTTTAGTGTAAGGTTCATATTTCCACTCATATTATTTAGTGTTATTTCTGTTTTACTTCTGAATTTGTTGTTTACTTGTTTAATAATTAGAAAATAGAAATTGGAAAAAAGTATTTGTGCTAGTTTGTTTTTTGTCTTATTAAAAAATTAATATAACCATTTAACAATGCCAGACATTCTGAAATTAAAAGGCCGATTTCTAAAAATGTTTTTTGATCAATTAAATTTTCATCTAAACAAATTATTAAATGGTCTTTTAGTTCATGTGATGAACCTCTACTTTGTCTGCAAAATTGAATATTCTCTTGATAATGGTATCTACCATAACCTTCGGCTATATTATTTGTAACAGACCTAGAACATCGAGTAATCTGATCAACAATTCTATACTTTTCTTCTTTTGGAAATGTTTTAGTTAAATCACTAATTTTTTTCCTAAGTTCTCGTGCCTTAATCCAGCAATCTAAATTTTCAAATGATTTAATCCCCATCACATTGCCCTTTCTAAAATTTGTTAATCTCCCAAAAACAAATCTATTTACATATAACCTCACTCATTTCCCACCCTCTTTTCTATTTTCTATTAACTTATTCCTACTTATAGCTTCTTTGTGCAATTTTAATGTTTTCGTATTTCAATTCTTCTTTGTGTAGAACTGGTTCTTGATCCATTCCTTTGAATTCCCAAGCAGCTACGTATGCATAGTTTTCGTCGTCGCGTAATGCTTCTCCTTCTTCTGTTTGGTATTCTTCGCGGAAGTGCCCACCACATGATTCATTTCTATCCAATGCATCTTTACACATTAACTCACCTAGTTCAATAAAGTCTGCTACTCTGCCTGCTTTGTCTAGTTCTGGGTTAAATTCATCAGCAGTTCCTGGTACTCTTACATCCGACCAAAATTCTTTTCTGATTTGTTGAATTTCTGAAATCGCTTCTTTTAAGCCTTGTTCGCTACGAGCCATTCCACATTTATCCCACATAATTTTTCCTAAACGTTTATGGAAACTGTCAACAGTTTTTGTACCATTTATAGAAAATAATCTGTCGATATTAGATTTTACTTTATTTTCTGCTTCAACAAAAGCTTCATGATTGGTATCAATAGCCTTGGTTGCAATTTCTTTAGATAAATAACTTCCGATAGTGTAAGGAATTACAAAGTATCCATCTGCCAAGCCTTGCATTAATGCTGATGCACCTAAACGATTTGCACCGTGATCGGAGAAGTTCGCTTCACCCAATGCATACAATCCAGGAACAGTTGTCATCAAATTATAATCAACCCATAAACCACCCATTGTATAATGCACTGCAGGGTAAATTCTCATCGGTTGCTCGTAAGGATTTTCGCCTGTAATTTGTTGATACATATCGAACAAATTACCGTACTTTTCTTTTACTACTTCTTTGCCCATTTTCACAATATCTGCCTCGGAAGCATTATGTATATTACGTTTACTCGCTTCTACAGTTCCGTAACGTTTAATGTTAAATGCGAAATCTAAATATACCGCCATTTTAGAGTTACCAACTCCATAACCTGCATCACATCTTTCTTTTGCAGCACGAGATGCGACGTCTCTAGGTACCAAGTTTCCAAAAGCAGGATATCTTCTTTCTAAATAATAATCTCTTTCTTCTTCCGGAATGTCGTTTGGATTTCTGGTGTCACCTTGTTTTTTTGGAACCCAAATTCTTCCGTCGTTACGTAATGATTCGGACATCAATGTTAATTTAGATTGATGATCGCCAGAAACAGGAATACAAGTTGGGTGAATTTGTGTGAAACATGGATTACCAAAAAATGCTCCTTGTTTATGAGCTTTCCAAGCAGCGGTTACGTTAGAGCCCATTGCATTGGTAGATAAAAAGAAAACGTTTCCATATCCACCAGTACATAATAATACCGCATGACCGAAATGACGTTCTAATTTGCCGCTTACTAAATCTCTTGCTATAATTCCTCTACATACGCCATCAATTTTTACCACTTCTAACATTTCATGGCGTGTGTACATTTTAACTGTACCCATACCTACTTGGCGTTGTAATGATGAATATGCTCCTAATAATAATTGCTGACCAGTTTGCCCTGCTGCATAAAACGTTCGTTGTACTTGTGTTCCACCAAAAGATCGATTAGAAAGTAGTCCTCCGTATTCGCGAGCAAATGGCACCCCTTGCGCTACACATTGGTCGATAATATTTGTACTCACTTCTGCTAAACGATATACGTTTGATTCGCGTGAACGATAATCTCCCCCTTTAATAGTATCGTAAAATAAACGATAAACAGAGTCGCCATCATTCTGATAGTTTTTTGCTGCATTAATTCCACCTTGCGCTGCAATTGAATGTGCTCTACGTGGTGAATCTTGAAAACAAAATACTTTTACTTTATAGCCCAGCTCTGCTAAGGATGCCGCTGCAGATGCACCCGCCAATCCCGAACCAACAACAATTACTTCTAAATTTCTTTTATTTGAAGGATTTACCAATGGCACAGTTGAACGAAATTTCGTCCATTTTTGCTCCAATGTTCCTTCTGGTATTTTCGCATCTAATACTGACATATCTTAGATTTTAAGGTTCTGTTTAATTATTTAATCCAACCAAAATGCATAGCAATTGGCATTGCTGCAAACAACAAAGGAATTAGTATAGAATATACATATCCGATTGATTTTACCATAGGTGTATATTTTTTATGTGTCCAACCCATAGATTGAAATGCAGATGAAAAACCATGTAATAAATGGTATGATAATGATATACACCCTAACACATATACTATAACCACTAATGGATTTACAAACACTTCTTTCATTTCATTGAATAGTGTTTCTCTACCACTTGTAATTTCATCTGTAAATCTGCTAAGTACCCAAAAGTGACGTAAGTGGATGATTAAGAAAATCAATAATAAAGTTCCTAATAAACCCATCGAACGAGAGTACCATTTACTATTTGCGGCTGCATTCGTATATGCGTAATTTACTGGTCTTGCTTTTTTGTTATCAAACCATAACATTAAGCCATCAACAATGTGTGCTAATAAACCAAGCATTAAACCAATTTCCATCGTTCTAATTACCCAGTTTGTGCCCATAAATTCTGCAGCTATTTCAAACTGATGACCGCCATCGTTCATAAAAATTAAAGCATTAATTCCCGCATGAACTATCAAAAAGGAAATTAATAACAAGCCCGTTAGCCCCATCAAGTATTTTTTACCCAGAGACGATTTGAACAGTTTACTATTACTCATAATGTATTTGTTTTTTCAGATTTTACTGTTAATGGCAAATGTATTTATTCTAAAAGATAGCTTGCCGAAATATAAAAATTTAGATTGATTCTAATTTAATCTTTAATTGCGAGGTTTTATCTTGTTTACTAGCACTTTACACGAATTTAAACCACCAATAGCTAGCAATCAATTGGAATAAACGTAATTAAAGGTTAACTATTTATTTTTTTTAACATAAACACTTAATTATTTAATAGGTTTTTAGGAGTTATGGGGGGGGGATTAAAAATAAGAATTTGAAACTTTTACGATCTTCATCGCTACTCCTCTAAACATTAATTTATTTCATCATTTGGCTAAACATATAGCATTTCGAAGTTTTTCTTACCAAATTAAACCAGATTCTCCAGTAAGCACCCCGTAAGATGGAGATGCAATATTATGGTAAAGACGATAAAGCTGAACTATTTCGGAGCAAGTAAGCATAACACTATTCTTCAATAAGTAATTTTTGCAAAACCCTATTACCTTGTATCGTTATATACACAAAATATACACCAATATACTGTAATTCTTCGTGCTCAATTATAAGTTCGTTATTTCCACATACAGCCTTTTCATATTTTTCATATATTATTTTTCCTTCTTCGTTATAAAGCTCAATTTTTACTGGGCTTTCAACCATCGAATTAAAGTATAAATACACTTTTGATTTTGCGGGATTTGGATATAACTGCAAATGAAATGTATTATTACTTTGTTTGTTTATTATTTGGTTACTTGTGTTTGTATTTTTAATTATCGACACTTTGTATAAACTTGAACTCGCAGAACTTTGGGTGCCATCATTTATCCAAAATATATTTTTTGCAGTACTGTTTATGCCTCCATAAATATATCCTAAAAATGTGGTGTCAGTATTTAGTTCATTTAGTTTTAAGACTTCGTTTGTATAAGTTTTTATATTTTCTGAACGCAAAAACTCCGAACCTGCACCTAAATAACCTGGCATTTCTATTGGCATTTTATACTCTGCCATTTCATAGTTTGCAGACCGGCTAACTCTCGCAATTGTTTTTACAAATGGTATGCTGTTATCTTGAACTAAAATTCCCGCACTATCATAATATTGTGCAATACCTCCAAAAAATAAGGTGTGCATTTCATTTTTTAATTCATCATACAATGCAATATTTGCACAATGGTAATGATTGTAGTACTGTGAAAAATTTGCATTTAATGTGTAACCAATGCTATCAATATTTACACTGTTTAAATATGGAATATCGGCTTGTGGCTGAAACACTCCAGAAAAAACTGTGATGCTATGTTCTCCATTTGGCAATATTTGTGTAATTGCATTATAATCTCTTCTGTGAAATAGCTGAGCATTCATTATTTTGTTTTTATTTTTGATTTGGAAAGAGTTACCATCATCTACAATGTTAAATTTCCAATATGCATCCACATAGGTTTGTGTAAATGTTGGATTACCCATGGGGTTGTATCTTCCATCGAATTTTTGTCCGCCTACTAAATAATACCAATCATAAATTTTTCTTAATTGACCGCCAGTAATTGCAAAATCAGGATCTTGTATTTGTCTAATATAAGGTGCAATAGGCGTGTTGTTAATTATTGCATTAATGGTTGATGAAATTTTTATTGCGGTTACGTAAGGGTATGTTACATGATCTGCTTCAGAATTACTATAACCATAACCTCCAAAAATATATACATAATCTCCTTCTTGTACATATTGCATGTTGGTACTACTTAATTGCTCTACAATACTTGGTAATAAACCCTGCAATGGTTTTTTCCAAACTTGTACGTTACTTGGATCTATTACTATTAATTGATTGTTATGTCCACTAATATCAAAAGATGCAAAAGGTTGCCGTCTGTGCAAGCCGTCTAATCGTCCTCCAATAATTAAAAACTTATTTCCACTGCTCGCGTGTGCAAAAGATTGTAATCCTCCTAAATTCGATAGTTGTACTTCCTCTAATTGTATAGAATAATCGAAATTTTGTGCAAAAAATTTAGTCGTTATTAATACAAAACATAGTAATGTTAATAGTTTCTTCATATGCAAAATATTTAAGCTAATGTATCAATGTAAACTTGCTTAGTTTGTAACATATGTAGCATTTCAAATTGATATTCTTAAACTTAATTCAACAAGTATTTTTTCATAAACTCAATAGTAGAATAAAACTGAAAATCAATGTTGTTCTTTTTCTTAAAGCCGTGCCCTTCATCTTTTGCCATTAAATACCAAACAGTACCGCCATTTGCTTTTATTTTATCTTTCATTTGTTCCGCTTCAGATAAAGGTACTCTTGGGTCGTTTCCACCTTGTATGATAAACATTGGTTTTTTTATTTTATCCGTGTGGTTTAAAGGGGCTATTTTTTCAAAAAAATCAGACATTTTTGCATCTCGTTCGTCACCGTATTCTATTCTTCTCAAATCTCGTCGATATGATTCTGTATTTTTCATAAATGTGTTGAAATTTGAGATGCCAACAATATCAATAGAACACCTAATTTTATCCGCATAATGGTAGGATACCGCTAAACTCATATAACCACCATAACTTCCACCTGTTACCATTATACGTTCTGCATCTAAGGTGGGTTCTTTAGTAATCCAGTCTAATAAAGCACCAATGTCTTTTACAGATTCTTCTCGTTTAAAGCCATTGTCCATATCTAAAAATGTTTTGCCATATCCAGAAGATCCTCTCACATTTGGTAATATAATCGATACCCCCAATTCATTCAGAAAGTAATTATTCCTTGCTAAAAAATTTGGTCGCGATTGGCTTTCCGGACCACCGTGTATGCTAATCATTACAGGTCTTTTTCCACTGAATTTTGTGCTAGCTTTATACAAATATCCACTAATGATTGTGCCATCAAAACTTTTCCATTTTATCAACTCAGGCGTTTGCAATTCCGACAAATCCAATCCACCTGTTTCGCTTTCTGTCCATCTTACTAATTTTTTATCTACTAAATTATATTCATAAACATCGGAGGTGCTTTGATAATTTGCAAAACTAAATGCAATTGATTTTTGATTATTAAACCATTCAACTGCAGAAATAATACCAGCTGGAACGTTTATTAATTCCGAATATTTGTTGTTTTCTAAATTCATTAAATAAATTTTAGAGAGACCATTTTCATTCGTTATAAAAATCAGTTCAGTTTTGGCTTTATTCATTTCTGCAATGCTTATATCCCAAGGTATGTTTGTGGTTAAATAAGTCGATTTCTTTTTTTCAAAATCATAATACGCTAATCGGTTAAATTCAAAATCTTTATTGCTGATGTAATAAAATCCGGTATTATTATTAGAAAACGCAACAGCGCTGTATGTGCTTCTTTCATCCACAAGTGGCAACAATCTAGTTTTATTTCCCGACTCCACATCTAACATATATATCCTCGATTCGTTAACCGAAATGCCTTCTCCAATTAATATTTTTTTATCGTCTGCAGACCATGCATTCAATCTCCATCCTCCGCCGACATTGTCACAAATTAATTTATCGGAATCAGGGTTCATTGGATCTATTGAATAAAAATCTCTGTCTTTGCCGTTTCTTTTAGTACTTGCATAAGCCATCGTTTTTGAGTTATTTGCCCAAACAATGTTTCCATTTTGAGAACGCTTGCCATCCGTTAATAGAGTGGTTTTTTTTGTGCCGATATCAAATCTATATAATTGAGAAAACTCGTTTCCTCCTAAATCTTTGCTATAAATAAAATAGTTTGCCTCCTTCGGTTCGTATTGTGCTGAGGCAATGGGTTCATCAAAAAAAGTAATTTGCTTGCGATCTCCTCCATGCGTTTTCACTTCATGAATTTGATTGCTATTTCCAAATCTTGTAGAAATTAGCATCTCTTTTTTAAAAGGATGAATATTAAAAAGTGAAGCAGAACGAGATTCTGTATAGTTTTTCACCTCATTTATATAATTAATGCTCAAGTCGGGTATATTTTCTACCACTAAATTATCCGAAACATTGATTTTGTTTTGTGCCCAAGTAGTGGATGCAATTACAAGGCAATTGAGTAATACTATTATTTTCTTCATAAAAAAATATTAATGCTTAGTAGATGTTATACAAAATATGCACTCACATGCTTTCTATTGTTTTCTGCCCGAGGCAAAGTTGCGGAGTACATGATACACGTTGATATAATTTTGAACAGAATCTTGCCCGTCGGCCCAATAAACCGCATTGCTTACACTGTCTTTACGCGTGCTTATTGAGTAAGTTACATTGCTAGGCTTATGATATGGCTTTGCCATCACTTTAGATGTTGCAAGCATTTCGAACATTTTATTTACAGAATCAATTGTGCTTAATCTGTAAAATTTTTGATTAAAAGGTTTGTTTGGCAAATGAAAAGTAACATATATTTCTCCATTTTTTTGAATTAAAAAACCAGAGCTTGCGCCTGTAAATCCTCCAGTATTTTTTACCTCTACAACATCATAATAATTTGAATGCTCCAGTTTTTTAATCTTTGGAGAACAGGCTGTAAAAAAAATTAGGACAATGAAGAGTTTTTTCATTATCCTAATGTACGAATATATTTATTAAAATTATTCTTTCACAAATTTCAATACTCTCTCTGCACCATCTGCATTAATTTTTAAAAGATAAATACCATTTAACAATGATGAAACATTGAGCATAGACTTTCTGGAATTTTCAATACTTTCTGTTTTTACTTTTTTACCATCTAAAGTGTAAATGGTAAATTCTATTTGTTGATAAGCATTTTCAAGTTCAATGTAAAGTCTTTCTGTAGTGGGATTCGGAAATGCTTTAACAGAAATTTTATCGAGGTTTATGCCTGTGCTAAATCCTGCAAAATGTGTAGCAGCAATTTGATGTAAAGTGTCCACAGATCTTATTAATTTCGCAACCGAGCCTCTGTTTGCACCGGTATCACTTTGTGCCCAAACCGTAGCCATTATAACTTCATTGGCAGCACCTGGAAATAAAACTGTTGGTCCTATGCTAGGAAGTATTCTTCTGTCGCCAGGAGCTGCGGTTTCTTTCCAAGACGTTGTACTGTATAGATTTCCAGGAAAAGCATAAGATGTAAAACCAGAACCACCTCTACCATCGGGAGTGCCATAAGTTAATGGCTGCCCGTCGGCCCAATACGATCTTAAATATCTGTACAATTCTGTTGCATTTGCTGGGTCTGCATTTATACCTATTTGGCCTGCATTTGTAAAAAACATATAACTGGTTACAGGTACATTTTCACCGTTCTCATTTTTTAACGTTCTCAAAAAGGTAAGTCCTACTGCAGGTGGTTTATTCCCATATTGTGCATCCACCTCATCTGCATTATAGCAATAGAAAACCGGATTCCTTGAACTGATATTACATCCAATATAGTCATCGTTACCTCCGCCCAAATCTGGGTCTGCAAAAAAACCGAGATAAAAACTGTAAATCGGACTCGCAGATTTGTTTATTATTTTAAAACGATACAAGGTTGAGTTGTTTACTATTGCCGAATTGTTTGTGGGATATGCATAAGCGGTAGTCTGTATTTCCACACCTAACGGTAATCCTCCAGGGTGTGCAGTGTGTGCACCACCTACATCATTTATTACCCACCAAACCATTTCTCCGGGTACATTGCTTATCACGCTTGGATCGAATAAAGGGTATTCACCAATATTTGGTTCGTAAACTCCGTTTGCATTTAAATCGTTAAATGGAGCGTGAGAACCCGGCCAATTTAAAATGGATGCGCTCGGAGCATTGCCATCTTTTACATCCTGTATTTCAGATCTTTTTACAGAAAACATTCTATCCCATGCTTTGCATGTGCTCGAATCTATTTTACCCGAATTATCTAAAACACCTGGCCAAAAATCTAAACCACGTTGCCTGTATGTTTGCCCTGCGCTTAATAAATTTCCGCCTGCATCCAAACCTGCCATCCATAAGGCACCAGAAAACATAGAATTATTTCCAGAGCCTTTGGGAATTTCGTATGAAGCACTAGCGCTGCCAAAAAGATTCCACCACATGTCGCCGCCATTTAATAATCGAGCACGTACGTTGTTAATTTCTATTATAGTTTCTGCTGTTGGAGGATCGCAATTAGCCACTTGAGCCTCAGTAGTATTGCTCAACAGTACAAACCCCATTAAGAATAATATAGTAAAATTTTTCATTCTGATTTATTTGATATACATCAATTTAATCAAAAAAAAATGGTGAATGCAAAAAAATAAATATTGTGATTATGTTATGACAATTTGATTATTGAAAACATTCTACAACGCCTTCGTTGCAACTTGCCCACACCATGTATGGATGCGAATCTTGATGATAAATATTTCCATCTTTGTCAATAGCTATAGCACCAGCAAAACCATCGAACTCTTTCATTTCGAAAAAGGTTTTTTCAAATGCTTTTTCAATACTAAAGCCATCTGTAATTCGAGTTACAATTTTTGTTGCAAGTGATGCACTTACTATATCTTCTCCAACACCGGTGCAAGAAACCCCCGCGTAATTATTTGCATAATTTCCGGCGGTAGTTGCAGAATCAGAAATTCTGCCCACTAGCTCAAAGCCTTTACCACCCGTAGATGTAGCGGCTGCAATATTTCTATTTGCATCTAATGCCACACAACCCACCGTACCCATACCTTTCGATTTTAATTTCGCTTCGTACTCTACTCTACGTTGTGGCAACTCTGGATTATAATACGGAATGTTTTTTTCTGCAGCATACTTATTTGCACCTTCTGCACCCAACACTCTATCTTCTTCTTGCATCAACATTTCTGAAAGTAGAATTGGATTTTTTATGTTTTGAATATTTATTACACCCGAAAACTTTTTTGAACTGCCATCCATTAAAGAAGCGCTCATTCTTATTTTACCATCGCTTTGCAGTTGTGAGCCTAAGCCCGCATTAAATAGTTCGTTGTCTTCTAATAAAGCGACTGCATATACAACCGTTTCTAAAGCAGTATGCGTTTTTAAATAGTCGTGGCTTTTTGACACAATATTTATTAGTGCATTTTGCTTAGCTGTTTTTACTTCTATACTAGTATTTGATTCTGAAAAAAAACCACCGTGTAAAATCAGTTTCATCGATCAATTTTTGCGTATTTATCGTAATCTTGTTTTCTGGTTTTGTTAATCACCATTTTATGATTTTCTAAATCGAACAAATCATTCATAGCCATTACGTGTACCACTAAGTGCTCAATAGATACAGGGGTTCCAATGGCAACGTCGGTAATATTGGTATCTCGTATCGATCTACCATCAACCAAAATTACCAATCCCGAACCAATGGCTTCCATCTCATGTCCATTTTTAATTAATAAACCAGTATCTTCACCTAAGCCTACTCCTAAAATCATAGGGTTGCTTACTACCGTTTGGAATAATCTTCCAATTCTTCCTCTGTGTACAAAATGAGTGTCGATAATTACATCATTAATTAAGCCAAGGCCCCCAGTAATTTTTACTTCACCTTTTAATAACGCTTCTGAACTTGAGCCTTGGTAAATCATGTTATTAGAACATGCAGCCGCTCCTGCAGATGTTCCAGAAATAACAAAATTAGTTTCTTGGTATTTCTTCAATAATAATTTATGAAATTCCGTTCCACCTAATATAGATGTTAAGCGCAATTGGTCGCCACCTGTAAACATCACTACATCGGCATCGCTCAATCGTTTTACATATATTTCGTCGTTAGCTTCTTCGCGAGTGGTGATGTTCATCACACCTACGTTGTTTGCCCCTAAGTATGAAAATGCTTTTACATATTCTTCTCCTACCGCCTCTGGTATTTGAGATGCGGTAGTAATTACTTCAATTCTAGAAGATTCAAGATTTGCAGATTCGATGAGTATTCTTTTGAGAATTCCTTTTTCAAAAAAATTAAGATTATTCTCAATATTTTCTTTGTAATTTTTTTCGGTAAAGCTACCGGTATCAACTGCCCCCCCAATAATGATCAGTTTACCTGTGGGTTTCATATAAAATTTTTATTAGTAGAATGTTAAATCTAAAAGCAATGATAATAATATATTTTCAAATATCTACCCCTATCATTAGGTTTTAAAAACAATATTTTACTAAATTACCATACTTACAAAACTTACGTTATGAAAATATTGAGCATACAAGCGCTTAGGGGCCCAAATATTTGGAGCGTGCGCAGAAAAAAATTAATACAAATGCGATTAGATTTGGAGGAGATGGAACAGCGTCCAAGCAATTTGATAGAGGGATTTGCTGAGAGATTAGAAGCCATGTTTCCTACCATGTACGAACATCGTTGCTCGGAAGGTGTGCCAGGCGGATTCTTTATGAGGGTACGCAGAGGAACTTGGATGGGGCACGTAATTGAACATATAGCATTAGAAATTCAAACCCTTGCAGGAATGGAAACCGGTTTCGGCAGAACCAGAGAAACTAAAACTCCTGGCATATATAATGTGGTATTTAGTTATACGGAAGAAAATGTTGGATTGTTTGCCGGTGAAGCAGCAGTTAAAATTGCCGAAGCTTTAATTTCTGGACAGAAATACGACCTTGCTTCCGACATTAAACGGATGCGCGAAATACGTGAAGATGTTCGCCTCGGACCAAGCACCGCTTCGTTAGTGGACGAAGCGGTTGCGCGTGATATTCCATGGATTCGTTTAGGAACAAATTCTTTAATACAATTAGGATATGGTGTAAATCAAGTTAGATTTCAAGCAACAATTACAGATAAAACATCAAACATAGCAGTTGATATTGCATGCAACAAAGAGCTAACTAAAAAAATGTTAAATGATGCAGCTATTCCCGTAGCCAAAGGCGACATTGTAATCGACGAAGAAGATTTACAAAAATGCATCGATAGAATAAAGTTTCCTATTGTTATAAAACCATTGGATGGCAACCACGGCAAAGGAGCCTCCATAAATGTAAAAAATTGGGAAGATGCCGTAGAGGGTTTAACTCATGCAAAAAAATATTCACGTAAAGTAATTGTTGAGCGTTTTATTACAGGTTATGATTTCCGCGTGTTAGTAATAAACAATAAAGTAGTTGCGGCAGCACAACGCGTGCCTGCGCATGTTAAAGGAGACGGGATCAATACTATTGAAAAATTAATTGAAATAGAAAATTTAGATCCAAGAAGAGGGTATGGTCATGAGAATGTGCTAACGGAGATTACAGTTGATAGAGATACTACAGATCTTCTAGATAAAATGGGTTATACGTTAAGCACCGTTCCGAAGAAATCTGAAATAGTCTTTTTAAAATCTACGGCAAACTTATCTACAGGCGGAACATCTATTGATGTTACAGACATGGTGCATCCAGAAAATATTTTCTTAGCCGAACGTATTTCAAGAGTAATTGGATTAGATGTTTGTGGTATAGATATAATGGCCGAAAATTTAACACAGCCACTAAAAGAAAATGGCGGAGTAATTTTAGAAGTTAATGCCGCACCTGGTTTTCGCATGCACTTGGCTCCTGCAGATGGGTTACCACGCAACGTTGCTGCACCCGTAATTGATATGTTATACCCTCCAGGTAAACAATCGCGCATTCCAATTATGGCAGTAACGGGTACCAATGGCAAAACTACTACTACTCGCTTACTCGCACACATCGTAAAAAACATGGGCTACAGAGTGGGATTTACTACTTCTGACGGAATATATGTACAAAATCATATGCTCGAAAAAGGCGATACTACTGGACCTTATTCTGCTGAGTTTATTTTAAAAGACCCTACCGTTGAATTTGCAGTGCTAGAAACTGCAAGAGGCGGAATTCTTAGAGCAGGCTTAGGTTTTAGCAAATGTGACATTGGCGTTATTACAAATATACAAGAAGATCATTTAGGCATTAATGACATTGACACTCTAGAAGATGTAGCACGTGTAAAATCTACCGTTGTAAAAAGTATAAAAAAAGATGGTTGGGCAGTGCTAAATGCAGAAGATGAATATTGTGTAAAAATTGCGGGTGAACTAGATTGTAACATTGCTTATTTCAGTTTAGAAGAAAACAATCCCGTAATTAGAAAGCATTGCAAAGCAGGTGGTGTTGCAGCTATTTATGAAAGCGGTTTCATCACCATTAAAAAGGGAGATTGGAAAATACGCGTAGAAAAAGTAACTACTGTTCCTCTTACTATGGGTGGAAAGGCAAAGTTTATGATCGCAAATGTACTAGCTGCAACACTGGCAGGATATTTATACGGTTTCAAAACAGAGGATATGCGTTTATCATTAGAAACATTTATACCATCAGCAGCGCAAACTCCTGGTCGTATGAATATATTTAATTTTAAAGAATTTAAAGTAA
>JBILKW010000222.1:0-2846 GCA_044376465.1 Sphingobacteriales bacterium | reverse complement strand
CTCGTATTATTCCTCGGTAATTTACGCGCCGGATTAATTGTTGCTTCGGTAATTCCACTCTCTATGTTGTTCGCCATTATAATGATGAACTTATTTGGAGTGAGTGGAAATTTAATGAGTTTAGGTGCCATCGATTTTGGATTAATTGTAGACGGTGCCGTAATTATTGTGGAAGCCATTATGCATCAGCTCAGCCATTCCAAAAGGTTTGTAAATATAACACGGCTTTCGCAATCAGAAATGAACGAAGAAGTAAATAGTTCGGCTTCTAAAATGATGAACTCAGCGGTGTTCGGACAAATAATTATTTTAGTAGTTTACCTGCCCATCTTTTCTTTACAAGGCATAGAAGGTAAAATGTTTTCGCCAATGGCCGCTACCGTTGCCTTTGCGCTTGTAGGCGCCTTTATACTATCGCTTACCTACGTACCCATGATGAGCTCTTTATTCATCTCTAAAAAAATAAAACACGAACCCAATATTTCTGATAGAGTAATGATTGGGTTGGAAAAGAAATATCAACACGCTTTAGAATTTGTATTGAACCATAAACGCAAAAGCTTAGCACTAGTTCTTGCTATTTTCTTATTTTCTATTTTCATTTTAACAAAAATGGGTGGCGAATTTATTCCCGAACTAGAAGAAGGAGATTTTGCAGTAGATACTCGTGTACTCACCGGAAGTAATTTAAATACTACCATTGAAGGTACACAAGCCACCGCAAAAATTTTATTAGATAAATTTCCGGAAGTAGAAAAAGTAGTGACTAAAATTGGTAGTGGCGAAATTCCTACGGATCCTATGCCTATTGAAGCAAGTGATATGATGGTTATTTTGAAAGACAAATCAGAATGGACCTCTGCAGAAACCTATGATGAACTCGCAGAAAAAATGAGTGCAGAATTAGCAGCCGTTCCCGGATTAACGGTAGGCTTTCAGTACCCTGTACAAATGAGGTTTAATGAACTAATGACAGGCGCAAGACAAGATGTAGTGTGTAAAATTTTTGGAGAAGATTTAGATACATTGGCTTTGTATGCACATAAACTTGGAGAAATAATAAAAACAGTGGATGGCGCGAAAGACTTGTATGTAGAAGCTATTGGAGGCATGCCTCAAATTGTAATTCAATATAAAAGAGAAGCATTGGCGCAATACGGAATTACGGTTGATGAAATAAACAATACCGTAAATGCAGCTTATGCAGGAGCCGTAAGTGGTAAAATTTACGAAGGCGAAAAACAATTTGATTTGGTAGTACGGATGGATAAAAATTTCAAAAATGATATAGAAAGTTTAGAAAATTTATTGGTCAGCAGAACAAATGGTTCTTCTGTACCACTAAACTTATTAGCCACCATAAATATTATTGATGGACCCAACCAAATACAAAGAGAAGATGCCAAACGCAGAATTATTATTGGCTTTAACGTGAGAGGGAAAGACGTGCAAACCATTGTTACGGAATTAAAAACCAAAGTAGATAAACAAATAAAACTTCCTGCCGGATATTATACTGTATACGGTGGATCTTTTGAAAACCTTGTAGCCGCTACCAATCGTTTAGCTGTAGCAGTTCCACTTTCATTGTTATTAATTTTATTGATGTTGTATTTCGCATTTGGCTCTCTAAAACAAAGTGTCTTAATATTTAGTGCTATTCCGCTCTCTGCCATTGGTGGTATATTCGCTTTAAGTTTACGCAGCTTACCCTTTAGTATTTCGGCAGGCATTGGTTTTATTGCACTCTTCGGAGTTGCAGTATTAAACGGTATTGTATTGATTGCAGAATTTAACCGATTGAGAAAAGAAGGTTGGCATGATGCTAGGCAAATTGTAATACATGGAACTAAAATAAGGTTACGCCCGGTGTTAATGACCGCAGCTGTTGCCTCTATGGGTTTTATACCAATGGCCTTAAGCAATGGCGCAGGTGCAGAAGTACAAAGACCTTTGGCAACGGTGGTAATTGGAGGCTTGTTAACTGCTACTTTACTTACCTTGTTTATATTACCTGTATTGTATAAAATGTTCAGCAATTTTAAACCCAATAAAAAAGCAAGTACTACCATTATTACAAGCATAATTCTATTACTTATAAGCAGTAATACATTTGCACAAAATTCCATTTCATGGGCAGATGCTCGTACAAAAATGTTAGACCAAAATTTGTTGTTAAAAGCAAATGAAAACTACCAAACTACTGTGCAAAAAAGTAAAGGGCTTGGAGTTGACATTCCGAAAACAGAATTGAGTGTGCAAAGTGGGCAATACAACAGTGGCGACCAAGACCGAGCATACAGCATTATGCAAAGTTTCCATTTCCCTACTTACTATGTAAACAATGCTAAGTACGCGAATGCTCAAAAAGATATTGTAAAAGCAGAACAAGAGCTAAAGAAACAGGAGCTCTTAGCCGATTTGCATTTTCAATATTATTGCATTCAATTGTTTTCAGAAAAAGAAAACTATTTAGCAGACATTCAAGCTCAACTAAAAAATGTAGAGAATAGCATTGATCTATTATTTGAAAAAGGACAACTCAATAGAATGGAGAAATCGATGTTAGACAATGCGCTCATCAATATTCAAAAAGAAAAAAGTTTGAACACTGCGGTATTAAATGCACATGTGCAAAAATTCAATTGGTTACTGTCTGCAAATAATCAATACAATAAGGTAGAAGGAACTGCATTTTATGAAAGCACAGAAATGTATACCGCCGATAAAACATCTTATTTTATACAACGATTAATGGCCGAAAATGAAATGCAAAAAAATGCATGGAAAACAGAGCGTGCTCGTTTACTACCCGATGTGCGAATTGGCTATACCAACCAAAGCCT
>JBILKW010000085.1:0-9296 GCA_044376465.1 Sphingobacteriales bacterium | reverse complement strand
TATAATAAAATCGAACTAGCGAATTAGCGAATTTACGAATTAGCGATTCGCCAGTTCGTAAATTCGCTAATTCGTAAATTCGCTAATTCGCTAATTCGATTTTCCGAATCCAGATTCCGTAACAAACATGTGCCACAGGCATGGTTACCAATGCTAAGAGGAAAAATAAGTAAGATACTCTTCCTGCTGTGGAGCTAAAGGTTAACAAACCAGTAAATAACATCAACAGAGAGAAGAGATAAATGTTTCGAGATAGCTTACCAATAAAGAGTTGATTTTTATAATCGTCTTCTTGTAAATCTGTTTTAGGAATTAATACTATAAATGCTAGAATGCCTACAATGTTCATACCTACAATGGCCCACATACTCATGGTATAAAATGGGTTCATTTCTTTATTCCAAGTATAGTTATCTATTAGGTAAGCAAATATTGCAAGTAGGATGGTAATTATACTTAGGCGTATGAGTACCCAGTTGTGCGATTCTTTTAAATTCATGTAGCAAAGGTAGTACGAAAATCCGAAAGGCCGAAAAACCGAAAGACGGATTATTCATAAATTCGCTAGTTCGTTAGTTCGTTAGTTTGATCCTCCCATTTTTCAGTATCGGATTTTCAAACGGATTATTCTTCACCATCCAAGTGCTATCCAAATCTGCATAATCGCATTGAGGTGCGAGTGCGGCAGCAGCCAAAATTCCGCAAGAGCTTTCGCTCATACAACCAATCATTAGTTGTAAAGAAAGTTCGCGTGCATGAGTAATCATTTTTTGTGCCTCGTGCAAACCAGTAGATTTCATTAGTTTAATATTGATGCCATGGAAGCCATCTTTAATTACATCAAGATCTATAAAACGCTTGCAAGATTCGTCGGCAAAAAGAGGCAAAGCTGCACGAGATTTTAACCAAAGCATATCTTCCAATTGTTCCACTGGCATGGGCTGTTCTATAAGTAAACAATTTTTAGTAGCCAACCAATCAATCATTTCTGCTGCATGCTCTTTTGTTTTCCAACCACGGTTTGCATCTACAACTATTTCTTTGTGGGTAATGCTGCGAATCGTGCTTATAATTTCTTTATCGTAATTAGTTCCTAATTTTATTTTAATGCGTTGAAAAGGTTCTGCATCTTTTACTTTTTCAATAAGGATCTCTTTCGTATCAATGCCAATGGTAAAGGAGGTGAGAGGCATTTTAGAAAGATCAGAGTTGAAGTATTGGTATAATGGAATCTTATTTTTTTGGCAATACCAATTGTGTAGAGCAATGTCTACCGCTGCTTTTGCTGCATTGTTACCTTCATCTATTTCATCAACATAAGCTAGAATTTTAGCGATGCTAGTAAATTTTTCGATTTTAACTTTAGATAGAAACGCACAAGCCGACTCTACACTCTCTCCTAAATATGGTGGCATACTTGCTTCTCCGATGCCTTGTACACCTTCATCTGTAATGGTTACAAATACCAAAGGCGTACTGGTTCTGCTATAATCAGAAATTTTAAAAGGGTAATTTAGAGCAAGTTGATACTCTTTAAATTCAATTTTCATTAAATAAAGATATAAACAATTAAGATTGATGGAAATGATTAATATTTTTGTGCCAATGAATGAAGCAAATTTATACGATCCATTTATTAGTTTTGACCTAGTTGGTGCCAAATGTTTTTTAACGGGTATGCCCGTTTCTAAAGGCATTGATATACTTTCTGTTTTCCCAGAATGGTTAATGCAAGCCGAAGATTTGCACGACAAGCCTTTTAAGTTGCTCGACGAAAGTTATTGCACTTATAATGATTTGAAATTAGCAATTAGTGCGGATGCCTACGAAACTATTCAGCGATTACAAGAAAAAGCCAAATTGGCTTTTGAAAAAGGAGATCCGAATCTATTAACGGATGTAGAATGGTTCCAATGGGCAGGCCTAATAGTATATGGTTTGGTGAGTGCCGAAATTAAAAACGGATTAAAAAGTGAAGAATACAAAGAAGAAGGTTTTAAAATTTCACCTGTATTAATAAACAAATTTAGAACACTTCACAAACTCTTACAATCATTGGTATTAAATTTTGAATGGGAAAATCCAAAACCTTTTTCATTGTTTTTGTATAATTTAAAAGAAGAAGAAGGCATCGAAAAATTTGAACACCGAAATGAAATAAATACCTTAACTTTTTCTTTCAGATGTAATAACTTAGGTATAATTATTTGTTTACTCGACGAAGAGTATAATAAAAACTATCATCAACAAACATTAGTGAAACTTAAAACGAATACCATTAGTTTAATTCAGTTCCAAGAAATTGCGGCACGTGTGTATTACTCAAATTATTTATTTTCATTATTACCAGAGTTTAGTTTTACCGAACATCAAGGAACTGTTTATGTAACCAATAAAGAATTATCAATAGGGGCTCGAAAAGTATTCGAGAAATGGGAAGAAAAAACCTACGCACAAGTACTTGAAGCCTTCTGGAAACCATGGAATTACTCACGAGTAGAAATTCTTATGAATCCAGAAAAGACTATGAGTTTTTTATAATTATTGTTCTACGATCTTTTTTGTACACTGCATTCCATCTTTCCCCATCACCCATTTTATACGGTCGTATTCGTCGCGTTCACATTCACCCGAGTAAATGTTGTGAATTAAATGGTCTACTCTTTCTTGTATAATAAGCTCTGTATTGAAAGGAACGTATAAGGTAAGTTCTACATCTTGTGCTCTCCAATTACTGTTGTTTTTCAGTTTAAAGAAACGCGGAAACACTAATACCGAATCGTTTTGTTCGAAGAGGTACACAATGCTCTCCGCAGATTTAATTGCTTCGGTTTCTGTTTTACCTCTGCCTTCATAAGTGGTAACCAAGCGCAGTTCGTTTGTTAAACTCTTTTCAATTTTTATAGATACATTATCGAAACCAAAATTATGCTCTTGCGATTTTAATACCATTTTATCCTTCAATCCAAATTCATTTGTTTTTAAAGTATCGTAGTAATTATACTTTTCGTCGTTATCGCTTATTAAATAATATTTTTTGGCAGTAGAATTTTGTAAAACTACCGTTTGTTGTAAGCGACCTTCTTCTTTAAAGTTCGACAAGGTATCTATTGTATAAAATCCGCCTACGAACAAACTAAGTATCCAGATGCTTAACATAGACCAACCCGAAATTTTATTAAACGGATTGGTATTAAATAATATTCTGATGCCAACCATAAATACCACAATTATTGGAATGATGAGTACAAAATACCATGCGAAATACATCACATTCTGATGGTCGGTACGTAGCATAAACATTGGTATATCTGCACTTATTTGCCCATCGACCACACCAAATAAGGTTAGTATGGTTACAGTTAAGGCTATAAAAAAGGCACCGCTTACAAACATGATTAATATGCCAACAGCTTTTACAATTAATTTAGTAAATAAGCTGAACGCTTTGTTGGCAAATACAAATACAGAACTTATAAAACCTCTTAAAGCAGAATTGTTCCCTATGTTTCTTATTTCTCCACTTGCATTATTAAAGTTTCTTTTCATACCAGCCATTTCTTCTTCTATTGATTTACGAATACTTTCAATGGTTGGAGCTTCACCACGCATCGCCAATTTCTCTGTACGAGTAATGGCCTCAGGCATTATCACCCATAGTATTAAGTACAAGAAAATACCAGTACCAAAAAATACAATTGATAAAGTTAAAGCCAATCGAATCCATAAAGGATCCACATCAAAATAAGCAGCTATACCAGAGCAAATACCCGCTGCAATTTTATCGTCTGGATTTCTGTATAATCTTTTCTTTATATTCTTTGGAATAGAAGTTTCATCAACTTCCTCTTCAATTTCTTCGTTCATAGCTGATTCGAAATCTTTTGCTTGGCCCATGGTGCGAATAATACGATCTACATCGTTCATTACTATCACTTGCTTTTCTTCTACTAATATTATTTCTGAAAAGAGTTCTGCAATTCTATTCTCAATGTCGCTCACAATTTCAAAGTTATCTTCCGATTTTATGAAGTATGATTTTACTTCAGTCATATAGCTTTTTAATTTTTCATATGCGTCCTCTTCTATGTGAAAGATGATGCCACTTATATTTATAATGATGGTCTTGTTCATAATCTTTAGGTTTATTCTTGCGTGTTATCAATAGTATCAATTTGTTTTTCTTGGGCATTTACCTTTTTTACAGCCTCTACTGCAAATACCAATTCATTCCATGTTTTTTCTAATTCAGAAAGTACATTTTTACCAGTATCGGTTAATTGGTAATACTTTCTGGGCGGTCCGCTCGTCGATTCTAGCCATTGGTAACTTAAGAGCCCATTATTCTTTAATCTGGTTAACAAAGGATACAAAGTTCCTTCTACCACTAACAAGCGAGCATTGCGTAATTCTTCTATAATGTCAGAGGCATAGCTCTCACCATGCGATATAATGGAGAGGATGCAATACTCTAAAATCCCCTTTCTCATCTGAACTTGTGTATTTTCAATTATCATAATACAAAGATATATGTTTATTATAATACTATGCAATGCATAGTACTATAATTTTGAATTTATGGCAGAATTGTTACAATAAATATGCTTTTGGCATTGTATTTGGGCCATTTTATATTAATTTAGCACAGTTTACATGTAAATAATTAACAAAAAACGATATGAAAAGAAAACTTTTACTTTTGTTGGCACTTGTTGCCGTAACAATATCTGTAAGTGCACAGCAAACATGGCACATACAAAATGCTTCATTTACGGTAGCATCTAGAGGAATTAACGAATTTGCAGTAGTAGATTCTAACGTTGTTTGGGCAACTGCTTATGATGGTTCTGGAGGTAATGCAACAATTCGTAACTATACTAGAACGAAAGATGGTGGAGCAAAATGGACTTCAGCAAACATTGCAGCAACTGGCTTAACAGCAACATTTGGATTAGCTAATATTTCACCTATTGATTACGATACTGCTTATGCTTCTATTTACCCTACAACAGCAACTGCTGCCGCACAAGGTGTATATAAAACCATAAATGGTGGAACAAATTGGTCAAAAGTAAGTACAGGAGTATTTACAAACAACTCAGCTTCGTTTATTAACATAGTACATTTCTTCGATGCTAAAAATGGTGTGGCACTTGGCGACCCAGAAGGCGGTTATTTTGAATTGTACACAACAAACAATTGCGGAAGAACTTGGGTACGTGTACCAAGTGCAAACATTCCATTAACTCCAGTTTCTGGTGAGTATGGAACGGTTGGTTTCTTCACAGCAATTGACAGTACCATTGTATATCCAACAAACTTTGGTAATATTTTAGTAAGCCACGACTTAGGTTATACTTGGAAATTAGGGGTTACCCCATTATCTGGTATACCAAATACGGCTATTCCAAGCATAGCTGCTAAAAATAAAAATGAAATGATGGCAGTATTAAACAATTCAGATTCATCAATATATACATTAATGTTTACCTTGGATGGTGGTTTAAACTGGAATTCAACTGGTATTGATACAGCTGGTGATTTAATTGTATTTAGTAACATTGCTTATGTTCCAGGCTCAGCAAATACTTATTTCTTAACCGCTGCAAATGGCACTATTGGTGCTGTGGGTTCTGCATACTCAGAAGATGGTGGTTTAACTTGGACCAATATTGATCAAGTACAACATACTGCATGTAATTTTGCCGATATCAACAACGGTTGGTCTGGTGGATTTTACTCAACTACTGCAGGTGGTGGAATATTTAAATGGGGATCGGTACGTGTAGTTTCAGGATTAAACAACAATAAAGTAGAAAACTTTCAAGTATATCCAAATCCATCAAACGGAACTTTTTATGTAAAAGCAAATGTTAATGGTGCTTCGAGTATTAAAGTAATGGATGTTACAGGTCGTATTATATTCGAAAAAGAATACAATACACAATCGTTATTATATACTTCATTTGATTTATCAAACCAGGCTCAAGGGGTGTATATGGTTGAAGTTAGAGAAGGAAATAATGTAAGTGTACAAAAAATTGTTAAGCAATAATTTTAAAATATTTTAATGGAAAGGCCGAAGAGAAATCTTCGGCCTTTTTTTGTTTTGCGAACTTTGCGAATACTTAGCGTCCTTTGCGTTTAAATAAAAAATCGTTCACGCAAAAAGCGCTAAGTATTCGCAAAGTTCGCAAAAAAGAATAAAAGTTTTTTTAACTTTAAAAATGCAATCATACTATGTTTTAGGTTTAATGTCCGGAACCTCTTTAGACGGTTTAGACATAGCCTATGTAGAATTTATAAACCATAACAATCAATGGTCTTTTAAACTTCTTCAGTCTAAAGCTATCCAGTATACAACCGAATGGAAAAATAAATTAAACAATGCCATGAGTTTAAATTCATTGGGCATTCAACTCCTAGACATTGAATTAGCTGAGTATTTTTCAGAATGCATTCAAAATTTTAGAACAGAATTTTCCATATCGAAATTAGATTTTATTTCCTCACACGGTCATACTATTTTTCATCAGCCCGAAAAGAAATTAAGTTTACAAATTGGAGCCGGACAAATTATTGCCGCTAATTGTGGAGTTGAAGTGATTTGTGATTTCAGAAAACAAGATGTTGCAAAGGGTGGTCAAGGTGCACCGCTTGTACCTATTGGCGATAAGCATTTATTTGCCGATTACGATTTTTGTTTAAACATTGGAGGCATTGCAAATGTATCGTTCGAAAAAAATAATCAACGTATTGCTTATGATATTTGTGCAGCAAACATGGTGTTGAACCATTATGCAGAGCTGTGTAATTTAAATTATGATGAAGATGGTAAACTTGCAGCATCCGGTTATTTAAATTCAAGTTTATTAATTCAATTAAATGAATTAGATTTTTATAAATCTGATGCACCTAAATCGCTTGGAAAAGAATGGGTATATGAAAATGTTATACCCTTGCTAGATTCTTTTCATATTTCTATAGAAGATAAACTCCATACTTATTGCGAACACGTTGCAATGCAAATTGGCAAGGATATAAATGCAGAAATATTTAACGAAAAAACAAAATTGCTCATCACCGGTGGTGGAACCTACCATCAATATTTAATAAAAAGATTAAGTCATTTTTGCCAAGCAGAAATTGTTATACCTGTTAAAGAGATTATAGAGTTTAAAGAGGCAATTATTTTTGCGTTTCTTGGAGTGCTAAAAAGTAGAGGAGAAAATAATTGTTTGGCAAGTGTAACTGGAGCGGTGAGGGATCATTGTTCGGGGCTGAGATATAAAACGAACTAGCGAATTTACGAACTAACGAATTAGCGAGCTCTCGTCGGTTCGTAAATTCGCCAGTTCGTAAGTTCGTAAATTCGCAAGTTCGTAAGTTCGTAAATTCGCCAGTTCGAATCACTGTCTAAAACGAACCCCATCTCCCTCCACTTCAATACTCGCTTCCACTCCCAACTTTACCGCATAATTATGTTCTATATGCCCGCATGGAAAATCGAAGAACACAGGGTAGCCATATTTTTTTGCATAGTACAAAATAATTTCTTCGGTTTGCATGCCAAAAGGAATGGAATTGTCTTTCATATCGGTCATCCCTCCAATTAATAAAGCTTTTAAATTTTTCAATTTACCTGCTCTATCCAAACTACACATCATACGATCAACATGGTAATAATACTCGTCGAGGTCTTCTAAGAACAAAATTTTACCATCGGTATTTAGATCAGAAGCACTGCCTTGCAAGGCGTACACTAAAGAGAGGTTACCACCAACGAGTTCAGCTTTTATATGTTGTAGATGAAGATTCTTCGCAGATGATTTCCATTGGTATTCCAAAGCTTCCCCTTTTAATGCTTTTTCGATGGATTGTAAAGTAGGATGGTCCATTACGTTTGGAAAAAGCGAAGGCATTGCTGTATGTAAACTAGCAATACCGAGGCTTTGCAGGTGCTCGTGCAAAACGGTAACATCAGAAAAACCACAAATCCATTTAGGCTTTTGCACAAATTTGCTAAAATCTATTTCATCAATAATGCGCATGGTACCATAGCCACCACGTGCACAAAGTATTGCATCTATATCCGGATCATTTATAAATTTTTGTAAGTCATCTCTTCTAATATCGTCGGTTCCGGCAAACTGATGTTCCTCAGCACCAATGCTTTTACCCAAGCGAGTGTTGAAGCCCCAAGAGTGTATTAATTGTACAGCGAAGTTCAATTGCTCTTCGGTAATTTTACGAGCGGTACTTAAAATACCAATAGTATCGCCTTTTTTAAGGTAAGTAGGAATGCGCATTGTTCAGAAAGCATTATCTTTGGCAAATTATCATTATTTAAGGATTTGGAAAAGAGTTTTAAAAGATTTACGGTTACAGCAGCTTTACCCTATGCAAATGGTCCGGTACATATTGGCCATTTAGCAGGTTGTTACATCCCTTCAGATATATATGTGAGGTATTTGCGTGCCAATGCTAAAGATGTGAAATTTATTTGTGGTTCTGATGAACATGGCGTTGCAATTACCATTAAAGCAAAAAAAGAAGGCATTACTCCTCAACAAGTAATAGACAAATACCATAAAATGATGGGCGACTCTTTTAAAGAGTTTGGTATTTCCTTCGATATTTATTCGAGAACCTCTTCTCCAACTCATCATGAAACCGCTTCAGAGTTTTTTACAAACTTGTATGATAAAGGCATGTTTCAGGAAGAAGTTACCGAACAATATTTTGATGCAGAAGCCAACCAGTTTTTAGCCGACAGGTATATTACTGGTACTTGCCCAAATTGCGGAAACGAAAATGCTTACGGCGATCAGTGCGAGAAATGTGGCTCTACCTTAAACCCTACTGATTTAATAAATCCTAAATCAACTTTATCTGGTTCGGTTCCCGTAATGAAAACTACTAAGAACTGGTTTTTGCCCCTAGATCGTTTTCAAGAAAATATTGAGAATTTTATAAATCAACACAACGATTGGAAATCGAATGTAATAGGCCAATGCAAATCGTGGTTAACCCAAGGTTTGCAACCTCGTGCCATGACCCGCGATTTAGATTGGGGTGTAAAAGTACCTTTGAAAGATGCAGAAGGAAAAGTATTGTACGTATGGTTCGATGCACCCATTGGTTATATTTCTGCAACTAAAGAGCTAGCACCCGATTGGGAAAAGTATTGGAAATCTGAAGATACACGCTTAATACATTTCATTGGAAAAGACAACATCGTTTTTCATTGCATTATTTTTCCGGCCATCTTAATGGCGCATGGCGATTATATTTTA
>JBILKW010000221.1:0-2888 GCA_044376465.1 Sphingobacteriales bacterium | reverse complement strand
AAGGATTTGTATTTTCTAAAGTAGGCGAACATTTTAATCAGTTTTACCATCATCAATTACCATTTGAATTAACCGATGCACAAAAAAGAGTAGTAAAAGAAATTCGTGCCGATACGAATACGGGTTACCAAATGAATCGCTTGTTGCAAGGTGATGTTGGTTCTGGGAAAACAATTGTTGCACTACTTACCATGTTGTTGGCTATTGATAATGGGTTCCAAGCTTGCCTTATGGCACCAACCGAGATACTTGCCCAGCAACACTTTGCCGGCCTTTCGGAGTTGTTGCAAGGCATGAACATTAATATAAAAATTCTAACTGGAAGTTCTAAAACAAAAGAACGCCGCGAACTGCTCGAGCAATTATCCAATGGTGAAATACATATTTTAATTGGCACACATGCCCTCATAGAAGACCCAGTGGTGTTTAAAAATTTGGGTATGGTTATTATTGATGAGCAACACAGGTTCGGTGTGGAGCAACGCTCCAAACTTTGGAAAAAAAATGTACAAGCACCGCATGTATTGGTAATGACTGCTACGCCTATTCCGCGTACGTTAGCCATGACCTTGTACGGAGATTTAGATACATCGGTAATTGATGAATTACCGAAAGGACGCAAGCCCATTGAAACCATTCACCAATACGAATCGCATCGATTAAAATTATTTGGCTTTTTAGAAAAAGAAATTGCAAAAGGCAGGCAAGTTTATATTGTGTATCCGCTCATTAAAGAATCGGAGAAATTAGATTTAATAAATTTAGAAGAAGGATACCAAAGCATTACCAAAGCCTTCCCGATGCCCAAATACCACGTGAGTATTGTGCATGGGAAAATGAAAGCAGCCGATAAAGAGTTCGAAATGCAACGTTTTGTAAAAGGCGAAACTCAACTAATGGTTGCCACTACGGTTATTGAAGTAGGTGTTAACGTACCCAACGCAAGTGTAATGGTTATTGAGAATTCCGAGCGTTTCGGTTTATCGCAACTACACCAATTGCGCGGCAGAGTGGGGAGAGGAGCAGAGCAATCGTATTGTATTTTGATGACCGGAAATAAATTGAGTGCCGATGCGCGTACCAGAATTTCTACCATGGTAAAAACTAACAATGGATTCGAAATTGCAGAAATCGATTTGCAATTGCGTGGCCCAGGCGATTTGCAAGGCACACAACAAAGTGGAGTGCTCGATCTACACATTGCCGACCTTGCCAAAGACCAAAAAATATTACAAGAAGCACGCATCACTGCACAAGAAATTGTAGACAGCGATCCGTATTTAGAACATCCATACTATACAGATCTCCGTAAGTACATGGCTTCGCAAAGCAAAAGTAGAGAAGCCTGGGGAAGAATTAGTTAGTTTACAAATATCTTTTTAACAGCTCTGGAATCGGCACAATGTTCGCTAAAAAGAGCTTATATGCTGCATGAATACACATTTCCCACTACTTACTAGAGCATCTGTATTGATTCTATATTTTAAAAAATGCTCCTGCACGAAAACACTTTTTGATTAAATTAGTTAAAGGTTGTACGTTGGATAATTAAAGGTTTGTGATTTTAGTCGTGAGACTTGGTGCAATTTTGCACAATTTGCTCTCAGTTCCCACTCCTCACTCTCTCTTAGTTCGCCATTTGTAATTTAGCTAATTCAATTAAATATGAGACTTATAACCCCTCGTCCTTGGATGCAATACCTTTTAATTGCGGCCGGATTCTACAACATAGTATGGGGTGGGATCGCTTTTGTTCGCCCCAATTATTTCTTAGAAAAGTTGCACATGCATTTTGCCAACGACCATTGGATATCGAAGGCAATAGGATTATTAGAAATTATATTTGGTATAGCATACATTATAGCTAGCAGAAAGCCATTTAAGCATTGGCTCATCATATTTATAGGTTTTGTAGTGAAATTGGTAGTGAGTGTAGGCTATTTGTATTACATGTATGCTGAATTAATCCCACAGCAGTTAATATCAATGGTATTGGCGAACGACATGGTTTGGTTGTTACCGTTTGGATTAATTCTCTACCAAACGTTTGAGCATTATCAAAGCACCAAGGAGTTAGAAGCGTATGATATGAATCCGAGGAAATTAAAGTCGTTGGGGAATATCTATACAAACCAAGGATCCTCTCTACAAGAACATACAGATGCGTCGCCAACTATGTTAGTTTTTTTACGCCATTTTGGTTGTCCATTTTGCAGGGAGATGTTATCTGAAATACAGCATAATCGAGCGCAGATAGAGAAAGAAGGTACTAAGATAGTTTTGGTTCATTTGGTAGACGATGCCAAGGCCGAAGAAATAACTAGCCATTTTGGTTTACAAGATTTACCGCGCATCAGCGACCCGAACAAGAGAATATACAAAGCCTTTGGCCTCAGCCGCGGAAATTTGGAGCAATTGTTTGGCTTCAATGTGTTGGTGCGAGGTGTAATGCATACAATATTAAAATTAAATCCACCGCGCCCAATCATGGGCGACGCTTTTCAAATGCCAGGCATATTTGTAATTCACAAAGGCATGGTTATTCATACGTTTAAGCACACCTCCTTGGCAGACAGGCCAGATTATATCGAGCTAGCTAGAAGCAGGTAGAAATTGTACAATCGAGAAGATTGCTCTTTGCTAGTTATATGTTTCGTTTTTATTTTAATCAAATTCCGATGGCCACATTTGCACATTTGCACATTTGCACATTTGTACATTTGCACATTTGTACATTTACGCATTTGCACATTTTTACTACATTTGCGCATTAATCACACACGATGTCAACAAAAGGTCCTATCTCTCAGTTTATTGAGAAAAACTATTTACATTTTAATGCTGCAGCTTTAGTAGATGCTGCTAAAGGGTATGAAACTCACTTGTTA
>JBILKW010000084.1:0-9380 GCA_044376465.1 Sphingobacteriales bacterium | reverse complement strand
CAAACAATACAAAGAACTGAAAGGCATAAAAACATATTTGGTAATGGTAGAAGATTTGTACAATGCCTATACATACGGTTACCATCACCCATTGGCTGTAAAGCGATTTGTAGATGCCTATGTTGCGAATGCAAAAGTGCCTGCCAAGAATTTATTTATTATAGGTAAAGGCATACAGAGCAATTTGTATGCGAACCCATCATTTGCTAAGCGCAACTATGTACCAAGCATAGGCATTCCACCATCGGATATATTATACGTTAGCAGTTTAGATTTTTCGAAACTTGAACCGAGCATGGGCATTGGCAGAATAGCTGTAGAAACCAACCAAGAAGCGCTTGATTATTTAGATAAGTTAAAAGACCAAGAGGCAAATGTCGACTATTCGCTTTGGCGCAAAAACATTATACATGCTACTGGCGGACGAAGCATAGGCGAGAATACTTCGTTTTCTGCTGCGCTAAAAGCATGTGAAGATGTAGCTGTGCAACCCTATTTAGGTGCAAAAATTATAAACTTCAACAAAAAAGTAAACGAACCGGTGAGCGATAATTACCGCGAGAAAATTGTAGAGTTAACAGACCAAGGCATTAGCTTGCTTAGTTATTACGGTCACGGTGCCAACTACTTTGTAGAAATTAATTTTGGCGAACCCGAAGAATTAAACAACCGTGGAAGATACCCTGTATATTTTTTGAGTGGCTGTTCAGTTGGTAATTTTGCTAACGACAATTCGATGGGCGAAAACTATATACATGCTAAAAATCGTGGAGCCATTGGCTGGCTGGCAAGTAGCGATTTAGGATTTACTTCTTATTTAACAGAATACCACCGTACTTTTTACCTGAATGCATTTAACACAAACTATGGCAAGAGCATTGGCGAAATACAAAAAGCGAGCATCGCCGATTTCGCAAATGCCAACGACTCCATCAATATTTTGCACACTAGGCAAATGGTTTACCAAGGCGACCCTAGTTACGTATTGTACGCACCTAACAAAGCCGATTATGCATTGGCCAACAACGGCTTTTATGTGAGCAACAAAAAATTTGCTAACAACGATTCGGTTGAAATAGCTTTTATACTTACAAACACTGGAAAAGCAATTGCAGATAGTGTAGAGTATACTATAGAACGAACCGTGAACAATACCAAAATTACCTACCCAATTTTAAAACAAGAAGCGCTATTGAATACGGATACCGTGTTTTACACCCTGCATAAAAGCAAGGTACTCAGTGGCACTAATAAAATAAAATTGAGCATAGACCCTAACCAAAAAATTGAAGAACTCAATGAACTAAACAATTCAACTGAAAAAGAATTTTACCTCTCTAGTTTCAACCCAATCGTAGTACAACCCCGCAACTCATCGATTTTAAAAACCAATAAACTTGCGTTGGTAGTACAATGCAGCGATTTGCAAGCAAAGAATATTGAATACAATGTTGAGGTAGACACCATTGCCAGTTTTACATCGGGCTACAAAAAAAGCTTTAAGTGGCTAGAGCAACAAGTATTAAACAAAAACATAGAGCTCAATAATTTGAATGTAAACAGCAGTGTTTTTGTTAGAGTGCAAATTAAGAACAACAGCGAAACATCGGACTGGTTTGTACAAGAATTAATTTACTTGCCAAACAACGAAAGTAAGTGGATACAAAACAGAGTAAGTTCTTTAAATGAGGAATTATTAAACAATGTTGAAATAGAAAACAACCGCTTAGCCTTTATAAACAACAGCGTGGAGTTTGCCATAAATACACGAGGCGACGATGCACGTACCGACTCTGTAGAACGACGAATGAGGTTAAACAACAATGCTCCGGTATTTGTAGCTTCGGGCATTACAGGCATTTGCTTACTCGCATTAGAACCTAAAAGTTTAAAACGTTTTAGTTATGCAAGTTCGTATAATTTAGCTGCTAACACCCCCGACTATCCTTTTGATAAGTACCGGTACTCTGGAGTATTTGTATTTAATACCAATTCGGCAACAGACAGAGATTCCTTGTTACATTATTTGAATGCCATACCTCCGGGTTATGTTGTAGGAGGATACAACGGATTGAATGCAAACCTTAGTACCTTGCCCGAAAATATTTTGCAAGCCTTGGAAAGCTTGGGCTTAGCAAAAGTAAGAAGCATACCAAATGGAGAACCTTATGCATTTGTTGGGTACAAATCATCGTCCATTGGAACTGCTGCCGAAAAAACAGCCGACCCAGGTATAGGTACAGATCCAAAAAATCAGTTCATACGATTAAACTTTACACATATTGGTAAATGGGACAGAGGAAATGTACGCTCCGAATTAATTGGTCCGGCAAACAAATGGAAGTCCATCGCTTGGAAATTTGAGAAAGAACCAAGCGATGAGTTTGAAATTGAACTAAATGCGATTGATACAAACGGACAAATACAATTTATAAGCAAACATGTAAATGCGGTTGATAGCTTAGGTATTAGTCAAATTGATGCCAACACATTCCCATACATACAATTAAACGTTGCTTTTAAAGATTCTGTAAACTTTAGTCCAGCAACCTTTACCTATTGGTCGGCAAACTATGGATTGCCTATTGAACTCAGTGTTTTTCCGCAATATAAATACGTATTACAACCAAGCACTACCTTACAAGGCGATACAATTACGCACAGTGTAGCATATATAAATTTAGGTGAAGAGAATGTAGAAAAATCGGAGTTGAAACTAAAGCTCGAAATGAGCGACAGAACACAAAGAGTATTGCAAACAGACACACTCTTGCTAGTAAAAAGTTTAGATACTATTTTAAGAACTTACCGCATACCAACGCGCGATTTATTGGGTGATGTAAAAGTAATTAGCAGTATTAACTCTTTGGAATCTCCCGAAAATACTAGCTTTAACAATAGCATAGAGGGTGCCATTAAAATTAACAAAGACCTAAGGCAACCGAAATTGAGTGTAAGTATTGATGGTAAAATTCCGATGCAAAACGATTTAATTTCGCCACGACCTCTCATCCACATAAAACTAAAAGACGAAAACCCATTTTTACTATTGAATGATAGTAGCTTTTTAAAAATTGAAATTAAAAAACCGAATGCTAGCACGTACCAAGCCGTGCAATTTCAAAGTGAAGAAGTAAGTTATACACCAGCAAACTCAGCAAACAATAATGAGTTGAGTGTTTTATACAAACCGCATTTTACAGAAGATGGTACATATAGCATGCGAATAAAAGTAAAAGACGCAAGCAATAACAATTATAATAACGAAGCGTACAACATAGATTTTGAAGTGGTGAATGCATCGAGCATAACACACTTTTTCCCCTACCCTAACCCATTTAGCACGCATACCCAATTTGTGTTTACCTTAACAGGAGAAGTAGTTCCAGATGATTTGAAAATACAGATTATGACCGTGAGTGGTAAAATTGTAAGAGAAATAAGCAAGGCAGAGTTAGGGCCAATTAAAATTGGACATAACATTACAGAGTACAAATGGAATGGAACCGACGAGTTTGGCGACCGATTAGCTAATGGAGTATATTTGTACAGAGTGGTATTAAAAAATGCGAATGATTTTGAGAAGCGAAGTACCAGCGGCGACCAATATTTTAAAGAAGGCTTTGGTAAATTATACCTGATGAAATAAAAATTTACGCAAGGTGTTTTTAATTTTATTTTGATGATGCCAAAGTTCATAAAAAGAAACTAATTGCACCGGAAACCTACTTTTAAATGTAGCGATAGACTTTATGTTAGCGCCGCAAAAATCGAATTGAGAATATCCTTTATTTTTGAAATGTTGCATAAATGCATATTGAGCGAAAACACCGCCCCTGTTTCGTTTGAAGTCGGGTGTATCGCGGTAAAATAGCTGAGCAGCATAACTGGTATTTTTATTGAAAATCATTTGCGCTGCAATTTCATGCTCTTCGTTAATGATGCTTAGCGTACTTAGCTGTTTTATGTTTTGCAGTAAATCTGAATTAATCTTTTGGATTCGGGTCGATTTTACAAAAGGTTTTAAAAATTGTACATGTCCTTCTATATCTTCGGGAGTTAGTGCTTTCTCCATTACTTGCAAATGACTCCACTTTTTGTATTCGGGAATAGCCTGCAAAAGATCGTTGGTTATTTCGTTCAAATCTACAACATAAGTATAGCGTTTTAGTGCAATAAAATTAGCCCAAATAAAAGGACGAATGTCATTTATACTCGGATGCAGTTTTAAATGAACATCAGCATATGTATTTATTAAATGCTGAACAAAAGATTGCGATTCGAATAAGTATTTATGCGAAGAATCGGCTGTGTTAGTTAAGATCAAGGGTGAATAGGCATCGGAGGCTGAAAGAACAATAACATTGCCTTTTACACTAAGTTTAGATTGCCAATATGTATTTTGATCGTCTTGCATTACCTACATTACACTTTTGCGAGGGGCTTCTATTTTATATAGTGATAAAATGCATACAGGCACATAGGCTGCGGCTATAAGTAACTTTAGCACGTGCATATCGAACAATAAACTTAAGAAATAAAAAGGAAACATGAGTCCCGCCGCAATAAAGGCTATTTTGTATAAATACCAAAAAGGCACCACCTCTACCATGCTTACATTAAGAATTTTTTTAGAGATGTAAATACACACGAAAGCATAAAGCATATTGGTAACAACGGCTGCAAAACTAGCACCCATAATTCCAAAATATTTTATTAAAAAATAACTAAGCACTACGTGGAAAACTAATTCTAAGCCTTGAATGATACTGATGTATTTCGTTTTATTGGTGATTAAAAAAACATCGTGATAAGAGTTAAAACGAAGGAAGAAACTTACTGCATAAATGGCAAATAGAGTGGCACTTTGTTGGTAATACTCGCCAAATGCAAGGCTAATGAAACTAGAGCTCCAAGCAATTAAGGCAATAACAATTGGAAATAAAATGAGTACTACTTCTTTCTGATAGTTTTTACGAATATCTATAAGCTCCTTAATATTATTATTCTGATAAGCTTTGAGCATATATGGAAAGGCAATAGTAGAAAATGAAGTGTAAAATACAGTAATGAGCGGAACTTCGAAATTACCATTGCTAACAATTGCAATAGAGAGTGGGTCTTTGAATAAATAGCTCAGCAAAAGTTTATCTGTTTGCGACATGATAACCCCAAAGAGCAAGCCTACGCCAATTGGCAATCCATAAGACCAAATATCTTTTAAAGATGAAAAATCTAATTTAAACTTTTCGGCACTAAAAAATCTTTCGATGTTAATGTTATTAATTAAACTAGGCAATACAGCGGTCATGCTTAATATAAACACATAGTGTATTAAAGATGCTTTCATTGTATAAGCAATGAAAAGTAATGCCACTTTAATGCTCAGCAAGCTCAGGTTATTTACAAAATACGACGACATTTTGCGCATGCTAAGAAAAATATTGAGCTCAACCGAAGAAAAAATGCCGGGTATAATAAGTAAGATGATCCATATGTTAAATCGGTTCCAATCTAGAAAAGCATGGTTTTGTGCAAATAAAACCTGATACAGATACATGCCAATTAATACGATGAGAGAACTCAATGCTAATCCGAATCGCAATGCATTAATATATGTATATGCTTGTTGAGCGTTGGTGGATTTTTGTAGGTAATAATAAATAGCTTGAGCGAAACCCATGGAGCCAATGGCCACGCAAATACTCACAAACATTAGGATATACCTAAAAATACCATATTCTGAGGGTACTAAAAAATGAGAAAGAAATGCAATGCTCAGAAAATTGAATACACTAATTAAGCTACTTCCTAAATATAGCTGAAAAGATTCTTTGTTGTTTTTGAATTTTTGCTTTACGAGTGCTATCACGTTGCTAATATAGGAAATTTGGTTTATGTGGTGGTTAATATGAATTGAGTGTTAATTCTTAATACTATTTTTTACCTTTTTTCTCCAAACACCCTCTTTTTCCACATAAATAGGAAAAAATTATAGGTCTTTTTCAGAAAAACACTAAAAAAAATGAAAGAATGTGCTATTTTTGCATGCATAATTTATAAAAACTCTAAAAAAATGACTTCAATAAGATTCAAAGCCCTCGACACAGTTCAAAAAAGAGAAAACATTGTAGTAAAGACCCCATCTAATCGCATTTCAGATTTTTATGCTGTAAATGTGTTCGATAAAGCGAAGATGAAGCAATACCTTTCTAAAGATGCTTACATAGCTGTGGAAGAGAGTATCAATAACGGTAAAACAATAGATCGGTCTGCATCCGACCAAATTGCTTCTGCCATGAAAACTTGGGCTATAGAAAAAGGAGCAACTCATTATACACATTGGTTCCAACCCTTAACAGGAACTACTGCAGAAAAACACGATTCGTTTTTTGAGCCAAGTTCGGATGGAAGAGCATTAGAGAAATTTAGTGGCGACGCCTTGGTACAACAAGAACCAGACGCATCATCGTTCCCGAATGGTGGCATTAGAAACACATTTGAAGCAAGAGGTTACACAGCTTGGGATCCGTCATCGCCTGCATTTATTATGGAAAATGGTTCGGGTAGTACACTTTGCATACCAACAGTTTTTGTGTCTTATACTGGGGAAGCATTAGACTATAAAGCTCCATTGTTAAAAGCACTTCATACACTTGATAAAGCAGCAGTAGATGTTTGCCAATACTTTGATAAAAACATTACAAAAGTAAACGCCTCATTAGGAATTGAACAAGAGTATTTTTTAGTTGATTTAGCATTATACAACGCCCGCCCAGACTTAATGTTAACGGGCAGAACCTTATTCGGACACATGTCTGCAAAAGGTCAACAATTAGAAGATCATTATTTCGGCTCAATACCAGATCGAGTATTGGCATATATGGTGGAGTTAGAAACGGAAGCGATTAAATTAGGCATCCCACTAAAAACTCGTCACAACGAAGTTGCACCTAGCCAATTTGAGTGCGCTCCAATTTATGAAGAAATAAACTTGGCCATTGACCATAACCAATTACTAATGGATTTAATGGATAAAGTAGCACGCCGACATGGTTTTAAAGTATTACTACACGAAAAACCTTATGCTGGGGTAAATGGATCCGGAAAACACAACAACTGGTCGCTAATTACCGATACTGGTAAGAATTTATTAGCGCCAGGTAAAACGCCAAAAAACAATTTGATGTTTTTAACTTTCTTCGTAAACACGATTAAAGCTGTGAGTGAACATGCAGATCTATTAAGAGCTAGTATCGCTTCTATAAATAACGACCATCGTTTAGGTGCAAACGAAGCGCCACCTGCAATTATTTCTATTTTCTTAGGTAGCCAATTAGACGAGGTGTTAAATGAAATTGAAACATCAAAAATTAATAAAAAGATGGATGCTAACAACGCCATGTGGTTAGGCATTCCTAAAATTCCTCAGATTTTATTAGACAACACTGATAGAAACAGAACTTCGCCTTTTGCCTTTACCGGAAATAAATTTGAGTTTAGAGCAGTCGGTTCATCGGCAAACTCTTCTGCACCGATGACAGTCTTAAACACTATTATGGCCGATCAATTAATTGCATTCAAAAAAGAAGTGGATGCTTTAATAAATAAAGGTGAGAAAAAAGACGTAGCGATTTTAACTGTCATCAAAAAGTACATTAAAGACTCTAAGGCTATACGCTTTGAAGGAAACGGATACAGCCTAGAATGGGAAAAAGAAGCGGCGAAAAGAGGTTTATCTAACATCAAAACCACTCCAAAATCTTTAGACGCTTACGTATCTAAAAAAACAACAGATTTGTTTTTACGCAACCAAATTTTCAACGAAGTAGAAATTCATGCACGCCACGAAATAATGTTGGAAAACTACATGAAGAAATTACAAATTGAGTCGAGAATAATTGGGGAGTTAGCCATGAGCAACATTATACCAGCAGCGGTTCAGTACATGAACATTTTATTGGAAAATGTAAAAGGCTTAAAAGAAATTGGAATTCCGAAAGCTCAGTATGAGGCACAGATGGATTTAATAAAATCGATATCTGAACATATGTTGATTATTAAAAAATCGGTTGACCAAATGACAGAAGAACGTAAGAAAGCAAATACAATTGTAGAATCAAGAAAATTAGCGATTAGTTACGATGAAAAAGTGAAACCTTTTTTCGAAAACATTCGTTACAATGTTGATAAACTAGAACTTATAATTGGAGATCAATACTGGCCATTGCCAAAATTTAGAGAATTGTTATTTTTAAAATAATAATTGATATACGAAAAAAGCCACCCTTGAGGTGGCTTTTTTCGTATATTTTGAACTCGGAAGTGGCAAATTCTCCAAAAAAATATATATTTGGTTTTTACTACGGTAATCTTTACTCCGTAGCATGCGTTTACAAATAGCAATATTCATCTAAAATGAAGTTAAAACACATTTATTTTTTATTTGCCGCCATTGGTGTTAGTACAATTTTATACTCTTGCGGGGCACAAAAACCGAGCGTAGCGGCAGCTGAGAAGGCTTTCAATAATGAAAAGTACTTTATGGCAGCCGATTTGTATAAAAAAGCAATCCCGGATGTACGTAAAAAAGATGCGAAAGCAGAAATTACCTTCAAAATTGGTGAATGCTATCGTTTAATTAATAATAACAAACAAGCCAGCACTTGGTATGAGAAGGCAATTAATGCAGGCTATGAAGAAGATACGGTTTATATAAACTATGCAAATTCCTTAAAATCACAAGATCGTTTTAACGATGCCATTGATGTTTACAAAGAACATTTAACAAAAAGACCAAATGACTCTGTGATCATTGCTAAAATTGAAAACTGCAAGAAAATAATTGAGTGGAAGAAAAAAGATGTAAACTTTGAAGTTTACAATGAATCTTCGCTGAATACCAAAGACATGGAATATGCTCCATCTTTTTATGGTAAGGGAATTATTTTTACTTCAAACAGAGGAACAGTAAAAGGCAAGAACTTTTACGAAAGAACAGGTAAGAACTACGAGAATATTTACGCTTCCCAAACTACAGGCAAAAACAAATGGGCAAAAGCTGAGCCCTTGAATAAAGACATCAATACTCCTTTCAATGAAGGGGTTGCCTCTTTTGATAATAGCAACAGAATCTTATATTTTACACAGTGTAACGGACCAAAGGGAAAAGAAAATTCGTGCAGAATTTACGAAACTCAAAACGAAGGAAATACCTGGTCGGCTCCTAAAGAGGTAATGATTCCGAACCCAGATTCTGCAATTTTAGGTCACCCGAGCATTACTGCAGATGGAAACAGAATTTATTTTGCAAGTGATTTAGCTGGAGGTATGGGAGGTAAAGACATTTGGTATTCTGATAGACAAGGAACATCATGGAG
>JBILKW010000083.1:0-9382 GCA_044376465.1 Sphingobacteriales bacterium | reverse complement strand
CATCAAGAAAAAATTAAAGGCATCAATATTATTAAAAACAATTCTATTGAAACGCTTAATGCAGACGTAGTGTTTAGCAATATGGATATGGTGTATACCTATCAAAAATTATTACCAACATTTAATCCGCCAAAAAAATTAATTAACCAAGAAAAATCAAGTTCAGCTTTAATTTTTTATTGGGGAATTAATAAAAGTTTTGATGAATTAGATTTACATAATTTCTTTTTCACATCAGATTATAAAAAAGAATTTGATGCAATTGATAAAGGAAGTATTTGTGATGATCCAACAGTATATGTAAATATTACTAGCAAAGAAGTAAAAGCAGATGCACCAAGCGGAATGGAGAATTGGTTTGTTATGATTAATGTGCCGCATAATAACGGACAGAATTGGGATGAGTTGATTGAACTTGCTCGTAAAAATATACTTAAAAAATTATCAAAAATGTTGAAGGTAGATATTGAGCCTTTAATAAAATTTGAAGAGCAATTAGACCCTAGAAGTATTGAATCTAAAACATCTTCTTATAAAGGAGCATTGTACGGCAATAGTTCAAATAATAAATATGCTGCATTTTTACGACATGCAAATAAGAGCAATAAACTAAAAGGTTTGTATTTTTGCGGAGGGAGTGTGCATCCCGGAGGAGGCATACCTCTAGCACTTTTATCAGCAAAAATTGCAACCGAAACTTTATAAGATGATTAAAAACATAATTTCACAGAAAAAAAATGTTTCCATTGCATTAATAATTCTATTTCATACCATAGGGTTAATAGGCTTTAGCAACGAGTTGTTTGCAGAGACATTTAAATCTCTGGTACCATTCCACTTATTGTTGATGTTGGTTATGGTGTTGTGGAATAACGAATCGTGGAATAAGCATTTTTGGATGTTTACGCTTTTGGTATTTACCCTTTCTTTTTTAGTTGAAATGATAGGCACCAATACAGGTTTAATTTTTGGCGAATACAATTATGGATATACATTAGGTTGGAAAATTTGGAATACACCATTAATGATTGGGGTTAACTGGTTTCTATTGGTATATGGAGCAGGGTGTGCATTGAGTTATATTAAGATTAAAAATTGGGTGTTAAATACTACAATCGCAGCAAGTATTTTAGTGTTATTAGATAGTTTGATAGAGCCTATTGCTATGAAATTTGACTATTGGCAATGGGCTGATAATACTATTCCTGCACAAAATTACATCGCTTGGTGGGGCTTGTCGTTTATTTTTTTATTGATATTCAGTAAATTACATTTTAATAAACAAAACTTTGTTGCAGCAATATTGTTACCAGTTCAATTTCTGTTTTTTATACTCTTAAATCTATTATGATTACTTTTGGAAAAAATAAAGAGATGTTGAATTTACAAGTAACTGTCGACCAAGAATCTGGTTTTTGTTTTGGAGTGGTATATGCCATAGAAATGGCGGAGGAATTACTCGAAGAGCAAGGATATCTGTATTGTTTGGGCGATATTGTACATAATGATGAAGAGGTTGAGCGCCTAAAGGCAAAAGGCCTTAGAATTATTAATCACGACGATTTAAACAATATTAAAAACGAGCGTGTGCTTATACGTGCCCACGGAGAACCACCCGAAACATATAAAACTGCACTAGAAAATAATATTATTTTGATGGATGCATCATGCCCGGTTGTGCTAAAGTTGCAAAATAGAGTAAAAAATTCTTTCGACGAGCAAGAGAAGATTTTTATTTATGGTAAACACGGCCACGCGGAAGTAATCGGGTTGCAAGGCCAAACAGATAATGAAGCAGTAGTTTTTCAGGATATATCAGAATTAGATGGGGTGGAATTGCCCTCTAAATTTACATTGTATAGCCAAACTACTAAGAGTACAGATAAGTTTTATGCCATCAAAGATGAATTAATAAAACGTGGTTATGATGTAAAAGCAAATGATACAATTTGCAGGCAGGTATCCAATCGGGATGAAGAGTTGAGAAATTTCGTAAAAAATTATGATAAAATAGTATTTGTTTCAGGGAAGAAATCATCTAATGGCAAAATACTTTATGATGTATGTAGGCAAAACAATGTGAACACTTTTTTTGTTTCTGCAGCAGATGAATTAAGTCCAACCATGTTTGATGTTAACGATCGAGTAGGTATTTGTGGTGCAACATCAACTCCAATGTGGTTAATGGAAAATGTTAAAAATATACTATTATCATACTAAAATGCAGGTTTTTATAAATGCTTTGATAACCATCGCTACGTTTACTTTTATGGAATTTGTAGCTTGGTTTGCACACAAATATGTGATGCATGGGTTTTTGTGGTATTTACACAAAGACCATCATCAAGTAGAGCCTGGCTTTTTTGAGAAAAACGATTCTTTCTTTTTAATTTTCGCAATCCCATCGGCTTATTGCTTTATTAGCGGTAGTATTTACCAAGATTTCAGATTTTTTATAGGATTAGGAATTCTGATTTATGGTATTTGTTATTTTTTAGTTCATGATGTAATTATTCACCAACGATTTAAATGGATGAGAAATTGGGACAATACTTACGTTCGAGGAATTAGAAGAGCTCATAAAATACACCACAAACATTTAGGTAAAGAACACGGAGAGAATTTCGGCATGCTCATTGTTCCGATCAAGTATTTTATTGAGCAAAGAAAAAAATAATTCAACATTTATTAAATACCTATGAATACAAAGAAAGTGAACTTTTTGCGAAAAAGTTTTATACTCTTCGCAAGTATTACTTTATTGTTTTTTACTTCGGTTTATGCTCAAACTGGAGCCATACGTGGTAGTATAAAAAACGCCATAAATAACGAGGAATTGCCCTCTGTTACTGTAATTATTCAAGGTACAACAATTGGTGTATTAAGTGATTTAGATGGTAACTATTCCATCGAAAAATTGAAGCCAGGTTTTTACAACTTAGAGTTTAAATACATTGGTTATAAAAGTAAAGTTGTATACGAGGTTCAGGTTACAAATTCTAAACCTTCTATAATAGATGTTGAATTAGAAGAAGAGTCTAAAAATATTACAGAAGTAGAAGTAAAAGCATCTACGTTTTATAAACCTCAAGAAAGTCCCGTATCGTTAAGAACGATTGGCGTTTCTGAAATAAAAAGAAACCCGGGCGGGAATAGGGATATTTCTAAAGTAATACAATCATTACCAGGTGTAGCATCAACTGTTTCATTCAGAAATGACATTATTATAAGAGGTGGCGCCCCTAATGAGAATAAATTTTATTTAGATGGGGTGGAAATTCCAAATATAAATCATTTCGCAACACAAGGTTCTACAGGTGGCCCAGTGGGTTTAATTAATGTTGATTTTGTGAAAGAAGTTGATTTCTATTCGGGAGCATTTCCAACTAACAGGGGAAACGCCTTGAGTTCTGTATTCGATTTTAAATTTAAAGATGGAAGAACAGACAGAGTAGGGGCCTCACTCACCCTAGGGTCGAGCGATTTGGCAACCATAATTGAAGGTCCTATCAATAAAAAAACAACTTTTATCGCATCTTACAGAAGATCATACTTGCAGTTTTTATTTAAAGCATTAGAGCTCTCATTTTTGCCAGAATATAACGATTTCCAATTTAAAGTAAGAACGAAGATTGATGATAAAAATGAAATCACAATTATAGGGATTGGTGCAATTGATGATTTTAGCTTGAACTTAGATGCAAACAAAACCGAAGATCAGAAATATCAATTGCAAATATTACCAGTTTTTGGGCAATCTAATTATACAATTGGTGCTAATTACAAACGATTCAGAACAAATGGCTTTTCTACCTTAGTAATTAGCAGAAATTACTTAAATAATACTACCGAAAAATACACTGATAACGACGAAACAAAACCCGTTCTGCTTCAATATTCATCAAAAGAAATAGAAAACAAAGTACGTGTAGAAAATACAAATTTATTAAAAGGTTATAAACTTAACTACGGGATCAGTTTAGAATCTGCAACCTATACAAACGATACGTATAACAATACACCATTCGGAATTATAGACTACACTTCAGAATTAAATTTCTTTAGATATGCAATGTTTGCACAAACAAGCAAAGGGTATTTGAAAGAGAGACTACAATTATCATTAGGGGTAAGAGCAGATGCAAACACATACTCTTCAAATATGAATAATTTGTTGGAGCAATTTTCGCCACGTTTTTCTGCATCGTATGCGATATCCGACAAAATAAGTGTGAATGCGAACGTCGGCAAGTATTTCCAAACACCCGCATATACAGTATTAGGGTATAGAAATGCCAATGGCGATTTGTTGAACACAAATGTTAAATACATCAGTAACACTCAATCTGTATTAGGTTTTGAATACAATACCTTATCGAATTTAAAGTTTACGATAGAGGGTTTTTACAAATTATATGAAAATTATCCGATGGTGATTACCGGCGGCGATACCATACCATTGGCAAATTTAGGTGCGGACTTTGGAGTAGTTGGAGATAGGCCTGTGGCAGGGTTAACCAAAGGACGCAGTTATGGCTTAGAATTTTTAGCACAACAAAAATTACAGAAAGGATTTTATGGGATTGTTGCCCTTACATTGGTAAGAAGTGAATTCCAAAATAAAAAACAAGAGTACATTGCCTCTACTTGGGATAATAGATACATTTTGAGTTTAACCGGAGGAAAAATATTTAAACGTAATTGGGAAGTTGGGGCAAAGCTTAGAGTATCTGGAGGCGCACCCTATACACCTTTTGATTTGGCAAATTCTTCAACCATTGCCAATTATGATTTAAATCCTCAAGGGTCTTTAGATTTTAGCAGATTAAATGCAAACAGATTAGAAAACTTTTATCAATTAGATGTAAGGGTTGATAAAAAATACAATTTTAAAAACTTCGCATTTAATATATTTTTAGATATCCAAAACTTAACAGGTTTCGTATATCAATTGCAGCCCAATTTTTTATTAGATAGAGATGCAAATGGTAATGCACAGGTAGATCCAAATGACCCAACTAAATACAAAACTAAATTAATAAATAACCCAATTGGTAATACCTTACCAGCAATAGGTTTAATTATAGAATGGTAATGATGAAAGAGAAAAAAGGAATTTTATTGATAAACTTAGGCACACCAGATAGTCCGAGTGTTGCAGATGTGCGAAAATATTTAAGAGAGTTTTTAATGGACCCTCGTGTAATTGATATTAACGTAGTAGGTCGTACACTATTGGTAAAAGGAATTATAGCACCGTTTAGAGGACCAAAATCTGCAAAGTCTTACAAAGAAGTTTGGACAGAGAATGGATCGCCATTAATGGTTTATGGTGTTAGAGTAAAAGAGTTATTGCAAGAGCGCTTAGGGGAGAATTACCATGTAGATTTAGCCATGCGTTACCAAAGCCCTTCCATAGAGTCGGTATTAAACAGTTTTTATGAGAAAGGAATTTTTGATATAAAAGTTATTCCCTTATTCCCTCAATATGCATCGGCCACTACAGGATCTGTGCACGAGAAGGTAATGGACATTGTAGCTAAATGGCAAATTATCCCGAAAATAGAATTTATTAACTCTTATTTTGATGATCCAATAATGTTAGATGCATTTGCAGAAATTGGAAAAACATACGAGCCAGAAAAATACGACCATGTATTGTTTAGTTTCCATGGCTTACCCAAACGTCAATTAGTAAAATCAGATCCGAGTAAACAACATTGCCAAAAGCTTGATAAATGTTGTGAAACACTAACAGAAAATAATAGGTTTTGTTATTCCGCACAATGTTATCAAACAGCTTATGGCATTGCCAATAAACTAGGTTTAGCTAAAGATCAATTCTCTATTTGTTTTCAATCCCGTTTAGGTAGAGATCCTTGGATTACACCGTATACATCAGAAGTAATAGAAGAATTAGCAAAACAAGGCAAGAAAAAAATATTGGTATTTTGCCCAGCTTTCGTTGCCGATTGTTTAGAAACTATTTTTGAAATAGCTGTTGAGTACCAAGAAGAGTTTGAAGAGTATGGAGGAGAAAAAGTGCAATTGGTTTCTGGTTTAAATGACCACCCTCGTTGGATAGACGCCTTAGAAAATTTAGCACTAAAAGCTTAATCCAAATATTTTTCTTTTTTTAAATACGATAGAATTAAATCAGTAGCACCTTTATTTGCATGAACATAGTTTTTTGCGTTTTCACAGCTGCTAGTATAGAGCATCTCAGAATGTTCGAACTCTTCTATTTTAGTGTTTAATTCGTTGTAATTGCGAATGCTGAATGCAGCTTGTATGTTAATTAATTCAACGGCTTCTTTAAATTTCTTATAATTTGGTCCGAAGAAAATTACTTTTCCAAAAGCGGCAGCCTCTAATGTATTGTGTATGCCAGCGCCAAATCCTCCACCTATGTAACAATATCTGGCATGTTTGTAAATACTATTAAGTAGGCCAATAGTATTTACAATTAACACGCGTTTATTCGAAGGGTAATTACCTTGCATATAATCAGTGTACAAAGCTGCATCATCAGCATACATTTTAAATAATTGATTGATATGAGTGTTATCTATTTCGTGAGGCACGATAATTAATTTTAACTCAGGGTAATCTTGTAACAATTGCTTTAACAAATGCTCATCTGCAGGCCAAGTACTTCCTGCTACGAACACTTTTTGTTGTGCACAAAAATCTTCTATAAATTCATCATTTTTAACTGCCAAGGCATGCTCGTAAACCCTGTCGAATCTAGTATCACCAGCGACTATAGCCTTGTTAACATTTATGGATTTTAATAAAGATAAACTCTTGTCATCTTGTACAAAAAAGTAATGCACTAGTGTTAAAATTTTTTTCTGGAAAGTTCCATATGGTTTAAAAAACGATTGACTTTCTCTAAAAATTGCTGAAGTTACAAATAAAGGGATGCTTCTTTTATTTGCCTCAGAAATGTAATGAAACCAATATTCGTATTTGTTAAAAAAAATTAAAGATGGCTGAATATGATTTAAAAATTGCTTAGCATTTTTTGCCGTGTCGAGTGGCAAATAATAAACCTTTTCTGCAAGCGCATAATTTTTACGAATCTCGTAACCAGAAGGAGAGAAAAAAGTAACGATAAATTTATAATCAGGATAAAGCAAATGAACTTTTTCTAGCAACACCCTTCCCTGTTCAAACTCACCTAAAGAGGCAAAGTGAAACCAAATTCTGTTTGCAGGAACTAAGGGCTTGTGAAATAGATGTTGTTGAGATTTTCTGCCCACTAGCCATTGTTTTGCTTTTTTGTTGAAAGCTGAAACTACAATAATTAGCAGATAGTATAAGTAAATTCCTATTTGATAGATGATAAACATTATCGGAAATAAAATTCTTTAGGCATGCGTTTGTATAATGGAAAAACCAGTCCAATTTTTAATCCATTCAAATAATCATTACGGCTTTCATCAAGCTTACGTTGAGCATACACATCCCAATCTCTTCTGTTTTGGGTAAAAGATTGGCTTAAATCTAGGCCGATATAAAAATTGTATAGGTAACGTTGATGCAAATAATAGTATCCGATAAATTGTTGCAACGAAAGTCCATTCGACAAGCGATCATATCCTTTGCGATTTTCTGAAGATAAGGCAAGCACATTATCATCAAGTACTTCTATGTGCATTTTGTGCTGAAGAAATCCTAGGCCCACCATCAATAAAACGCCAGAGTTTTTATTAGAATTAAATACAGGGAAAAGTTTACCAACTTTAGCATACGTGCTAAAGCCTCTTTCAAACATGCGTACATCTGCGTAATTCCCATTTGTATTTATAAACTGATTACGCTCTGTTTTTAACCCATCTAACACGTATTTTTCTTTAACAGTACTGCCAGATAGGTAATTTACTTCTGCACCCCAAAATATATTGCTTTTAGTTTTCCGTAAAAATCCAAGGCCAACGTTGGTAGTTAATCCAAATCTAGCTTTCATATCGCCAGAAGGTGATAGAACAGAATAATGAAACTCAATCATTGATAAGCTAACGATGCTGTCTTTTTGGTTGAAGCGTTGGGCTATACATAAATCACCTATAAATAAGCTACTTAAAAATGATAAACAGGCAAAACAAGTTTTTAGTATTTTCATATTCTCATCAAATCTATAGGCTTATAATAGTGTATTTGTTTATATTTGCCTATAAAAATTATTCAATAATACGATTAATATTAATTACTTAATAGATGAAAATAGCAGTAGTTGGAACTGGATACGTAGGCTTGGTTACAGGTACTTGTTTAGCCGAAGTAGGGGTAAACGTAGTATGTATAGATATTGACCAGAAAAAAATTGATGGCTTAAAGGCTGGAATTATGCCAATTTATGAGCCAGGTTTAGAAGAAATGGTGGTAAAAAACTACGAAAGAGGTAAAATACAGTTCTCTACTAATTTATCTGAAGCGATAATTGGTTGTGATGTTGCCTTTATTGCGGTGGGTACACCTCCTGGCGAAGACGGAAGTGCAGATTTAAAATATGTATTAGGGGTTGCAGCGGAAATTGGTAGAAACATTGACGATTATATTGTGGTAGTAACCAAAAGTACCGTACCTGTAGGAACTGCTGAAAAGGTAAAGGGAGCCATAGCAGCTGAATTAAAAGCTAGAAACAAAGGCATTAGTTTTGATGTGGCATCGAATCCAGAATTTTTAAAAGAAGGCGCTGCCATCGACGATTTTTTAAAACCAGATCGAATTGTGATAGGAGTTGAATCTCAACGTGCAGAAGATATTTTAAAAAAACTTTACAAGCCATTTGTATTAAACGGGCATCCTATTATCAGCATGGATATTCCATCTGCCGAAATGACTAAATACGCTGCAAATGCTATGCTTGCTACCAAAATTAGTTTTATGAATGATGTTGCGAATTTATGTGAGATAATGGGAGCAGATGTAAACATGGTGAGGAGAGGTATAGGATCCGATCCTCGAATTGGTAACAAATTTATTTATCCGGGCATTGGTTATGGAGGCTCTTGTTTCCCTAAAGATGTAAAAGCGCTTATTAAAACTGCAGCTGAAAATGGTTACGAAATGCAAGTACTCAAGGCAGTTGAATCTGTAAATGATCATCAGAAATCAGTGCTATTTAATAAAATAATGACACACTTTAATGGCCATATTGAAGGTAAAACATTTGCGCTTTGGGGTTTGTCTTTTAAACCAAAAACGGATGACATGCGCGAGGCGCCATCTTTAGTAATTATTGAGAAATTATTGGCAGCAGGCGCTAATGTTAAAACTAACGACCCTGTGGCGATGCACGAAGCAAAGCATATCTTAACACACACGGTAACTTATTGTGAAAAACAAGAAGATGCGTTAATAGATGCGGATGCAT
>JBILKW010000082.1:0-9424 GCA_044376465.1 Sphingobacteriales bacterium | reverse complement strand
CGTTAAAGTTTTTATAAAATCGGCTGATACAAAGTGTTTATCAATTGTGTAAATAACTAAACTATCTTTTTTAGTTAATTGTACGCTATCTAAACTATAACGTTCATTATTGCAGGAAATAATTATAATGGATAATAAAAAATAGAATAAATATTTTTTACAGAGAGTTGGATGAATCATAATCGCCTTCCAAGATACTAAAATCTTGAAATACAATGTATAAAAAATACATATTTAAGAGATATCTATGCTTTAAGAGGTACTAGTTCAAGTAATTTTTTTACTACAATATCTATTTCTTCTTTTGTATTGTATTTACAAAAAGAAAAACGTACAGCAGGTCTGGTGCTTGGCGATCCAATTGCAGTTAAAACATGTGAACCCGCGTTAGATCCTGATGAACATGCGCTTCCGCCAGATGCAGATATGCCAGCAATGTCTAAATTAAACAACATCATCTCTCCCATTTCTGATTCTGGGAAACTTACGTTCAATACTGTATATAAACTTTTATCAGGATTTATATCGCCATTAAAACTTATATCAGGAATATTATATTTCAACTGTTCAATCATATATGATTTTAAGTTTTGTATATATTCTTGATGGTCGTTAAGTTCTGCGTAGGCAATTTCTAATGCTTTGGCTAAACCAACAATACCGTATACATTTTCGGTTCCACCACGCATGTTGCGTTCTTGGGCACCTCCGTGTATCATTGGTTTAATTTTTATGTTATGGTTGATGTATAAAAATCCTACTCCTTTTGGCCCGTGTAATTTATGTGCTGCACAAGTAATAAAATGTACTTTTAATTTTGATAAATCGTGTGCATAATGGCCAAGAGTTTGAACGGTATCACTATGAAATATGGCGTTATACTTTTCACAAATGTCGCCAATTTTTTCTAAGTCAATTAAATTTCCTAACTCATTATTAGCATGCATTAATGAAACAAAACTACGTTCGTTATTTGCTAATAATTCTTCTAAATGTTCTAAAATTACATGCCCGTTTTCATCAAGATTAACATAGCTTAATTTTATTTTACCATTTTTTTCTAAAACTTCAAGCGTGTGTAATACTGCATGATGCTCAATTTTACTGGTAATGGCATGTGTAATGCCGTAATCATTAATTGCACAATTAATAGCCATGTTATCGGCTTCGGTGCCACCAGATGTAAAAAATATTTCGGCAGGACTGGCATTTAATAATTTCGCAACACTTTTACGTGCATTTTCAATAATGGTACGCACTTCTCTTCCATGTGCATGGATAGATGATGGATTTCCAAATTGGAATTCCATAGTGTTTTTCATCAGGTCTAATACATCTTTATCGATGGCAGTAGTTGCCGCGTTATCTAAATATATCCTGTTCATAATTAACTATTCATAAAGTCGCGAATGTCATTCATGATTTTATTCGCTAAATTGTTTGCAGTAGTTTCGGTTTGGCTCTCCGAGTAAATACGGATAATCGGTTCCGTGTTCGATTTCCTTAAGTGCACCCATTCATTCTCAAACTCAATTTTTAATCCATCAATTGTATTGATAGGTTGTTCAACGTATTTTTGTTCTACTTTTAGTAATAAAGCGTCTATATCTAAGTTAGGAGTTAATTCTATTTTATTCTTAGAAATAAAATAATGAGGATAAGTAGCTCTCAAGGCAGAACATGATTTCTTTTGTTTAGCCAAGTGTGTTAAGAATAAAGCTATTCCCACAAGTGCATCTCTGCCGTAATGTAATTCTGGTAAAATTACTCCTCCGTTACCTTCTCCTCCAATCAGCGCCTTGGTATCTTTCATCATGTTTACCACATTTACTTCACCAACGGCTGCTGCAGTGTATTTTCCATTTGCTTTCTCTGTAACGTCTCTTAAAGCTCTAGTAGAAGAAAGATTGGATACTGTATTTAACTCGTAGCCTTTTTCTTTTAAGAATTCCGGCGAGGTATGATTCAACAAGAAATCAGCAATGGCAACTAAAGTATACTCTTCGCCAAACATGTTTCCATCTTCCGAAACAAAGCAAAGCCTGTCTACATCCGGATCTACGGCTATGCCTAAATCTGCATTTCGGGTAGTTACTTCTGAAGCGAGTGCCGTTAAGTTTTCGGGTAATGGTTCTGGGTTATGAGGAAATTTTCCGTCCGGATTGCAATATATTTCGAATAGTTGCTCCACTCCTAGTGCATTTAACAATGGCGGCAATGCTATACCTCCTGAAGAATTTACACAATCAATCACCACTTTAAATTTGCGTTCTTTTATGGCTTCAACATCTACCCATGGCAACGCTAGTATTTTATCAATATGTTTATTGATATAAGTATGGTCTTGTACATAAGAACCAATATGATCTACTTCTGCAAACGTAATTTCGTTGCTTTCTGCTAGGGCAAGCACCTCTTTTCCATCATTATCAGAAATAAACTCCCCTTTATGGTTTAATAATTTTAAAGCATTCCATTGTTTTGGGTTGTGGCTAGCAGTAAGTATAATGCCCCCGCCTGCGTTTTCCATTGGTACTGCCATTTCTACTGTTGGTGTAGTTGATAAACCAAGGTCTATGACATCTATACCCAGACCTTGTAAAGTCCCAACTACCAGATTACGAACCATTTCACCAGAAATACGTGCATCTCTCCCTAAAATAATTTTCTTGTTTCCTGTTTTTTGAATGATCCAATATCCATATGCTGCGGTAAATTTTACAACATCAATTGGAGTAAGTGCATCACCAGCCGTACCTCCAATAGTCCCTCTGATTCCTGAAATAGATTTAATTAATGTCAATTTTTTTTTATTTAATGCTACAAAAATAAAAAAAATAAGAGATTTGTAAGGATATTTAGCCTAGGATTATATATACAATGAAAAAATGGTACCGCAGTTGGTTTAATTCCCCTTATTATCATATACTTTATGCAAACCGCGATCATCAAGAAGCGGAATTATTTATTGACCGGCTATACGATAAATTGAACTTGCATGAAAATACTTCAATACTTGATGCTTGCTGTGGAAAGGGTCGTCATTCCATTTACCTCAACAAAAAAGGAGTAGATGTAACCGGAATCGATCTTTCTTCTGAAAGTATTCAATATGCAAAACAGTTTGAAAATAAAAAACTCCATTTTTTCGAACACGATATCCGGAACGAATTTTACACCAATACGTTCGATTTTGTACTTAATCTTTTTACCAGTTTTGGATATTTTAAAAGGGAGAATGAAAACCTAAAAGCCATTAAAGTATTTAGCAAAGCACTAAAACCTAATGGAAAATTACTTGTTGATTTTTTAAATGCTGATAAAGTATTCAGCTCGATGAAATCTAAGGATCTAAAAACAATTGATGGGATAGATTTTAACATCGAAAAAACTATAGAAAACGGAATGATCATTAAACGAATAGATTTTGTTGATGGTGGAAGGCATTATGAGTTTAAAGAAGAAGTAAAAGCATTACATTTACAAGACTTCGAAAAATATTTTGCAGCTGCAGGCTTAACTATTATTGAAAAATATGGCGATTATCAATTAAATGATTACCAATCTAATTCATCCGAACGTTTAATTATGGTAGCACAAAGAAAAAATGATTGAAACCTTAAACAACTTAGATCATCAATTATTTTTAGTCATTAACAGAGGGCTTGTTAATGATTTTTTCGACTTTCTATTGCCACTAATGAGGAGCAAGTTTTTTTGGGCACCTTTGTATTTATTTCTAATAGTTTACATATTAAAATCTAACAATACTCGTAGAGGATTACTTACGCTAAGTTTTCTGTTGATAACCTTTGCGCTTACCGATTTTGTAAGTGCAGGCATTTTCAAAGAAACTTTTCAACGCTTAAGACCTTGCAATGAACCAGAGTTTATGGCATATGTTCGAAACCTTGTTGGCTGCGGTTCTGGTTATAGTTTTGTATCCTCACATGCGACCAACCATTTTGGCTTGGCCATTTTTCTAGGTTTGTATTTTAATGATAAAAAATGGATTGGGAGAGCATTTATTGTATGGGCTGCTGTAATTTCATTTTCACAAGTGTATGTGGGCGTTCACTTTCCATTTGATGTTGTGGCAGGCATGTTTTTAGGCATTGGTATTGCATATCTTAGTTATTATCTATATCATCGCATCGATAAAGCATAAATGGAACTATCAGATTATTTCATATTATTTAGCTCAGCATTTCTGGGTGGCTCCTTAATTTTTTTAATTAAAAATAATTTAACTAAAAAATTAAAGTTGCTGCTTTCATTCTCTGGGGCTTATTTATTTTCTATTACAGTATTACATTTACTGCCAGAAGTGTATGCAAGTAACAACTCGTATGTTGGCTTATTTATTTTACTTGGCTTTAGCTTTCAAATTTTTTTAGAGCATTTCTCAGAAGGTATAGAACATGGGCATATTCACGCACATTCACATCCACAAAACCTTTTCCCTTGGGGAATTATGTTGAGCTTATCATTACATGCATTTTTAGAGGGCATGCCTTTAGTTGATTTTGGTACAGGCAATAACAACCACAATCATACAGGGCATACTTTGTTATATGGCATTGCACTGCACCATATACCCGCAGCATTTGCACTTACCAGTGTTTTGTATCAAAATAAAGTAAATAAGAAAATGGTAATATTTTTGTTGATTGTATTTGCATTAATGACCCCATTTGGTAGTTTATTTTCTGGGTTTTTACAGAGTAATTCTATTGGTATAATTAGCAATTACTTTCAGTACATAATGGGTGTAGTAATTGGTATATTTTTACATATTTCTACCACCATTTTATTCGAATCCAATGTTGACCATCGGTTTAATGTTTATAAAATGATTGCCATTATTATAGGTGCAGGCTTGGCTGTGCTGAACTTTTTACTTAGTTAACCCCGAATTTTATCAAGTATTGCATTTAAGGTACGCGCTTCCTCATCAGTAATATTTTTTACTGCAGCATCCGAATCTATTTCATCGTCTATTTGTTTCAATAGATCTAACCCTTTTTGTGAAATTACAATATCAACCGAACGTTTATCTTTTTTGTTTACACAACGTTCTATAAGTTCTTTCTGCTTTAAACGATCCACCATTCTAGATGCATCACACATTTTATCAAGCATTCGTTCTCTTAATAAATTTATCGACGATGGGTTTGGGTATTGCCCCCTAAGAATTCTCAAAATGTTAAACTGTTGCATGGTAATATCATACGGTAAAAATTCCTGACGTGCAATGTTGTTCGCCCAGTAATACGTATAAATCAGGTTCACCATTGCTTTGTGGTGCTCCGATTTAAAGTTCTTTTGAAATATCTCCTTCTCCAATTCCATGTTCTTTAGTTTAGTTATTTAAAGATACAATAATCATTAATTATTCTAGGGGTTCTTTTTCAGAATTACTACTTGACATGGGGGTTTGTAAATCTTTTTTGTACTTCCAAGGACAATGTCTGCAACCACTTTTACAACAATAGCCACGTTTTAAGTGATACTGTTCTGTAAACACACAATATCCATTTTCCATGTAAAAATCTACTTTCTCTTCCATTTATAATACCTTAACCTTAACATTCGTGCCTGAAAATTGTTCTATAAGAGCATCGGGTTTCCCGTGTATTGTCCAAATTTCTGCAGGTTTTACGCAGTCAATGTATGTTAAGAGTTCGTTCCAATCCATGTGGTCGCTTATTTTTAACATCTTATTTTTACTTTGTAAATGATCCCAGCCAGAGGCAAAGGCATAAGTATAAGGGTATTGTACTTTATAAGATTCGTACGTTAATGGAGGTACAATGTATATACCTTCTCTCCCATTTCTGATGTCTTTTTTCTGTAAAACCTCATATTTTAATTCACGATTTCCTAATCGTTCATAAATTTTATGATAGGGGTAAATATCGAAATGAATGAAAACATTCTTATGAGGTAAAACGGCATTAATTAAAGAATTAATACGCTGTGCTTTTCCTAAAACATAAGAGCCAATTACAAGTGGCCCAACAACATCATTTAATGTATATATTTCCTCTAACGGATTAGGATGTACAAAACAAGGGTTGGCAAAAGTTGTCTCCGTAATTAGCACATCGGCATTCACAAATTCTGTAGTTTCTGCGGTATCATCGTTCTGTAATTTAATATCGCCACTATACAAATACTTTACACCATTATATTGCATCAAAATTTGTGCGCTACCCAAAATATGTCCTGCAGCAATAAAACTAAATTGCACCTCGGCAATTGTGAAAACCTGTTTAAATTCTTTGATGTGAAATGATTTAGCTGCCTTGTGTTTATAGCGTAACTGCATAAAGGCTGCGGTAGCTTCCGTACAATATACATTTATGGAACCAGGCGAGGCATGGTCGGCATGAGCATGAGAAACAATCGAATTATTTACTGCAAATTTTGGATCTATAAAAACATCTGCATATTTACAATAATATCCATTGCTCGTTTTAACTAAAAAATCATCGAGGATCATTATTTTTTAAAATATGTTGATGGATTTTAAAGACTTGATGTATGAGCGATTGCTCTTCATCATTAAGAATGATAAGATCAGCCATTTCCCTTCTTTCTTCATCGTTTAATTGTGCATTTATCCTTTTTTGTGCAAGATCTTTACTAATCCTATCTCTTTTACAAATACGTTCTAGCCTTTTATCCATTGGAGATTCTACAACTATGTTGTAATTGTTATATTGATGTGATCCCGATTCAAACATTAAGGCTGCTTCTTTAATTACATATGGTAAATGATGATGTTGATGAACCCAGTTATTTGTATAGGTAATTACCTTTGGATGTACCAACCTATTTAAATGCTCCAATTTAGTTGCATCTTCGAAAACAATGGATGAGATATAGGCTTTATTATAGCTACCATCTAACAAATAAGAATCTGCACCAAAAACTGTAAGAATATTTTGCTTTAATTCGGCATCATTAACAATCAAATTTTTCGCTACAGCATCGGCATCAATTACAGGAACTCCCATACTTGCAAAGAGTTTGCAAACGGTTGATTTTCCTGAGCCTATTCCACCAGTAATCCCAATTATTATCATTTTTTTACTATAATATATTCTACTGTTTCGGGTATTATTTGTAAGTCTTTTATTGATCTGGGTGAAGTTAGCACTTTCAACCTTAATCTATTCTTTAAATCATGATTTGGTTCAGCAATCACTTTAAATGATTGCTCAATAATAGTATTATAATTAGAGAGTGCAACTTTAAATTTAAGGATGCAGGTAGATGGAAAGGTAATCATGCCAACACTTTCGTTTCGTTGCGAAATATTAATTTTAATAATACGCTCCGTATATTGTTCAACTGGTATGTTAATTCGTGTTGTTTTTACTTTTGTGTTAATGTTTGGATACAACTTAAGATCTAAGGCTACATCAATACTATTATTCACATTTAAATTATGCAGATTAACAGGAATAGTTTTTATACTTTTAATTCTTTTAATAGATTCATATGGACCTGAAATATAAACACTATCAGGGTACCAATTAATTTTTTCGGTCAAATCATATCCTTCTGCAAACTTTAAATTTAAGATAGGGTCAACTGGTACTTTTTTGATGCGTTTACGCTCTACCACAAAATTGATTTTCGTGGGGTACACATTCATAATTTTCATTTTCCTACTCCATTGACTTTCAAAATCTAATAAAAGTTTATTTAATTCAATCTCTTCTTTATCTTGTATTGATCTATAATCTACGATTAAAGTATCGGAAATTAATTGCATTCTTGAGCGTATAAAATTCCAGCCGCTACCTTCTACGGTAAATGAAATGGTACGGGTTTCTTTGGTGCTTAGGGCTTTATCTTCGGGAAGGTTAATGAATTGTAGGTTGCTACGTAGCTCAAATCGGTGAGCTCTGTTGAGGATGTTTAAAAACCAAAAACCAAGTGCTAAAAGCAAACAACTGAGATAGAGTAAAATTCTACGGCGATAGCGCTTTCGAGTTTTATCTTTAATAAGCTGTTTCCACTGTATTAGTTTTCTTTTCAACATAAAAAATGCTAACCAAAACTAATAAATAATTGGTTAGCATTTAAGAAATATGCGAATTACTTCGTTTCGTTTAACTTTTTTGATGCTTCTAATGATACTGAAACCCTGTCAATTTTCATTTTTACACCGTTTTCAATTTCCATCATAAACGTATCTTCGTTTATTTCAGCAATTTTACCATGTATTCCACCTACAGTTACAATTTTGTCACCTTTTTTAAGGTTTGTAATGAAGTTCTTTTGTTCTTTCATTCTTTTGGTTTGCGGACGAATCATAAAAAAATAGAAAACCACAGCGATTAAAATCAAGGGTACAAAACTCATAATTGGATTCGAATTGCCACCAGCTGGTTGCGTCATTAAAATTGTGTTGAACATATTTGTTGTTTTTAAATTTACATATTAATTAGCTAATTAATAATCTCGCCTCTAAGGTACAAAACTTTAGTATTGGGTATTGTATTAGAAACCAATGTGATGGTTTTGGTTTGCATACCCATTTTGCCGTTGCTATCAAACACTACATCTATTTTCGACTCTTCTCCAGGTTGAATAGGTTCTTCTGGATATGAGGGTACTGTACAACCGCAGCTGGCACTTGCCGACGAGATGATTAATGGGGCACTACCAGAATTTTTAAATTTAAATGAATAGGATACTTTCTCGCCTTGTTTAATTTGTCCAAAATCAAATACATCCTGCACAAATGTAAAAATCGGTAATTTTGAAGTATCAACTTTACCGTCAACAGTTAAGGGCACATCAATCGACACGGCTTTCTGTTGTTTATTGCCGCAAGAAAAAATGGCAAGTACTGTGAATATAATCATTAATCTTTTCATCGTTTAAAAATAATATTTCTTGTTGTATTTTACTCTAATAATCCTCTGCCAATTTTATTTATTTTACCGTCTCTTTTCAAATCAATAAGAATTTTATCCAAAATTCCGTTTATAAATCCTTTACTTTTTGGGGTACTAAACTCTTTTGAAATATCAATATATTCGTTCATGGTAACTTTTACCGGAATCGAATGAAAATTCATCCATTCGGTAAGTGCCATTTTCATCAAAATAGTATCCACCAATGCAATTCGCTCTACATCCCAATTCTGAGTTTTATCAGAAATGAATAGTTCAGTTTCAGAATTATTAACGATGGTTTTGTTAAATAATTCGAGCACAAACTCTTTATCTTCTTCCCAATTTGCAGTAATTGGCAATATATCTAAAGCTTCTGTAGCTCCTTCCTTGTATGCTCTAAGCGTTTTTAGCACCATGCCATCCACAGAGTGTTTATCAACCGGCCAATTAATATAATTTTCTTCCAAATATTGTTCTAATAAAGGATCTTGGAATAAAATGGTTTT
>JBILKW010000220.1:0-2906 GCA_044376465.1 Sphingobacteriales bacterium | reverse complement strand
AATGGATAATGTAATTGTAGAAGAATACTGTATTATAGCTGCAGGTTCAGTCGTATTAGAAAATACTCTTTGCGAATCCGGATTTTTATATGCCGGTACTCCCGCAAAAAAAATAAAAGCGTTAACAGAAGATCAAATTGCCTTGTTAAATAAATTGCCAAATAATTATATTATGTATTCAGATTGGTTTAAGGAATAAGAACAATTTCTAAATCCCAATTAGCTCTTATTTTTATAGATTTAGCATAATATTCCACTCTCTCTGCTTGCTTTTTAGTTACATAATTTCCTGTATCCCACTTTTTATTACCGTTAGAATCGTATATCATTCTAATTCTATATGTACCAGGATTTAAATTTGTATAAATAATAACCTTATTTGTACTCATGGTTCTTTTTACCACTTCATTTTTTTCATTTAGTAATTCGTAAATAATGGTTAAATCTTCCAAAGGACTAATGGTTAAATTTCCATAATCTTCTGCATTTATAAAATTTAAATTTTGGCTTAATTTTTTGTTGTAATTATATTGAAATGATCTAAATGCACTATCGCAAATTGTTAGGTAATATTTTTTCTCAGTATTAAAATTATATACTAGATCATATTTATTATGCGAAACCCTCTCTAGCTTAAATATAACTTTTATAGAATCTTCATATAAACTTATAGAATCTTTCTTAACAACAGTAAATAAATCATTTGCACTTATTCGTACAACGTTGTTAATTATTTTTGGATCAATACTTATATTCAGATTTGATTTCTTTAAACTTTTGGCAAATTTTATTTGAATGGTATCAGTTTTATGATCCTCACTAATGTATAATGCTGTACTGTCTGCATTTTCAGTATAGTATACAGTTATGGTGTCTTTATTTTCTGAATAAATTACAGTATCTATTTTCGGATGTAAGTTTATAAGCGTCGCATTGTTTTGTTTATTATATATTAACTCAACTTTTTGATAATTAATGTTTTTAGATTTTAATTTTTTCACTTTAGGTATCTCTTGAAAAAGTTTAAGGTTAGAGAGTTGCGTATTCTTTTCAAGTTTAATTATAGTATCAATGAAAGCAATCTGTTCGTCCTGACTATCGAATACTTTATTGTTATTCTCTTCTTTAATAGCGAATATTTTATATGAGTTTCTTTTTAAATTACTGAATTTAAAATTTCCACTTTCATCTGTACGCACTGTATAATCTGGTTTTTGTTTATATACGATCGAATCGTTATTAATAGTAGTATATAAACAAATCATTACGTCTTTAATTGGTTCAAGTTTAAAAGCATCTAATATATTTCCGCTAATGCTTAAAGAGTCTATAGTTTCAGCAGTGCTAAAAATAAATTTAAAATCTTTAGAGACATTATTTTCTGTATAATCAGATATGGCATCTCCAAAGTTTAAAATATAGGTTGTGTTTTCTTTAGGTAGATCAGACAATTCAATTTTTAATTTTTTCCCATCTTTTCTTATGTTGGCTTCGATATTGGATGGACTAATAATAAATTGATTTTGAATGTCTTTTAAATTGATGTATTCATCGAAAGTAATCTCAATGTTTTTTTGATTAAAATTTGTTGATTTATTTGTGGGTTTTGATTTTAATACCTGTGGTGGTTCAATATCTTTTAAGCCACCGGTTGGTGTAACCATATTAGCACATGCGCTTATTGTTAAATAAGCACCATAAATAAAATAAAGTATTTTTCTAGGATTGTTATACATCTGTATAATTTCGTGTACTAGGGATTTATCTAATATTACCTTTTTCTAAATTCTAGGTAGTAATATTTACCCACTTCATATTTCTTTACATCCTTGCGAACCACAATTTCAGAATATTGATACGTATTGCTCTCAAATTTTGCAACACTACTAGATTTATATACACATTTAGCTTTTACAAATACCATTAACTCGGCATCTTTTCTACTCGCACAAGCGAATATTTGAAGTAAAAGTAATGCAAAACCTAAGCGGCAAATCCTATATAACGTATTTATATTCAACTTGTTAGCTATTCATATGTACCATTAATACACTTACATCTGCAGGTGTTACACCAGAAATTCTGGAAGCTTGACCTAATGTACGTGGTTTTATTTTCATTAGTTTTTCTCTGGCCTCTTTTGATAAAGATATTAAATTATCATAGTTGAATTCAGGATTTATATTTTTATCGTCTAATTTTTTTAATTTATCTACCATTTCCAACTCTTTGCTTAAATAACTTTCATATTTAATATTTATTTCAGCTTGTTCTATATCTTCTTTTTTCATCAAGGATACCAAGGCCTGTAATTCCTTATCAGTTTTTACTAAATCCATTAACTCAACTTGAGGTCTCAATAACAAGTTAATTAATTTAACACTATGAGGAATTTCATTTGTTCCTTTTTCTAATAATGTAGAATTAACCACATCCGCTTCTATGCTTTTACTTTTAAGGTATTTTATAATTTTCTCCGTATTCTCAATTTTCTGATTTACTTTATTCATCCTCTCTTCAGATGCTAAACCTAATTCGTATGATAGTTTTGTTAACCTAATATCAGCATTATCTTGTCGTAATAGCAATCTATGTTCAGCCCTAGAGGTAAACATTCTATATGGCTCTTCCGTCCCTTTAGTCACAAGGTCGTCAATTAATACACCTATATACGATTCAGATCTTTTCATAATCAATGGATCTTTTTCGTTTATTTTAAGGTGCGCATTCATACCGGCAATGAATCCTTGAGATGCAGCTTCTTCATAACCAGTTGTACCATTTATTTGTCCTGCAAAATATAAATTCTCTACCAATTTAGTTTCTAATGTCAAGCTCAATTGAGTAGGTGGGAAATAATCATATTCAATTGCATATCCAGGTCTAAACATTTTTGCGTTTTCGAA
>JBILKW010000219.1:0-2908 GCA_044376465.1 Sphingobacteriales bacterium | reverse complement strand
TTGCCTTAATCTGTTTCCCATTCTTTTCTTTACAGGTTCTGGGAGGTTTTGCTTAAGTATTTTGATGCTCGCATTCAACTCAAATCCTATTAATAAAATCATAGAATTTAAATACAGCCAAATCATTATTACGATTAAAGTACCTATGGAACCGTAAATTTTATTGTAACTATTAAAATTATTTACATAAAATGCAAAACCAGAGGAACTGCCAATAGATAATAGAGTTGCGAGGCTTGAGCCTGCAGAAATAAACTTGAATTTTTTTGCAGCAGCTGGCGCAAAATAATACAAAGTAGAAATGATGCTTAAAAATAAAAGTAAAATTATAATCCAATTTAGTGCCACTAAAGAGTACCTAATAAATGCTCCTTTAAACAGTTCGTATTGTTCTAAAATACTTATTATATAATTACCAGCAACTATTAAACTTACACCAATAATTAACATAATAGAAATTACAAAGGTTAATACAATAGCTGTTCTTCTTTTTTTCCAAACAGGACGTTTGTCTAACATTAATGATGCTTTGTTGAAGTTTCTCATTAAGGCCATTATTCCGTTAGAAGAGAAGAACAAGGCTGCAATAAAACCAAAAGTTAACAAGCCGCCGTTTTGGTTTTTAATAATATCTGTTAAGGTTGTTTGCACAGCTTCAAAAGCGTTGGCTGGCAATACCTGTGCTAATATATTTAAGAGTTGATCTTGAAAATTGTTTACAGGTATGTAGGGGATGAGTGTAAATAAAAATATGGTAGCAGGAAAAATGGCTAAAAAAAAAGAGAATGCTAGTGAAGTTGATTTCGTATTTAAATGTTCTTTTTGTATTTCTTTAAAGAAAAACTCGAGCACAGTATAAATCGGCAAACCTTCAAAACCTATCAAACTAGTATGTTTGCTACGTTCTACTATTCTTGCCACTAGTGGCAAATGCCATATCCATGTTTTAATTTTATTCATAAAATACTTTCAACTTTTCCATAAACTCTGCAGGTCCTACTGTGGGTCTTTTGGTTTCAATATTTACAAATACTAAAGTTGTTTCACCCAAATTTAGTAGGTCGCCTTGCTCATTATATAGTTCGTAGTTAAATATAATTCTTGTTGAGGGCAATTCTTTCACCATTACTTTAATGGTTATTTCATCATCATAATAGGCAGGTTTGATGTATTTGCACTTTAATTCCAATACAGGCATCATAATACCAGTGCTTTCCATCCACTTATACGTTAAGCCTAATTTACGCAACATTTCAACCCTCGCTACTTCATAAAACTCAGCATAATTACCGTAGTAAACATATCCCATTTGGTCGGTTTCTCCGTATCGTACTCTTATTTTTGTTTCGCTTGTAAACATCTTTTTGAATTGTAAATTGTGAATTGTGAATTGTGAATAGGTTGTTATTAGTTATTTATAATTAAGTTAATGGTTAATAGTTATTTAGTTAATTGCAATTACGAAAATGTGATTATGTTTCAATTATATATAATGATTTCCTTAATTCACAATTTACAATTCACAATTCACAATTTATTTCATGATTCTTCTCTTTGTTAAAGCCTGCTGAAACTTTCGTGCATTAACTTGGTGTTGCGCTAAGTTGCTTGCAAAATTATGGTAGCCAGAGAAATCTTCTTTCGCACAAAAATAGATGTAATTGTGTTTTTCATAGTTTAAACTAGCGTCAATAGCGGCAACAGATGGCATACAAATAGGGCCTGGAGGCAAACCGTTGTATTTATAGGTATTGTACGGCGAATCGTATTGAAGCATCCTGTTTAATACCCTTTTAATATTGAAATCGCCAATGGCAAAAATCACAGTAGGGTCGGCTTCTAATTTCATTCCTCGGTTTAACCTGTTCATGTAAACTCCTGCGACTCTTTTTAGCTCGGCATTTACCAAGGCTTCTTGGTCAACAATTGATGCCAAAATAATTACATCTGTTTTGCTTAAATTTATTTTTTTTGCTTTTTGTGTCCGTTCTTCGTTCCAAAATTTATCGTATTCTTCTTTCATTTTGCTAATAAATTTTTCTTCGGAAGTGTTCCAATAAAACTCATAAGTATTGGGTATAAACATGCAAAATATATTGTCTTCATCGAAACCTAATTCTCTTAACATATCCATACTATCCAACATGCTCAATAGTTTAGTTGAATCTAATTCTAGTTGAGAACCAATGTACCCAGCGAAATCTTTCTTTAATCGAATGTTCTGAAACTGAATTTTAACGGGCTCTTGTTTACCTGCACGTAACATTCTAATTAACTCAATGTTACTCATTCCTTTTTCAATTTTATATTTACCTGGCTTTACTTTGGTATATTTCATTCGTTTTGCTACCCAAGCAAATGTTTCATCATCTTGTATAATATTATTTATTTTAATAATTCTTACCACATCCTCAAAGCTTGATTTTGTTGGTATGTACAAGTAATCATCTACCTCTTTCTGTACATTTGAACTAAATAATGTATTGTAAAAATGGATAGCAGTACCACTACCAATCAACATTAATACCATTATTATAATTACTAGTATTTTTTTATTTTTTTTCATCTTATTTAATACTCATTAAAGCTTGCTTCGCTTTTTCATTAGTAGGATTTCTCTTTAAAATTCTTTTTATAATTTTGATGGTAGCAACTTTGTCATTTCTAAACATATAGATACTAGCCTTATTAAATAGTGCTTGTTCGTAATCTGGATCTAAGCTTATGGCCCTGTTAATTAAATTCTCTGCCTCCTTTATATTGCCTTCTTGTAAATATATATATGAAAGATTTGAAAGTGCCGATACAAACTTAGGGTTTTCTTTATATATAAATTCAAAGCTTTGTTTAGCCAATTTAACATCATTGTTTGCTAAAGCAATTACACCTAATTTGTTTCTAAATTCTA
>JBILKW010000081.1:0-9480 GCA_044376465.1 Sphingobacteriales bacterium | reverse complement strand
TTCGCTAATTCGCAAGTTCGATTGTTCGCTACTTCTTCCAGCTATCCAAGAACTCTATATACCCCGGTACGTCTTCTTTATATCCAAATGTTCCAGTGAGTGCTTTGCCATCTGCATCAACAATTACATACAAGGGTTGTGCATTGCTATTAAATTTAGAAACTTGTAAATCCACATTTCTATTACCTATGGTTTTTACTTTTTTACCAGTATAAGTAGATACATATTTTTCAGATTCTGCGAGTTCTGTGCGGTCATCCACATATAATGATATTACTACAAAATCATTCTTTAACCTGCGCAAAACTTCCGGATCTGGCCAAACAGCATTTTCCATTTTTCTGCAGTTGGTACAGCTATGCCCAGTAAAATCAAGGAATACAGGCTTGCCCACTTTTTTTGCATACGCTAATCCTTCATCGTAATCAAAGAAAGCATCTATGCCTAATGGTGCATGTAATTTATCACCGTATTTTTTTGTACCTGTAGTATGTGTAATTTCTCCAGATGCTGCAGCAAACCTACTCGAGTACAAGTCGAAATCTTGCGTCCCTTGATGTGGTAAAAATCCGCTCACCGCTTTTAACGGTGCGCCCCATAAACCTGGCACTAAATACAAAGCAAAACTTAAGGTGATGATGGATAAAAACAGACGTGTTACCGAAACATGTTTCACTTCACTATCATGCGAGAATCTTAGTTTGCCTAATAAATACATCCCCAACATCGCAAAAATTATTACCCATAAAACAATAAATACTTCTCTGTCTAAAATTCCCCAATGGTATGCCATGTCAACATTCGATAAGAATTTTAATGCAAATGCTAATTCAATAAAACCTAAGGTAACTTTTACAGAGTTTAACCATCCGCCAGATTTTGGCATCGAGTTTAGCCACGAAGGGAATATTGCGAACAAGGTAAATGGCAATGCTAAAGAAATAGAAAAGCCCAACATTCCTAAAAACGGACCCATGTATTGCCCTTTATTTGCTGCATCTACAAGCAAGGTGCCAATTAATGGGCCAGTACACGAGAAGGAAGCAATGGCCAATACTACTGCCATAAAAAAGATTCCAATTAATCCACCTTTATCTGCTTTTTCATCTGCTTTAGTAGACCATGAACTTGGCAGCGTAATTTCGAATGCTCCAAAAAAAGATGTTGCAAAAATTACCAGCACTAAGAAAAATATCAAGTTAAAAATTGCATCGCTAGAGAGTTCATTAAGTGCACTTGCTCCTAATAAAATAGTAATGCCTAAACCTAAGCCTACATAAATGACTACTATTGATAGCCCATAAATTAATGCATTCCGAATTCCAACTGCACGAGATTTACTTTGTTTGGTAAAAAAACTTACGGTTAAGGGAATCATAGGGAAAATACATGGCATTAACAATGCCACGAATCCAAATAAAAATCCTTGAAAAAATATACCCCACATCGAACTCTTTTCTTCGTCTTTACTGCTCAACACTGTATCTGAAATGCTAGATACACTGTCTTTTTTAGAAGTATCAACAGTAGCTGTAACACTTGTATTTACTGTACTTACAGCAGTATCAAGTATACTAGCGTTAGGAGTTTCAGCTTTAGTAGTGCTTACACTCGGTGCTGCGCCTTTTACATCAAACGTAAATTCAACTTCTTCTGGTGGCAAACATTGTTTATCATCACAAACCATAAATTCTAAAGTTCCTTTAACTTTAAAATCTGTTTTGCTACTTACTTTTATTTCTTGCTTAAACGTAGCCGACTTTTCGAACCATGCTACTTGCATTCCGAATATGTCATCGAAGAATGATTTTGCTTTTGGTACTTCTTTTACATTTCCTGAAAGTGTAAATGCATCCGACTTTTCAAATCTAAAGCTAGTAGGTACCGGTCCTCCCTCGCCTACAAACTGAGAATATAAATGCCAACCTTTATCAATTTTTGCATTTATTACCAAGGTTGCTTTTTCGCTTCCATTGTTTTCAATTGAGTAAGTCCATTTTACAGGATTTAATATTTGTGAATATCCAAGTACACTAACGGCACTTATTAAAAACAGGACAATTATTTTTTTCATTCGCAATAAAAGTGTTAAGGCTCAAAAATATCAATTTATTTTAAAGATGAACTCTATTTCTTTGGTATCAAAGCTACGAAGTCCTTCTTCCGTCAATAATACTAACTTCCCGCTTTCTTCAATGTTACTTATATTGCCCTTTAGCGTTTTGCCATTTACTTTATACATAGCATCTTCACCAAATCTGTATAGTTTATGGAGATAGGTATCTTTTAAATACTGAAACTTTCCAGCTTTTAAATTTAGATACTGAATTTCAATTTCCTCAAATAACAGTGGTAAAAGATCATCTATGTGGTATTCTGTACCGCTGAGCAATTTCATTGAGCATGGGTTTGGTGCATCGCTGTGAAAAAACTCTTGATTTACATTTAGGCCAATCCCAATAATACTCGTCTTTAAATTGCTGCCCATCAGACTATTTTCAATTAATATTCCTGCAATTTTCTCAATCCCAACGTAAATGTCATTCGGCCATTTAATCTCAGTCTTTATTTTTAAAACATCGTCTAAAAAGTTACAAATGCCAATACTTATAGCCATCGATAAATAAAATTGCTTTTCAATCGTTAAGAATTCTGGCTTATATAGTATACTGATGGTGATGTTTTTCCCCGGGCTGGCTTCCCAAAATGTGCCGTGCTGCCCTCTTCCATGGCTTTGTTCGTCTGCCATTATTACCGAGCCTTCTGCTAATGGCTTGGAATTTGACAACATTTCGGATAGAACGTTGTTAGTAGAGGTAACACGGTTAAAGTATACTAAATTTTTACCTGTGAATATTGCCGACATTGTATAGATGTAAACGTATAATTTTTATTTTTGTGTAAATTAATCGCTTTTAATGCTTAGAAACAAACAGCTTAATGAAACAAGCAACAATTTAGAAGAATCTAAACGCATCACCGAAGTAATTGTACACGGTATGCAAGAGAAAAAGGCAAAAGATATTGTGAGCCTCGATTTACGCAACATCAGCAGTTCTGTCAGTGATTTTTTTGTAGTTTGTCACGCCGATTCAACTACACAAGTAAAAGCAATTGCTGATTCAATAGAAGATGAAATGTACAAAGCGTTCGGTGAGGAACCTTGGCACAAAGAAGGGTTTCAAAATTCTGAATGGATACTATTAGATTATGTTAGTGTAGTAGTACATATTTTTAGAACAGAAAAAAGAGAACATTATGGCTTTGAAGATTTATGGGGAGATGCAGAAATAGCAACCTATCAATCAGCTTAAATTATTATAAAAGGAAGTGTAAACAAATGGAAGATAATAAAAAAATGAATTCGGGTAATACTAAAGGAAATCCTAAAAGAATTTTACCCAAACCCCCAAAGTTTAATTTTTATTGGATATATGGGATCATATTAGTTGGTTTTTTAGCCTTTAATCTAATGTATTCTGGTAATTCTGCGAAAGAAATTTCTTTTCAACGATTTACCAATGAAATGCTACTAAGTCATGATGTAGAAAAACTAATCGCCTTCCAACAAGGGAACATATACATTGTCGAAATTTATTTGCAAAAAAATAAATTGCAAAATGAAAAATACAAAGACATTAATTCTAGTAAGTTTTTATCGGGCGCAGGGCCTCATTATTACTTTACAGAAGCATCGAGTTCTGTAAGCGATTTAAAGGAACAATTACGTGAATTGCAAAAGGGATTTGCACCAAACGAACAAATAAACATACAGTTTATTGAACGATCAAATTGGGGAAGAGATTTTTTATTAACATGGATATTGCCATTAGCAATAATGGCTGCCATCTGGATATTTATAATGCGCAGAATGTCTGGCGGTGGATCGGGTCCGGGTGGACAAATATTTAACATCGGTAAATCAAAAGCAACCTTGTTCGATAAAGAGTCGCAAGTTAGCATAACCTTTAACGATGTTGCAGGTTTAGAAGAAGCGAAGACCGAAGTGATGGAAGTCGTGGATTTCCTGAAAAATCCTAAGAAATATACAGCATTGGGGGGTAAAATACCAAAAGGAGTATTGCTAGTGGGTTCGCCAGGTACAGGTAAAACATTGCTAGCAAAAGCAGTGGCCGGCGAAGCACAAGTACCTTTTTTCTCCCTATCAGGTTCAGATTTCGTAGAGATGTTCGTAGGTGTAGGTGCATCACGTGTTAGAGATTTGTTTAAGCAAGCAAAAGAAAAAGCGCCCTGTATTATATTTATTGATGAGATTGATGCCGTAGGCCGTGCTCGTGGAAAAAACCAAATTATGGGCGGAAATGACGAGCGTGAAAATACCTTAAATCAATTATTAGTGGAAATGGATGGCTTCGGAACAGACTCTGGTGTTATAATTATGGCTGCTACAAACAGACCAGATGTATTAGACCCAGCCTTGTTGCGCCCTGGCAGGTTTGACAGGCAAATTGCAATTGACAGGCCAGATCTTATTGGTAGAGAACAAATATTTAAAGTGCACATGAAGCCTTTAACCTTAGATCCGGAAGTTGACACTAAGAAATTAGCAGCACAAACACCTGGATTTGCAGGAGCAGAAATTGCAAATGTATGCAACGAAGCAGCATTGATCGCAGCTCGTAGAGACAAAAAAGCGATTGACATGCAAGATTTTCAAGATGCAATTGATAGAGTTATTGGCGGCTTAGAAAAGAAAAATAAAATTATATCACCCGAAGAAAAAAGAATAGTTGCATACCATGAATCGGGCCATGCTATTGCAGGTTGGTTCTTAGAACATGCTGATCCATTGGTAAAAGTATCTATTGTACCTCGTGGAATAGCAGCATTAGGATATGCACAGTATTTGCCTAAAGAACAATATTTATACACTACCGAACAATTGTTAGATAGTATAAAAATGACATTAGGTGGACGTGCTGCTGAAGAAATTGTGTTCGGTAAAATATCTACAGGTGCTCAAAACGATTTGGAAAGAATTACAAAACTTGCCTATGCAATGGTAACTATGTATGGCATGAATAAAAATGTTGGAAATGTATCTTTTAATGATCCTCAAGGCGAATACGGTTTCGGTAAGCCATATTCTGATAAAACGGCTGAGATGATAGATGTTGAAGTGCGTACATTAATTAGCGAAGTGTATGAACAAACAAAAGAGTTGTTAACGCAACATAGAGAAGGATTAGAGAAAATTGCACAAGCATTGTTACAAAAAGAAATTATTTTCCAATCAGACTTAGAAGAATTGTTGGGTAAGCGCCCATTTGACACGAGAACCACTTATGATCAATTTGTAAATGGAACTACTAATGATGAAGAGAAAATTGAAGTTGAATTGGTAGGAGATACCCCAGGTACCGATTTAGAACCAATACCCGACATCTTAAATAATGAGATAGAGAAAAACAGTTAAATATCATTGAAAAGGACGCTTAAGCGTCCTTTTTCTATTTATTTACTAAATTTGTGCTATGCGCGAAGCCACCCCAAAAGAAAGGATGTTGAAACAAATCAGAAAAGCTCTGATTGAAAAAACCGACAATCCGTACCCACGCTTAGAAGAATCGGGCCCAATTTATAAACCATCAGATGAATTATTAGAGATTCTATTCGCACAAGAATTTACTAAAATTAATGGACAGTTTTTGTTTTGTGAAGATAAAGAACAATGCATTTTAGATTTGCAGCAATTAATTGTAGAACGAAAATGGACCGAAATTTTTTGTTGGGAGAATTCATTAGCTTGGTTGAAAGAAAATATAAAAGACATACAACAAACTGATGTGAATTTTGAACAAGCGAACGTTGGCATTACCACTTGCGATGCATTAGTTGCCAGAACAGGCAGTATCCTTATTACAAATGCATCCGAAGCAGGCAGAAGATTATCAATATATCCTCATATACACATCGTAATTGCATATACATCGCAGCTTTATGAAGACATTGCTGATGCAATAACATTTATACAAAATAGCTACAGCGAAAAATTACCTTCAATGATCAGCACTACTACGGGCCCAAGTAGAACTGCAGATATTGAAAAAACATTAGTGTTGGGAGCACACGGCCCAAGAGAAATATTTGTAATGTTAATTGATGATCAATCTTAAAAATGACCGAACATAAATCCATTTATTTTGCTTCCGATTTTCATTTAGGAGTACCAACTACACACAGCTCTGTGGAAAGAGAAAAAGCGGTTGTTCGCTGGCTTGATTTTGTAAAGGCAGACGCTAAAGAAATTTATTTAGTAGGTGATATTTTTGATTTTTGGTTTGAATATAAAAAGGTAATCCCAAAAGGATTCGTGCGCTTACAAGGTAAAATAGCTGAAATAGTTGACAGCGGAACCCCCATTTATTTCTTTACTGGCAACCATGATATGTGGATGTTCGATTATTTTGAAAAAGAATTGGGAGTTAAAATTTATAGAAATAACATTACGCTAGAACAGTATGGCCACAAAGTACTAATTGGCCATGGTGATGGATTGGGGCCAGGTGACTATTCTTATAAATTTTTGAAAAAAGTTTTTGCAAGCAAGCTATGTCAATGGTTATTTGCCAGGATTCACCCAAATACAGGAATTTGGATTGCCGATAAATGGTCGCGCAGCAGCAGAATTGCCAACAATCGTAAAGAGCAGTTTTTAGGTGAAGATAAAGAATGGTTAGCTATATACTGTAAAGAAGTATTGGAAAAAGAAGATTTCGATTATTTTATTTTTGGCCATAGACACGTGCCCATGAACATACAACTCAGCGAAAAAAGTTCTTATATAAATTTAGGAGAATGGGTGCATCATAAAACATATGCAAAATGGAATGAACAGGGAATAGAACTCCTAAAATTTGAATCTTACACATGAAACAACTGCTTCTATTTATTTTATTTTTTAACTATTCAGCATTCACATTTGCTCAAACAGAGTTAAAAATTGCGGAGGATGTAGTAGATTATCAAGTAGATAGAATTGGGAATGTATATTATTACGACGCAAAAAATATACTTACTAAATACGAAACCAACATACATCGATATACTAAATTTGCCGATTTAAAAAATGGCAAAATTAGTTCGATTGATGTGAGCAACCCCTTGAGAGTTTTGGTATTTTACGCCGATCAAGGCGTGGTAAAATTTTTGGATGTTAACTTAACCGAAATAAATTCATTACAAATTAGAAACACATATCCGGATGGATGGGTATCAGCGGTAGCCTCTTCAAACAATAACGGCTTATGGATGTATGATAATTTAAATAGACGTTTATTAAAGCTAGACGAGCAATTAAACATCGTTTTTCAAAGTGGCGATTTGTATTTAGTGTTATCAAAAAAAATCAATCCCAGTGCTATAGTTGAATACCATGATGAACTTTTTATGGTCGATAAAAAAAATGGAATTTTTGTGTTCGACCTGTTTGGTGGCTATAAAAAGACCATACCAATATTTGTCGATGATGTTTTACAAATAGAAACCAATAAGATATTTTATCAAAAAGGAACCAATTGGCTACTTTATCAATCCTTAAAAACAGATACCTTATCTACAAACCTAAAAGAGTTTGAAAAACCTTATCTTTTTTCAAATCAAATTTATTTTTTCTTGAAAAACAAACAGCTCATCCTACAAACCAAAGAATAGGTATTTTTTTGGATGCAATTCTAAGGCACACAAGTTCTATTTTGGGAATAATAGTTTATTCTTAGGATAATAATTTATGATCAAGAAAGGTCTGCAATAACTAAAACACGGTTAGAGTGTGTTTTTTGGAACTTTTTTATGCCTGGCCCCACTATTAAATTTAGCGGCATGTATATTGTAAAAAGCAGAATACAAAACCCCAAAATTTAATTGTATGTATACATTCATCACATTAAAGCAATTAAGAGAATTGCGCAACTACACTCAAAAAGAAGTGGCAACAAAAATTGGTTTAACACAATCTGCGTATTCTAAAATCGAAAACTTCGATAGTCAAACAAACATGGAGAACTATAACAAGCTCGCTATTTTATTTGACGTTGAGGTTGATCAAATTATTACAAACAGAATTCAGGCTCTAATACATATTAAGTCTGCCACAACCACCCGCGATCAGTTCATTGAAAAAAATGCGCCAATGGTTAGTGAAATTATTAAGACGATTAAAGAGCAAGAATTTAAGCTCAACATGTTATTGCAAGGCATTCGCCACGCATAAGTACCCAAAGCCGATTTTTACAATCGGCTTTTTTTTTGATTTCGTATGGAGGGAGTTAGCAGTAATTTTTCCGAAACCCACAATAAATAATAAAATATAGAAAATGGCAAGACCAAGAATATTTATAAGTTCAACATTTTTTGACCTGAGACAAGTAAGGGCAGACCTTGACCGATTCGTTAAAGAATTGGGTTACGATACAGTTCGAAATGAAACAGGTGGAATACCATATGGTAGAGACCAAAAACTTGAAGAATATTGCTACAAAGAAATTAGTGAAATTGATATTTTAGTTGGCATTGTCGGAGGAAGATTTGGCAGTGAAGCCGAACGAGGTGATTATTCAATTACACAAGTTGAAATAAAAACTGCTATTGAACAAAACAAGCAAGTTTATATTTTTATAGAAAAAAATGTATTAGCAGAGTATCAGACATATTTAATCAATAAAGAAAATGAAACCACAAAATACAAGTTTGTAGAAGATAAAAAAATTTACAAATTTATTGAGGAAATATATGCGTTACCTAAAAACAATATAGTTCACTCATTTGAGACAGCTCTTGATATTACTGTTTTTCTTAGAGAGCAATGGGCAGGACTATTTAGAGATCTATTACACCAGCAGACTAAAAAAGTTGAATATGATAATATTTCTCAAAAAGTAAACGAATTAAATGAGGTTTCTTCAACTCTACAAACTTATTTAGAGAATGTATTAAAAAATGTAAGTAAGGAAAAAAATGTAACAGAAAATCTAATTATTCACGAGAAAAAAAGATTAGAAACTTTTCAATTAAGACAAAGATTAAAAGATTTGGACTATATAGAACATTTGATTAGAGGACACGACCTAACAATAGACGCAGTTATAGAATGTCTAAAAAACACTAACTCATTGACAGAATTAAAAACAGAATTAAATAAAAAATCTAAAAGAGATAGTGAAGATGAAAAATATTTTGGTAGATTTTCTCAATTTAGCTGTATGTTTTCATCAGATAGTTTTAGAGATATTAATCAAGCAAGAAATATACTTGGACTGAGCGATTATGTTTTAACAACAGATGAGAAAAAAGAACTTGACGAAGATGATGGATTTAGTAAAATTATACGAAAACCAAGAACACCGAAAAAATAAAACTACTGCTAACAACGGTTTTGCGAAATTGGGGCTGAAGTGCCAACTTCAACATTTGTGCTTCTAATAAGCATTTGTGCTAAATTGAAACTTAGTGCTTCTAAAA
>JBILKW010000080.1:0-9497 GCA_044376465.1 Sphingobacteriales bacterium | reverse complement strand
GATTTAAACAAGGCGTTGTATTTTGGTTTGAATAATATTTATATTAGATATTCCAACAATCTAAACACATGAAGAAATTACTTTATTTTTTACTGTTTTCTATCTTCTATTTATTCGAGGCAAATGCTCAAGAAACATTCCCGATAAATGGAGTTAAAGATGTAAAACCGAATTTATATGCATTTATAAATGCGAAAGCGGTGACCAATTCCGGAACGACCATTGAAAATGCTACAATATTAGTAAACAAGGGACTTATACAAAGTATAGGAGCTGGTATTGCAGCACCAAAAGGAGCTGTGGTAATTGATTGCAAAGGCAAAACCATTTATCCATCGTTTATAGATATATATACTTCTTACGGCTTACCTGAAGCAAAAAGAGCAAGAAATGAAAATCGTGGGCCGCAGTTTTTATCAAATAAAAATGGTGCGTACCATTGGAACGAAGCAATTAAAGCAGAGTATGAAGCAAAAACAAATTTCAGCGTAAATGCTGATAAGGCTGAAAGCATGCGTGAGCAAGGTTTTGGAGCCGTGTTAAGTTTTCAGAAAGATGGAATTGCAAGAGGCACTTCTGTTTTTGTAAACCTTAATAATGACAATGAAAATTTAGTAATTCTAAAAACAGATGCGAGTTCTCATTATTCATTTAGCAAAGGAACTTCTTCGCAAGATTATCCTTCATCACTTATGGGAAGTATTGCTTTATTACGTCAAACATTTTATGATGCCGATTGGTATGCAAAAAATAATGCAGAAACCAATTTTTCTTACGAAGCCATCAACAAACAAAAAAACTTACCAAAGTTTTTTGAGTGTGGCGATTTATACGATGTGTTTAGAGCTCAAAAAATAGCGACTGAATTTGGTACTAATTTTATTTATAAAACTAATGGCAACGATTATCAACGTTTAAAAGAGTTAAAAGCAATAAATGCAAACCTAATTATTAGTTTAAACTATCCTAAAGCATATGATGTTGAAGATTATTACGATGCAAAATATGTAGCATTAGACGAGTTGAAACACTGGGAGCTTGCACCCTATAATGCAGCTTACCTCGAAAAAGAAAAAATAAAATTTGCCATAACTACGAGCGATTTAAAAAACGTAAATGATTTTTGGCCAAACTTACGCAAAGCAATAAATAATGGACTTTCGGAAGCTCAAGCATTAGATGCATTAACAAAAGTACCTGCTCAAATGATAAATGCTAGCAACATGGTTGGCGAACTAAAAGCAGGAATGAAAGCAAATTTCATTATTACTACTGGAAATATTTTTAAAGACGAAGAAGCTATTATTTTAAGTAACTGGATTGCTGGAAATGAATTTGTAATTGAGCGTGAAAAAACTATGGATGTAAGAGGTACTTATACTTTACAAGTAGAAAACCTTTCATACAAACTAGAAGCTAGTGGTGCAAAAGATAAACCAGAGTGGAACATCATTGCAGCCGATAGTTCTAAAACCAAAGTAAGTGTTAGTTGGAATTCAAATTTAATATCGATGGTATTTCAACCAAACGATTCTACTATTAAATCAAAAATTCGCTTAAGCGGTACCATCAACAACACTAACGGAATAAAAATTACTGGCGAAGGAAGCTTAAACAGTAATCCTGTAAATTGGACTGCAAATCGTACTGCTACTTATACAGAGAAAGCAGAACAGAAAAAAGAGGAGAAAAAAGATAAACCTTTGGTTGGTGATATTATTTATCCGTTTGCTGCATACGGAAGCCCAAGCTTACCCACTGCTCAAAAATGGTTGATAAAAAATGTAACCGTTTGGACCAACGAAGCTGAAGGTAAACTAGAGGATGCAGACGTTTTAATTGATGCAGGAAAAATTGTGAAAGTAGGAAAAAACCTAAGCGATGCATCAGCAAAAATTATTGATGGAAAAGGCAAACACGTAACTGCTGGTATAATCGACGAACACTCGCATATTGCAATTAGTAGAGGAGTTAACGAAGGTACTCAATCCGTAACCTCTGAAGTAAGAATTGGCGATGCCTTAAATCCTGAAGATATAAATATATATAGACAATTAGCAGGTGGTGTAACTACTTCTCATTTACTGCACGGGTCTGCAAATCCAATAGGTGGTCAATCTGCCTTAATAAAACTACGCTACGGAAAAAATGCAGAGGAGTTAAAGTTTGAAGGTGCCGATGGATTTATAAAATTTGCATTGGGCGAAAACGTGAAGCAAAGCAATTGGGGCGAGGATCAGCGTGAGCGTTTCCCGCAAACACGTATGGGAGTTGAGCAAGTATTTATTGATGCCTTTACACGTGCTCGTGAATACGAGAAAAACAAAACGGCGAGAAAAGATTTAGAGCTAGATGCCTTGGTAGAAATACTTAACAAGAAAAGATTTATTACTTGCCACTCTTATGTACAATCAGAAATAAATATGTTGATGAAAGTTACAGAGATGTTCAATTTCCCCGTAAACACATTCACCCATATTTTAGAAGGATACAAAGTAGCCGATAAAATGAAACAACATGGAGCTAATGCTTCTACGTTCTCAGATTGGTGGGCTTATAAATACGAAGTAATAGATGCAATACCTTACAATGCAGCTATTATGATGAAAGAAGGTTTAAATGTTTCTATAAATTCTGATGATGCAGAAATGGCGCGCAGGTTAAATCAGGAAGCCGCTAAAACTGTTAAATACGGAGGACTTACAGAAGAGCAAGCATTAAAGTTAGTTACTTTAAATCCGGCCAAAATGTTACACATTGATAACCGTGTAGGAAGTATTAAAGCAGGTAAAGATGCTGATTTAGTTTTATGGAATGATCATCCGCTTTCAATTTATGCAAAGCCATTAAAAACCTTTGTTGATGGTATTGATTATTTTGACGCTGAAAAAGATGAAGCTATGCGAGTTGCTATGCGAATAGAAAAAGAACGCATTATTCAGAAATTATTAACTGAGAAAAAATTAGGAATGCCAACACAAAAACCTGGCAAACCAGAAAGAAAATTATATCACTGTGACGATACAGAAGTTGAATCAATTTATTAATTAGCAACATCATGAAAAAAAATATATTCTTAGCACTTGTTTTCATAATTTTTGTAACGCAAGTATTTGCTCAAAAGCAATCCACTAAACAGAGCAAAAAAATTATTCTGAAAAGCGCCAACGTACATGTTGGCAACGGCAGTGTTTTAAACAATGCAAATGTGGTAATTGATAATGGAAAAATAACCGAAGTTACTACCAATGCTGTAAATGAAAGCGGTGCAGAGGTGCTTGATTTGAAAGGTAAACACATTTACCCTGGCTTAATTTGTGTGGATAGCAGATTGGGCTTAGAAGAAATTGAAGCCGTTCGTGCAACCTTAGATTACTCAGAGGTTGGTGAATTAAATCCAAACATTCGTTCGGTAATTGCATACAATACCGATTCTAAAATTATCCCAACGGTTCGCTCCAACGGAGTGCTATTAGCATTATCGGTTCCAGAAGGTGGCATTATACCAGGCACCTCTTCGGTAATGAAATTAGATGGTTGGAATTGGGAAGATGCTGCTTACAAAATCGATGTGGCAACACAACTCAACTGGCCAAGCATGCGTGTACGCAACGCATGGTGGGCAGCACCGGCAGATGAGCAACGCAAACAGTCGGCAGAAAACATGGCCATGATTAAACGTTTCTTCGACGAAGCCAAAGCATATTCTCAATTAGATAAACCAGCAAGCACTAATTTGAAATTCGAAGCCATGAAAAGTATTTTCAATGGTTCTAGAAAATTATTTATAAGTGCAGGTACTGCTAAAGAAATTACATCAAGCATTTTGTTTGCAGAATCGTACGGAATTACTCCTGTAATTTTGGGCGCGCAAGAAGCATACATGGTTGCCGATTTTTTAAAAGAACATAATGTTTCGGTTATATATACAAACCCACATTCATTACCCGCTACCGAAGACGAAGATGTAGACATGCCTTACAAAGTGGCAAAAATATTAAAAGAAAAAGGTGTATTGTATGCCTTAAGTATTAATGGGAGTTGGCAACAACGCAACCTTCCATTCATAGCCGGCACTACAGCTGCATATGGCTTAACAAAAGAAGAAGCATTACAAAGCATCACTCTTAACGCTGCCAAAATTTTAGGCATCGACAAAACCACAGGTTCTGTAGAAGTTGGCAAAGATGCAAACCTAGTAATTTCTGAAGGTGATATTTTAGACATGAGAACTTCACAAATTACCATGGCCTTTATACAAGGAGCCAACATTGATTTAGATAATAAACAAAAGGAGTTGTATAGAACGTACATGGAAAAGTACAAACTTCGTTAGTGAGTTAGTGTGCTAATGTGCTAGTGTGCTAATATGCAAACATTTCCTTACTAGCACACTAGCACATTAGCATACTAACTCACTAACTTTTGGTAGTTTCGCCACCAACGCTCCGGCATTTGGCCAATAGTGGCTTGTTTATAATCTTCGTACGAGCATGGTATTAATTCGTAACGTTCGTTTTTAGTGGTATTGCTTTGATAGGGAATTTGCATCCACCATCTATCGGATTTTTTACTTTTTAAGAATACTACTTCTGCACTAATGTCTTCAAACGTTGCGCGGTATTTTATAAAATCTTTTTTAGAGGTGGTTGGTAAATCGTTTTTACGTTGGTAGTACCCTTCAATAAAACACCAAAGCATTTGCGCAACAAGTTCTGCGGTTTGTTCGCGATGATCGTATTTCGGATTGTACTCGTATATGCCAACAGAACTTAACTTATCTGAAATACCTGCATAACGCATCATTTGGCAAACCTCTTCTGCATAAAATCCGTTTGGATGAGCATTTGCATTACCAGGAGCATCCGACATTTTTATGCAAGCCATGTCAACACTTAATAAATCTGCTGCACGAATAATAGGTTCTGTTTCTGCTAAATTATTTCTGAAAGAGCCCAATCGATGGATATCAAAATACATTTGATGCATGAGCTCCACACTTTGCTGATTTACATAATAAGTCTGGTAACCGATATTGCTATAATTGAATAAAAAATGAGGTTCGTGTAAAATGATGCTGTTTAAGTACGAAATAGAATCGGGGGTTTGTTGTTCATCCACGCGTGCATCTAAATCAAAATGAGAATCGAGCACCACCATGTCTACTTTCTTATCTAAATTCTCATAAGCCCAATATTGAGCATAGGTTAAATCGTGCCCGCCACCAACTATAATCGGCACGATGTTGAGTTTCATCAATTCATAACAAACATTTTTCAGTGCTACATGGGTGTCTCGTACGGTATTGCCCGGTAAAATATTACCCAAATCAACCATTTTCAAATTAAAATTACCCACATTTAGTTGGTACAATGCCTTACGAACTTTATCTGGCCCTTGGGCAGTTCCTTCATTCTGTACCGCTTTACGATCTTCTAAAACTCCAACAAACGCAAGGTTTACCTCCGTGAGATCTGGAAATTGACGGGTATATTTCTCCATCTGAAAACCAATTTGGCTCTCGTAATAGGATTCTGCAAGGATGCCCTCATCGGGTGTTAAGGCTTGTAAAAAATCTTCTAGCATATAAAATAATTCTATACAAACTTATGAATTGATTAGAAATAAAATTCGGCATATTTTCCACATATTTGCAATATGGTTTTTGTTACAGGTGCCACAGGCTTTTTAGGCTCGTATGTATGTTTATATTTAATAGAAAAAGGATATAAGATAAAAGCCTCTAAACGTGTCGATTCCATTATCCCTAGCTTCTTAGAAAAGCATGCCGATGATATAGAATGGCTCGACCTAGATCTGCATGATTTTTTTGAAGTAGAAGATGCCATCCAAAATTGCGAAGCTATTTTCCATTGTGCAGCAAAGGTATCTTTTAACAAAGCTGATAAAAAAATGCTTTGGAAAACAAATGTGCAGCTCACACATAATTTAGTAAATGTTTCATTAGAACATCCTAACATACACTTCATACATGTTAGCTCTATTGCTGCGATTGGAGATGCTAAACTAGGAGCGCAAATAGATGAAAACTGTAGATGGATCCATAAAAAAACTTCGTCCGATTATGCTATTTCAAAATTTGAAGCCGAGCGTGAAGTGTGGCGCGGAATACACGAAGGATTAAACGCAGTAATTATAAACCCGTCTGTAATACTTGGCTTCGACGAACGCGAGGTGGGTAGTATGAAATTTATACATCAAATTAATAAGGGATTGAAATTTTATACTTCTGGAAGTACTGGTTTTGTTGATGTAAATGATGTTGCAACTTGCATGCTACATTTGTTTGAACAAAAAATTACTGGTCAACGCTACATTGTAAATGCAGAAAATAAAACCTACAAAGAGCTTTTTGAAATCATTGCTAAATTGTTAAACAAAAAAGCACCAAGTATATATATTAAAAAGTCCTTATTAATGTTTTTTATCAGATTAATAAACTTATTCTACGCAAAACTACCATTAAACAAATACACCGTTCGCGCTGCTTACAATACTTCTAATTACTCAAATCATAAAATTACAAGCCTCCTGCCTATAAATTTTATGCCTGTAGAAAAAAGTATTCAAAATATGCTTAATAAAAAATTATCCTAAATTTGTAAGCAAGCTAAACCTATACAAAACCTAATAAAATCAACATGGAACTAAGTAAGGATATACTTGATAGAATACAGAAACTAAAAGAAAAGTATGATAACATGGGCCAAGACCTGGTGTCTTATCTGGATGGTTTATTGTATTCTGAATATTTAACGTATTGGGATTATATTCATCTAGATACTTTGTTGAGTTTACAAAATCCTCGTACAGCATTTCCTGATGAAAACATTTTCATTATGTATCATCAAATTACTGAATTATATTTCAAAATGATTTTGAGTGAGTGCGAACAGTTATGTGCAAAGGTTGATATTAATGAAAAATTTTTTTTAGACAGAATGACTCGCGTAAATCGTTATTTCGAATTACTCACCGGTTCGTTTGATGTAATGGTAGATGGCATGGAGAAAGAGCAGTTCCTTAAATACAGAATGGCTTTATTGCCTGCAAGCGGATTTCAATCAGCACAATATAGAATGATAGAAATTTATGCAACTGATTTTATCAATTTAATTGATAAAGATGTTCGCGAAGATTTTAAGAAAGAAAAATTTGATGCCGATAAATATTTAGCGAACATTTATTGGAAGCACGGTGCAACTGAATTAAGTACAGGTAAAAAAACACTCACCTTAATTCAATTCGAAGAAAAATACTTGAGCACCTTTTCTAAATTAGCTACAGATAGATTCGATAATAATTTATACAGTGTATTTAAAAAACTGAATAGCACTTCGCCCGAAATTAAAGAAGCGATGCGTAAATTCGACATCAGTGTAAACGTAAATTGGCCATTGGTACATTACAAATCGGCAGTGCGTTATTTACACAAAGATCCATCAGACATTAAGGCTACAGGTGGAACCAATTGGCAAAAATATTTACCCCCACGTTTCCAAAAACGTATTTTTTACCCAGAACTTTGGAGCAATGAAGAAATTGAAGAATGGGGCAAAGGTTGGGTAGAAAATATATTAAAGGAGTTTAAATAGGCTTCTAATAACAAGCAGATTTTCTTATCTTTATATTCTAGCCCAATTTAAAATGAGCAGCGAACAAAAAGGTTTTTCAGAAATTGCTAAGCAGGCAATGTTAATGCCACAAGAAGCATTAATGGCAATTAAAAACAGAAAGCATAATTTAAATATTGGCATTCCGAAAGAAACTACTTTCCAAGAAAATAGGATCGCTTTAACGCCTTTATCGGTTGGTTTATTAGTAAACAACGGTCATGAGGTGCACATAGAAACCGGTGCGGGCAATGCAGCTAAATTCCCTGATAAAGATTATGCCGAAGAAGGTGGACAAATTGCATACGATGCCAAGAAAATTTGGGAGTCGGATGTAATAATAAAAGTTGCTCCGCCAACTGTTGAAGAAATAAATATGATGCGTGGCGGACAAACCTTAATTTCTGGTTTACAAGTTTCGACATTAAAAGCTGATTACTTAAAACTCTTAGTACAAAAAAATATTACCGCAGTTGCTTACGAATATTTACGCGACGAAGGAGAGATCCTTACAGTAGTTCGCTCTATGAGTGAAATTGTAGGAACCGCTTCTATACACATTGCATCCGAATTACTTTGTACACACAATGGCAAAGGATTATTACTGGGTGGTGTTACTGGAATTCCGCCTACAGAAATTGTAATTATTGGTGCAGGCACTGTAGGCGAATATGCTGCACGTACAGCCTTGGCCTTGGGTGCAGATGTAAAAGTATTCGACAATTCTGTGTACCATTTACGCAGGTTACAAAACAATATTGGAAGTAGAATTTTTACTTCAGTTTTGCAACCAGTGGTTTTACAAAAAGCTTTATCTAAATGTGATGTTGCTATTGGCGCCATGCGTGCAAAAGAAGGCCGCAGCCCATGCATTGTTTCAGAAGATATGGTAAACACAATGAAAGCCGATTCGATAATTATTGATGTAAGCATCGATCAAGGTGGATGTTTTGAAACATCACACGTTACGAACCATACCAACCCTGTATTTAAACATCACGATGTAATACATTACTGTGTGCCAAACATTGCTTCGCGAGTGGCACGTACAGCATCTTACGCTTTAACAAATATTTTTACACCCATCTTACTAGAACTTGGTGAAGCAGGAGGTATGAAAAATTATTTGTGGAGCAATGCCGGTATTCGCAGCGGAGTGTACATGTACAACGGACACATCACTAATAAATATTTATCAAACCAATATAAACTGCCGTATAAAGATTTGGATTTATTGGTAGCCGCACAACAGTAACCAATGTGCAAATTAATTAATGTGCAAATGTGCAAATTGGTGGTTACGGAGGTGCTGTTTGCGAGTTGCAATTTTGCAATTAGTAAGTTCAATTTTCACATTTGCACATTAATTAATTTGCACATTTACTCATTTGCGTGATGTTGAAATGATTTTGCCAAGGATTCTTTTAATGTTCATTAATTCTTCCATTAGTTCCTGTGATTCTTCCAATTCAAAATTTTCGATAATTAGTATTAACCAATACTTTGTTTCCTCTGCTTCTTTATCGGCAATTTTTAATTTATGTATAAAATCTCTTTTGCTTTCTGCAGATTGTGCTTCGTGAATGTTTGCACCAATGGATGTGCCAGATTTAAATAGCTGTCGTGCTAAATCAAACTCTTTAATGTCTTTCAATTTTCTCGTAAAACCAATTATCTTACTAGAAAAAGCAATCGATTTTGTAAGTATTATATTCTCCCTCTCCATAATCCCATGCACTATTTAAATGATTTATATTTAATATTAATCTTAGCAAATAATTTAATAATTTGCAAAATACAAAGATGCAAATAGCACCTTAGTAAGTTCCATTTGCACATTTACGCATTTGCACATTTATTATT
>JBILKW010000218.1:0-2932 GCA_044376465.1 Sphingobacteriales bacterium | reverse complement strand
AGAATCGATATATTTTATTTTATTATTAGCATTACTTGAATTAATTACATAAGTCCCAACAGTATCCTTACTCATATCCATTCGTATTAATTCAATATCGTTGTAAGAAACTACTCTTGCTGTGCCTTGAAAATAATCGGCAAATCGAGTGTTATCAGTAAAATCTCTACCATTTAATTTACATCGGAAATATACAGCAGTGTCTTCTACCGTTGGTGTAGGGCTATTATCATCTTCTTTTCCACAAGATGCTACAATAGTTATAATTAAGAATAAATAAATTAGGTGTTTAGTTTTCATATTTATATAATTTTTTAAGGGTTAATATCTAATGTGATTGTATCGACGATGGGATCGCCAGTGGGGTTTAGGAAAATAGATTGCATTGGTCTACTGTTAATTTTATATAGTAAATTACCATTTAAATTAACAGTATTAATTTTGCCAATTAAATTTTTATTTTTTGATACAATAAAAGTATATGTTCTAGGATTTGAAAATAATGTAACTGTATCTTCATTGTTAAAATTAAATTTATTTTTGAAAAAAATTTTTGCACTATCACTTAAGTAAAAATTTTTGGTCCAATTTGTTCCATAGGGTAAATAATCAAATTTATAAATCCATGGTATGCTTGGTAAAAATGTTAATCTTAAATTGTTGCCTTCGTAATCGCTTTCTGTATAATATTCAATTTTAAATTCACCATTACTATCAACCACTGAATTGGCAATAGTTTTTACTTTACTATCATATGCAAAACTTGCTATAATTTGATGGTTTGCATAATTTGTTTTTCTGGTAATATCAATTATTTTACCATTTACAACAATTAATTTTGAGTTGTTATTTTTATCTCCAAAACAGGAACACAGATTAATTAAGACTAAAATAAGTATAATTCTATTTTTCATATTAATAGGTTTTTGTTAATTTAATTTTAGATATAAAATTATTGTTGGAATATATTTCTAATAAATAAAAGCCAATGCACAAATTTTTAATAATGTTAATTTCCACTCTTCCCTCATCATTAGAACAAATGTTGTTTTCCTGTATATTTTCTCCTACCATATTATAAATTCGAATATTATATTTTTCATTAGATTGTAAGTTTTCAATTAACAACTTATCTTCAAAAGGATTGGGATAGATTAATACTTCTTTATTATAATTTATATTTGTGATTTTTACGTGTTTTGTATTACAAGGTTTGAAGCTTTTTTGATTTACATATAATAAACCTTCATTTAATAAGTAGTTGCCAACATTATATAAATCTTCGTAGTATATATTTACAATACTTGGTTCTTTAAATACAAAAGGACTTAACTTTGAATAAATAAACCACGTAGAATTTGGGTAATTATCAAATCCATCTTTAATATATGTATAATAAGGGTTTTGGAACCCATTATTAATTTTGATTGTATTAAAGTCTGCGTTCCTAGTATTAATGTTTAGATTATTTAAATACAATGTGTGGTCGCCAATTTCTCTGTTCAAAAACAATTCGTTTTTTACATTGTCTAATTCAGTATTATTAATAAATCCATGTGACCAGTTTTTATTATTCTTACTTTCACTAGCACCTATAGGATAGTCATTACCTCTAAAATTAAACCCAGAAATTACATGAAAAGGCGAATAGGCCAATAAGAAATCTTGCACATTGTGTGAAAGTAAATTATAATCTGCGCTGATATTTACAGTCTTGTAATAATCGAAATCAATTGCTGATTGTACAGGTATAAATGCTATTCCAAAATTTGTTAATTTTAACTTTACCTCCAAATTTTTAGATTTTAAATACCCAAGTGGTAGGAAAGGTGATGTTGTTAAATTGAATTTCACAAAGCCAGTTTTTGAATTTACAAATGTCTCTGCATTAAATGGAAATTTAAAATGATTTTGAAATCCATCAACACTAGAAAGCATTGATAATATTGAAAAAATACCCGCTGGATCTGAATCGTAATTTGATGTAATATTTATTTGTGGTATACTATTTATTTCTTCTTTGGGGTTAAATACGCAGTTTACATAACTTCCTATATTGCCTCGTAACAAATGTTTCAGACAAGCCCGAGATTTTCTATATAATACTTTAGTATTGCTTACAACCAACGGGGCAGTTGGATTACTCATATCTACTGATTTTAATGCTAGTTTTTCTTCGATTAAATTTATCTTCATCCATTTAAAAACAACCAATTGAACTTTTACATCAAGATTTAATATATCTATGCCTGGTTGCATTATATTATTATCAAGTGTTAATTGGTGTTGTCCACTTAGCAAACCATCAGTAAACGCCATCATTTTTGTATAAGCTGGGTAACCATTTGTTTGTGGGTTTAGTGCTATCAAATCATCCATAAATTCAATGCGATTCGGGTGAGGACCGTTGGCATCTATATGGTAGGCTAATAACTGCTGAACAGATGTAGAATTTAACACATTTCTCCAGTATTTCTCTTCGCTTAATAATGGGAAGTGAGAAGCAAATTCTTTTAAAACTTTAAAATAAAATGCTTTGTGAAGGTTTCTATAAAACGTTTGAAATGCAATAGGCACCGTAGCTCCTTGATGCGGTGCATCATTAGAAATATAAAGCCTTGTATTGTGCATTTGGGTTGGCTTATTAGCATTTGGATTTTGTGTATACAAATCATTCTCCATATAGGTTAAAGCATACCTGGCTATTATACCTCCCATGCTTTCGGCAAATACCACAAACTGTTCGTTTGTGTTCATAATACTTTTTAAATAATCTAATAAGGCCACCATTCCTTGTGCGTTTTCACGCATGTCTAAATGTGTATCGTTAAAATTTACTATGTAAAAATCATAGTTATACTCCGCAAGTAAACCTAGTTTCTTTGAAGAATTTACTTGTACGTTTTCATCATACAATACCTGAATAGACCTT
>JBILKW010000079.1:0-9649 GCA_044376465.1 Sphingobacteriales bacterium | reverse complement strand
CCAATTGAACTTAAAAATTCGGAAACTAGTTCTTTTACTCTCTCTGCATCTGGTTTTACCGAAAAAGACAAAGATGATTTAAGATGTGTTGGCATCTCAATATTATTCAATCCGTAAATTCTCAATATTTCTTCCACCAAATCACATGGGCGTGTAACATCAACTTTAGAAAGAGGTACTCGTACTACAATTGAATTTTCTTTTTCTTCAATGGTTTTTATTCCCAAACCATTTAAAATGCTTTGCATCAAACTCGGTTCAATTTTTTTACCAATTAAGCGTTGTGCATAGTCAAACGAAAGTTCAATCTGTACGGGTTCTATTTTGGTAGGGTAAATATCTGTGAGGTTAGATTCAGCTGTACCTCCCGCAATGCTAGTAATAAGCTCAACAGCATAACTCAAGGCCATTAAACACATATCGGGGTCGGTGCCACGCTCAAACCTGAATGACGCATCTGTTTTTAAATCGTGTGCTTTGGATGATTTACGCACTAAAGCTGCTTGAAAATAGGCGCTCTCTAAAAATATATTTTTTGTGTTCGAATTTACAGAAGTATTTAAGCCTCCCATGGTTCCTGCAATTCCAATTAATTTATCGGCATCTGCTATCACCAACTCTCCACCTTTCATTTTACGTTCCACTTGGTCGAGCGTTTGCAAAAGTTCTCCCTCTTTCGCTCTTTTAACTTGTATGGTATTACCCTTTAACGCATCTGCATTGTAGGCGTGCATGGGTTGCCCTAAGCCATGGCAAATAAAATTAGTAACATCTACAATATTATTGATGGATTTAACCCCAATTGCTTGCAGTCGCGCCTTCAACCAATCTGGCGATTCTTTCACTTCTACTCCTGAAATATATATCCCCGCAAACCGTGGACAATCTTCAGCAGATTCTATATTGATGTTAATATTGCCTGATTGTTGAGTAGGCAACATTTTATAGTTTAGAGATTTTAAATTAGTATTAAAAATAGCCGCGAGATCTCTTGCCACACCTAAATGCGAAGCTGCATCGGCACGGTTCGGAGTCAAGCCTATTTCAAAAATAGTATCTGAACTTAAGTTGTAATAGGTTTTAAGTAAAGTACCTACAATTGCATCTGCTGGTAAAATTTTTATCCCCTCGTGCGAACTTCCTAAGCCAATTTCGTCATCGGCACAAATCATCCCTTCCGATAATTCGGACCTGATTTTAGATTTATTTATTTTGAAAGGCTCTCCAGTAGTTGGATAAACAGTAGTACCTACCGGTGCCACAATTACTTTCTGCCCTGCTGCAACATTGGGTGCCCCACATACAATTTGGAGTAATTCTGAGCCACCAATATCAACTTTTGTAACTTTTAAACGGTCGGCATTTGGGTGTTGCACACATTCAAGTACATGCCCAACCACTAAGCCTTCTAAGCCACCTTTAACAGATTCTACCACTTCCAACGACTCCACTTCTAAGCCCACCGCAGTTAACGATTCTGATATTTGATTTGTATGTTCAGTTAGCTCAATATATTCTCCTAACCACTTATGTGAAATCTTCATCTAGAAAAACCTTTTAACAAAAGTAAGAAAAAATGCCGATACCCTTGCTATAGCTAGATAAAATCAGACCACACCTTCATCAGAAAAACTATAATAACTGTTCTCATAAATAATAAGATGATCGAGCATTCTGATATCCATTAGCAGCGCACTGTCTTTACACTTATTGGTAAGCAATTTATCTTCAATGCTTGGCACTAAATTTCCGGAGGGGTGGTTATGACATAACACAATAGCACTTGCCAAGCAATCGATGGCTACTTTTAGGATCATACGAATGTCGGCTACTGTACCGCTAATCCCTCCTCTGCTCATACATTTCTTTTGAATTACTTTGTTTCCTCTGTTGAGGTATAGTACCCAAAATTCTTCGTGAGACAAATCTGCAAAATGAGGAGCCATAATACTATGAATATCTGCACTGCATGTAATTTTACTAAGTTGTTCTGTTTGCGCTTCTTTTCTGCGTTGCCCTAGTTCCATACATGCTGATATTATTAAGGCTTTTGCTTCTCCAATACCATTTTGTTTTTGGAGTTCTTTTATGGTTAATTTTGACAATCGACTTAAATCATTATCGACTAAACGCAATAATTTTTGGGCAATCATTAAGGCGTTTTCATTAGGGGTTCCGCTGCCAATTAGTATGGCAAGTAATTCAGAATCGCTTAAACTTTGGCGACCGTAAACTTTTAATTTTTCTCGGGGCCTATCGGCTTCGGACCATTCTTTAATGGTTAATCGATTTCGTACATCCTTCTTCACAAGGCAAAGATACCCACAAAATAAAAAATCCCGCATCAATTTGATGCAGGATTTCAAATGAATATTTTATTTGTTCCGAAGAACTATTTTACTAGCTAAGCGCGTTAACGAATTTCGTTAACTTTGATTTGTTATTAGCCGCTTTATTCTTGTGAATAACGTTTTTCTTCGCTAAACGATCTAACATAGAAATAACTTTCTTCAATAAATCAGAAGCTTCCGATTTATTATTTGAAGAGCGTAATCTTTTGATAGCGTTACGAGTTGTTCTCGCTTGATATCTATTTCTCAAACGCTTTGATGCATTTGATCTAATTCTCTTAATTGCTGATTTATGATTTGCCATTGTTTATTATTTCAAAAGGACTGCAAATATACGGGCTGAAATCTAATTTCCAAAGAAAAACTTAAAAAAGAAGAAAAGAGCTTATCTTTATCCATAATTATGCGCAAAACTACATTTTTAATACCAGTTCTGGTGCTTATTGGTGCCAGTTTAGCCTTTTCTTGGGGTTTTTTTGCACACAAAAGAATCAACAGATTAGCTGTTTTTACTTTACCAACAGAGATGATGGGCTTTTATAAAAGTAATATTGGTTATATTACTGAACAATCAGTTGCTCCAGATAAGCGTCGTTATTCTGATAAAGAGGAAGCCCCTAGGCATTACTTAGATGCCGATCATTACCACCCAAAAGATCCATTTAGAGTAATTCCACAACAATGGAAAGATGCAGTTGCTAAATACTCTGAAGACACTCTAAAGGCCTATGGCATTGTTCCCTGGCGCATACAAGAACGTTTGGCTCAACTTACCAATGCATTTAAAGAGCGCGACTCAGCAAAAATTTTGTTTTTCTCAGCAGATTTAGGTCATTACATAGCGGATGCATGTGTTCCTTTGCACTCATCTGTTAACTATGATGGGCAAATGAGCGGGCAAAAAGGCTTACATAGCTTTTGGGAATCGCGTTTGCCAGAACTTTTTGCCGACGACTATAATTATTGGGTTGGGAAAGCAGTATATATAAACGATCCACTCGATGAATCATTCAATCTTTTAAAAGGAAGTTTTGCAGCCTTGGATTCTGTATTGCTTTATGAAAAACAATTAACTGACCAATTTGGTGCTGAAAAAAAATACAGCTACGAGCAAAAAGGCAAAAAAAATGTGCAAGTGTACTCTTATGACTTCTCTAAAGCTTATCATGATAAGTTAGACGGAATGGTAGAACGCAGAATGAGAGTGGCTATTAAAGCCGTTGGTAGTTATTGGTACACTGCTTGGGTGAATGCTGGCCAACCGAACCTTAAAAAATTAGTAAACAAACAACAACTAGCGGAAGAAAAAGAGAGAATCGCAAAAGAAGAAGAAGCGTATAAAATGGGCAAAGCCCTGGGCCGAAAAGAAGAGTAGATAGTGTGCTAGTATGCTAGTGAGATAGTGTGCTAGTGTAACTGATTCGCTTATTAGCAAACTATCACACTAGCACACTAGCATACTAACTATGCGTAGCTATTTAACATTACAGGCATTACCAGCATTAATACGTCTTCGTTATTATCTGTATTCACTGGCAATAAAATTCCTGCTCTGTTTGGAGTAGACATTTCTAAGATAATTTCTTCGGTATTTAAATTGTTCAACATTTCAATAATGAAACGTGCATTAAAGCCGATTTCAATATCTTCACCTTCGTATTGGCAACTTAAACGCTCATGTGCTTCGTTAGAGAAGTCCATATCTTCTGCAGAAATTTGCAACTCTGAGCCCGATAATTTTAAGCGAACTTGGTGGGTAGTTTTGTTTGAGAAAATAGATACACGACGTAAGCACGATAATAATTGGCTACGATCTATGGTTAATTTATTTGGGTTGTTAACTGGAATAACCGCTTCGTAATCTGGGTATTTCTCATCAATTAAACGACAAATTAAGTTTACATTATTGAATGAGAAGGAAGCATTAGTGTTATTGTATTCAACATTCACACTTATATCTTCAACAGGAAGTGATGATTTTAATAAGTTTAGGGCTTTTTTAGGTAAGATGAAGGAATTTGTAACATCTGCCTTTGCATCTCTTCTTCTGTAACGCACCAATTTATGTGCATCAGTAGCAACAAAAGTTAAATTTTCGGTCGACATTTGGCAATAAACACCCGTCATGGCTGGGCGCAACTCATCTGTACTAACCGCAAAAATTGTTTTAGCAATTGCTTCAGATAAAATGGAAGCAGATATCATTAAGGATGCAGCCTGCTCAATTTTTGGAATTTTTGGGAAATCTTCTCCGTTCTCGCCTACTAATTTGTACTTTCCATCTCCTGCAGTCATCTCAATTGAGAAGTTCTCAGCATTCATGGTAAATGTGATGGGTTGCTCTGGTAATATTTTTAGTGTGTCTAATAATATTTTTGATGGCACCGCAATTTTACCATTTTCTTTAGCCTCAACGGTTAAAGAAGTAGTCATGGTTGTTTGCAAATCTGTAGCTGAAACGATTAAATTTCCATTATTTATTTCGAAAAGGAAATTTTCGATAATTGGTAATACCGTGTTAGTACTTAAAGCACCACTTATTACTTGTAATTGCTTCAGTAATGCCGAAGAAGATACAATAAACTTCATTTCTAAATTCTAATTAGTTTAAAAGCAAATATATAATATTAATTGAGCTTATTGAAGTGGCACCGAAAAGAAATCTTTAAAGCTCACAATCAATTTATTAAAAACTACGTATTGCCCATTGTAGAGGTCTTTGCCATTTAAACGCACAAAACAGCGATCAGGATCGAAATCATACTCTTCAGATTTAGGCAAAAATTTAACCCCATCAAAGTACCTCTTATAAAGTTCTACACTTTGCTTAACGCCTTCCTTATCGTAAACCGTAATGGTTGCCAAAAGATTTTCATTTGTAAGCAATTCAACCAAATTAGGGATTTTCTTTGGATCGGCAATATTCTCGTATTGTATGTCGCTGTAATTCAATAAATATTTCTTTAAAAACTCCATGTTAATGTTTGCACTGGCAGTATCACCGGCATCGTTATACAGAGTAATATAATCCTTCCCTTCTATTCTAAGTGTAAAAGACGCGTCCGTGCTTTTTGGATATTCAATTTTAATTATTTTAATGTTTAAAGGTGAGTACCTGAAAATTTCTCGGTCTTTCCACACCAACACATTCGTATTAAAACGAACTGTTAAGTAACCTTCAAAACCAGGGATATGAGTAATAAACGGATCATCGGCGCCATCTAACATCATAAAGGTTCCAAAACCATCCATGGTTGGCCCACCAACATAAAACTTTCGCTCCAAATCTCCATCTGTAAATACCTCTACTTGCACAGCACCCGTAGCTAGTTGCTTCATTAAATTCGATCGCATTGCTTTATTTACAGGGGCTTTTACCTCCACACGTTTTATGGTTTCTAACAAAGTGCCGATAATATCTCTTCTAACTTTTACAGAATCATTGCCATACCAAACCTTATTTTTCTTGGTTAACACCAATACTCTTCCTTGCTTATCAGATAATACTATTTTGTCTATAGCCGCTGTGTCTTCAACAGCAAAGGATTTTAGCTCAGATTTTATAGTACCCGTACCACCGCGCTTATAATACAACACTGCAGTAATTATGAGCAACAACAATAATATTAAAATATAGATCCTATTTTTTTTCATGTAATTATGCGTATTTCTTTTTTCTTCTATAAAACAAAACAGTACCCACTAGTATCACCAACACACTAGGTATAACAATGTTAAATACTTGCCACCTGAATTTTTCTTTTTTAATTCGTTCAGAATCTAACATGCGTAACTTCACTTCTTTGGATCTTGCAGATATCAAATTATAATCATCTGCTAGCCAATCAACCGCATTTTGAATAAATATACTATTCGAAAAAGTTCTTCTGGTAAATCTGTCGAAGCCCAATGGATATACAGCACTGTCTCGTATTGAAAAATAATTCTTGATGATATCACCATCAGAAACAACAATCATTCTGGTAGCTTTACTCTCCTCTAAAAACTTAGCATTTTCATTTTTAGAAATCAACCTGTTTTTAAATACAGAGGTAAAGGTTCCTTCCAATGCTACTGCGGCAATTCTATTTTTTTTGATAAACTGTTGAGGATTGGGTTCTATAGAAAGCATCTGCAAGGCAACTCTTACCGGTGCATTTAACACTTTAGTATAGTTTGATGATTGCAACAAGGGTGTTTTAATAATTTTAGGAACATCTATCGTGTCTATTGTACTAGCAAACTCTGAGCGTACCCCATCTAAATTTTTAGCTACTGGATGTGAGCTGTTCGGAATAAAAATTGGATAAAATAACCAAGGAAATAATTCTTGTTGCGGCTGAGCTCCTACATTGCCTGTAATTACTGGTATTGGCGCGCATTGTATGTCTTGTATTAAATCTGTATTCACACGCACTCCATACCTAAATAATTGATCTTCTAGATTTAATTGATAGGTGCTTGTAAGCATCATTTGCTCTGCTCCTAAGCTATCCATATCAGCATTTAATGGATCAATCATCCATAAAATTCTTCCTCCATTCATTATATACTGATCGAGATTGAATTTCTCAGCTTCTGTAAATACTTTTGTAGGGCGAGCAATTATTAATGTTTTATATGGGAATAAATCTTGTGGACTTGTTTGTTTTAAATTCACAAAATCAACATCATAATACGTTCTAAGCGTTTTTACAATGTCGCCTGTTTTAAAGGTATCTAACTCCCCATGCCCTTGAATAAATGCAATACTTGGGCGGCTCAACTGAGTAACTTTTTTTATGTTATTTACTATTTGAAACTCTAAGTTAATCACCGAATTATTTAACACTTCATCGGCCGAATTTGCAACAGACGAACTTTGTAATAGTTGAAAAGCTTGCTCTCTCCCTCTATATGTAACAACAGCTCCTGGTATTATTATCTGTTGACTTTGCCCGTTCTCCTCTCTAACTTGTACGTTTATGGGTGTTAATCCTTTTTTGGCTAATTGCTGTATAATTTCTTCTTTTACTTTTGGATCGGCTTCATCTGTAGCGTTAATAAATTCGTATTCTAAATTACTTCCTGCATACGCTTTTAAATCGTCGAGTGTTTCTTTGGTAGCATTTCGCAAACGTTTAAAACCTGCGGGAAATTCTCCTTCTAAATAAACTTGCACATACACAACATCCTCTAAATTTTTCATGTAAGATTTACTCGCATCAGAAAGTGTAAATCTTTTTTCTTTCGTAAAATCTATTCTGAAAAATGCTAAAGTAGAAATAAAATTAGCCAGTATAATTATAAGCACTAGTACCACTAAAGATATCCATGCTTGTTTTTTAAAATTTGATTTTCTATTTTCCATATTACCACTTTCTGCTTTCCAAAATTATTTTGGTTAACAAAATAAAGAAACTAATAAAACCTACAAAATACACTCCATCTCTTGAATCGAAAACACCTCTACTCATAGAAAGGTAGTGTTCATTAATGCCTAAGGCTGATATCACGTTGTCCACTTTACCAAATAAATCAAGTTTGCTAAATGAATCGAAACCCGCATAACAAATAAAACAGATAAAAACAGCGAGTATAAAAGATACAATCTGATTGTCACTTAACGATGATGCAAAAATTCCTATGGCCACCATGCTTCCAGCTAGAAATACCAAGCCGATGTAAGATCCCACAACAGCGCCACTGTCAATATTACCTTTAACACTTCCTAATTGGTAAACAGTAATATAATAGAGTATGGTGGGGAGTATTGATAATATTGTAATTGTTAATCCTGCGAAATATTTACCTAAAATAATTTGCAATTCGGTAATTGGTTTCGTTACCAATAATTCGATGGTTCCCGATTTGTTTTCTTCAGAAAAAGAACGCATGGTAATGGCAGGTATTAAAAATAAAAATACCCATGGAGCAATGTTAAAAAAACTATCCATGCTCGCAAAACCATACTCTAATATAGAAGTATCTGGAAATACCCATACAAACATACCTGTAACTAATAGAAATACTACTATAGCTATATATGCAATAAGTGAACTAAAAAATCCTGCAAGTTCTTTTTTAAAAATCGTCAGCATCTTTATTTATTGATTAATTTTTTTGTTAATCTGCGGAAAACATCTTCTAATTTTTCTTCTTCTTTTTGTATGCTCAACAACACCAAATTATTTTTAACAGCAAATTCGAAAATAGCTGTACGCACATGCTCATCATTAGCAGCAGTTAATAACCATACTTGATCGGTTATTTTACTTGCTTTCTTAACTCCGGCAATACTTTCTAGCTTTTGATGTTCAACTACTTTATCAAATTCTACTTTAAATACAAACTCGCCAACGGTATGTTGCTGTAAGTTTTTAGTGTCATCATTAGCAACAATTTTCCCTTTGTTAATAATTACTACTTGGTCGCAGATGGCTTCTACCTCTTGCATGATATGCGTAGAGAGTATCACCGTTTTTTCTTGACCAATTTTTTTGATGAGTTTTCTGATTTCAGATAACTGATTCGGATCTAAACCCGAAGTAGGTTCATCCAAAATTAACACATCAGGGTTATGAATCATTGCTTGAGCTAAGCCTACACGTTGACGATAGCCTTTACTAAGTTCTGCAATTTTTTTATGTTGCTCACGCTCTAAACCTGTAAGCTGAATCATTTCCTGAATTCTTGCTTTTGGGTTTTTCATGCCATGCATACCCGCCACAAAAGCTAAATATTCTTTTACATACATTTCTAAGTAAAGCGGATTATGCTCTGGCAAATAGCCAATGCGTTTACGCACTTCCATAGAATGAGTATTGGTATCAAAACCACATACACTTACATTACCTGAAGTAGCAGGAATGAAGCAAGTGATAATTTTCATGGTGGTAGACTTCCCTGCCCCATTAGGGCCTAAAAATCCGAGTATTTTACCGGGTTCTGCCGTAAACGAAACCTCGTCGACCGCTTTCTGGTTCCCGTATACTTTACTTAAACGATTAACTATTACCGACACGTTTATCTGTTTTTGAGCACGAAAGATAAGTATTTTATCTTATTGGGTAGCGATTTATAAAATTATATCTTTGCTGCATGAGTACTAGAGAAGATATTTTTAAAAATGTGGTTTCGCACTCGAAAGAGTACGGATTTGTGTTTCAATCGAGTGAGATATATGATGGCTTAAGTGCAGTGTATGACTATGGCCAATTAGGCGCTGAGTTAAAGAACAATATAAAAACCTATTGGTGGAAATCGATGGTGCAAATGAATGAAAATATTGTAGGAATTGATTCTGCGATATTTATGCA
>JBILKW010000217.1:0-3000 GCA_044376465.1 Sphingobacteriales bacterium | reverse complement strand
AATTCTCTTCACCATACCTAAAGAACAAACCAGTATTAGTTAGTTCAATTTTAAAATCAACCCTTACAGATATTCGTAACATATCTAAAGAATTTAATGGAATGACAGCTGTAATTGTTAAAGGTTCGGTGCATGAAAAACTCATAAAAAATATCAAAGATAACTATTGGCCCGATTTAAAAATTGAATTGGTTGAATCTCCTGCAATTGTTCTCGATAAAATTTCGAGCTCAAATAAATACTTCGGATACTTGGATTTAATATCGTATTGGGCAACCATTCATAAAGAATCAAAACCGATAAAAATTCATAGAGCAACTCCATTCGATACAGAATATTTTGCGTTTATTTTTCCAAAAAGTTCTGATTGGTCGGCTGCATTTAACGAGTTTTTTGATGGAGGACTGGGCTTCCCAGCCAGCGATATGTATTTTGATATTCTACGTAAACACTTAAGCTCTGAGCTAATAAATTCTGTGGCATTAACGTATTAAATCTTTTGATCAACTGTTTTAAGCGTAAAAAATATATAGGCTCATTTCTATCTTCTAGAAATATTGTAAGTATTACCACTCCTATTTTTCTATAACAGATTAAGATTTTTTATTCTTTGAAAAGTTCCAAAAAGTAACCTATTTGTAAGAAATCTCTACCCGTTTCATCGTTAATTTTATAATCAAATTGATGTAAGTAACCGATTTGTATGGCTGTATTTTTTGATGGTTTATAGTTAAAGGCTAGCTGTATTCTGTTTCGTTCGAAGTAAGGTTCTTTGTCAGTAAAGAACAGTTCATTGCTTGCACTCAGTTGAAAGGGTTTGTAATTCTCTATTTTCTTACCAAATGGATAAGCTAAGCCTACTCTATAACGGAAACGATTTCTGTAACCGTTGCTGGTAAACCTTAATTCTGCACGGTATCGTTGCTCTACTTTAAACTTTCCAATATTCTGCAAAAACATAACTTGAGGCCAAACTCTAAATTCATTGTTATTTTTTGGCAAAACAAAGTCTCCTCCTTCTTTATATGTTTGGTAAGAACCCGCGGCAATACTTAACAACATGTATTGATTAACTTTGTATGTTATACCTCCTTTATATTCGTAATAATGGAAGTTATTATACATTTTCAATGAACGCAATTGAGTTTCACCAAAAAAACTAAGTTTTGCAGAATGGTTATATTTTAAGTGAATAATGTTCCATGTGCCCAAATCGAATGAGTATGCTCGTGTTAAACCCGATAGAAGTAGTATAAAAAGAATAATTTTAAGGTTGCAAACCTTCATAAGGCAATTTGATGATGCAAATATGGTAATATTTGCCATAATATATTTTATGAAATGTTATTTCTTTGCTATAAAATCTAGAAAAGGAAAAGCATCGGTAAAAAATTCTCTACACCTTCTGCAATGAGAACCTTACCAGTATCGGAATATAAAATTATTCTAATTTTTTCTTTTTGCTTTAATTCGAATTCTGCAATTACCTGTAAACATGCCCCACATGGTTTTATCATTTCTTTGTAATTACGGTCTTTGTTATTGGCAGTAATGGTAATTGTTTTTATAGTTTGATGACTGTAATTAGCACCAAAATGAAATAGTGCTACACGTTCTGCGCATAAACCTGATGGGTAAGCTCTGTTTTCTTGGTTATTTCCTAAAACAAACTCCCCATTGCTTAACAATAAACTGGTACCTACGCTAAAATTAGAATAGGGTGCATAAGCACTTTCTCTCGCTTTTAACGATTGCTCCACACATCTTTTATCAATCTCTGAAAGTTCTTCGATGCGGAAGTTTTCATAGTAAATTGTTTTTTCAATCTTATTCATTAGTTCTGTTTTTCCATTCCTCTAATCTATCATTCATTAGCTTAAACCACAAAGGTGGAATTAAGGATAGTATTACCATGGCTGGATAACCATTTGGCAACTGCGGACTTTCATCATGCGCATCTAACAATTGATAGTTTTTTGTCGCATATACATGATGATCTGCATGCCTTTGTAATTGAAATAAAAAATAATTGCTGTATATAAAATTTGCATTCCAGCTATGTTTTGGATTTACTTTCTCGTAAACTCCGGGTGAGATTTCTTTTCGCTCTATGCCGTAATGTTCAATATAATCTACCGCTTCCAATAAACTGAATGATAAAAATGCTTGAAGAATTAAGAATGCTAGTAATGTTATTGAACGTTCTGGGTGTATAAGGTAACTAATACATCCAATACTTAACAAAAGTACAACAGAAATAAGTGTTAATCTATAGGCCTCATTTGTCCATAAATTAGACCTTTGTTTACGTTTAGCCAATCGTGCCTTTTCTATTTTTATACTGTTTTTAAAACCTCCTATTACTGCTTGCTTCCAAAAAACAAAATAATTTTGATTTTTTTTAGCAGTAGCGGGATCATTAGGTGTGGCCACATGCACATGATGACCTCTATTATGTTCTACATAAAAATATCCATAACCCACTTGTATTAGTAAAAACTTGGCCAAAAACTTTTCGAGTTTTTGGGGTTTATGTCCAAGCTCGTGCGCGATGGTTATGCCTACTCCACCATTCATAATCATCGTATTTATTAATAACAGAATAAATAAGTGGATACTTATCTCTTGTGTGATAAAAATATATGTCAACCATATCATTAGGGTAGTTTGAGCTAATACCCATGCATAAAGGATATACCTGTAATACTTTTCTTCCTTTATTTCTTTTGAAATAGTTTGGTCGAAATTGGTATTATCTATTCCAACAAATGGATCAATGATAGGTAATACCATAAACATAAACAAAGGCAGAATATAAAAAGTAAATATTTGGTTTGAATAGTAACTAAAAACAATGCTTATGGGAATTGTAAAAACTAAAAGGTATCCGTATTTATTAATTTTACGCATGCGAAAATCAGTTTGTTATTGCAATATAAGTTATTTAGTTGACAAAGAGTTATCCGGGTATTTATGATGCTGAATCCTTTGTACTAACTA
>JBILKW010000078.1:0-9709 GCA_044376465.1 Sphingobacteriales bacterium | reverse complement strand
ACGAAATAGCGAATATGAAAAAAAGTATACTAGCATTAGGCATCATCACAACCTGCCTATTTACCATACACACAAGTAAAGCACAGGAAACAGATCCAATGAAACTATTGGAAGAGATGAATCCTACAAATGAAAATGAACCTGTTGCAGCTACCTTTAAGGGCACACGATTAATAAATCAACATACTATTGAAGTAGGTGGCAAAAGAACCTTAGACTTCCGTATTGCCCACAGATTCGGACCTTTTAATTCTGGAGCTTATGATTTCTGGGGATTAGACGGCGGAGCAAGTATTCGTATGAGTTTAGAATATAGCTATGATGGGCGTTTGCAAGTTGGATTAGGAAGAACATCTATCGAAAAAACATACGACTCTTATTTGAAATACAGATTGCTACAACAAAATAAAAGCAATACCATGCCAGTAAGTATTACTTTATTTTCTGGAGTATATTACACCAACTTACAAGGTGCAGCAACGTTAATTTCTGGAGTAGATAAGTATGAAAACAGATCGTCGCGATTCTCTTTCGCACAACAAATAATGATTGCACGTAAATTCAGCGAAGACCTTTCTATGCAAATAACACCAAGCATGGTGCATTATAACCAAGTAGATAACATTACAGATAGAAACGATACTTACGCCATCGGCTTTTTAGGTCGTTATAAATTTACAAAACGCACTGCGGTAACCTTCGAATACATGGCACGTGCAAATAAATACACCAATGCAACTACCTATTACGACTCTATGGGTATAGGGTTGGATATTGAAACTGGTGGCCACGTTTTCCAAGTTCATTTAACCAACTCATTAGGCATTACCGAAAATCAATTCATTCCTCGCACTTCCGACTCTTGGAGCGATGGTGGAATGAGGTTAGGGTTTAATATTTCGAGAGCGTTCACTTTGTAACGAATTAGCGAACTAGCGAACTAGCGAATTTACGAATTAGCGAATTAGCGAGGGTGCAAAAAGGATGCATTTCGTAAATTCGTAAATTCGTAAATTCGCTAGTTCGCTAGTTCGATAATTCGATAATTCGTTATCTTTGCTTATGCGAATAACCCTCCTAATTCTTCTAATTTTCATTGGCAACCTTGTCTCCGCACAAACCTACTTCCCTCCTATTACAGGCAACCAATGGGAAACAAAAAGTGCAAGCGATTTAGGTTGGTGTACAGATAGTATTCCAGCACTCCTGGATTTTGTAGGTCAAAATAATTCGAAAGCATTTTTAGTTTTAGTAGATGGAAGAATAGTGATTGAAAAATATTATGGAACTTTTTCACAAGATAGTTTTTGGTATTGGGCATCGGCAGGTAAATCTATGCTTGCCACTGTAGTTGGAATTGCAGCCGAACAAAAGTTGTTAAACATTAACCATGCAAGTTCAACCTATTTAAATTCTGGCTGGACCAATTGCAGCACAACCGATGAACAAAAAATAAAAATTGTACATCAGCTCAGTATGAGCTCCGGAATTAATGATATTGTACCCGATCTTGATTGTACAGAACCTAGCTGTTTAACTTGCCTTGCCGAACCAGGCACTCGCTGGGCATACCACAATGCTGTATATACTTTATTGGAAGAAGTAATTGTTAATGCAAGCAATCAAACATTGAATCAGTTTTTAAATATAAATATCAAACTAAAAACAGGCATGAACGGATTGTATTTAAAACAAGGATATAACAACGTTTATTATAGCACCGCTCGCTCTATGGCACGCTTCGGTTTGCTTGCACAAAATAATTTTGTTTGGAATAATGATACCGTTTTAAAAGATGGAACCTTTAAAACACAAATGACCAATAGTTCGCAAAATATTAATCCTTCGTACGGATATTTATGGTGGCTCAATGGTAAAAATAAATTCATGCTACCCAGATTGCAAATTGTTTTTAATGGAATGCTAATTCCGAATGCACCTGCAGATATGTACAGTGCAATGGGTAAAAACGGACAACTCATAAACGTAATTCCGAGTAAAAAAATGGTGGTGGTACGCATGGGAAATAAACCCGCAGACCAAAGTGAGTTACCCATGATTTTTAATAATGAAATTTGGAAACGCCTTAACACTATTATGTGTAATGCAACTTCGGTCAGCCATCAAGCTATAGAAAAGAAAGTAAGTGCTTACCCCAACCCTAGTCAAAACGAAATATTTATTGATGGAATTACTAATTTTACTTATTGTATAAAAAACGTAAACGGACAGGTAATGCAAGAAGGAATTTCGGAAGGCAATAAAATTTCTGTTGAGAAATTACCTGTTGGAGTTTATTCTTTGGAAATAGAAGGTAAAACATTAAAAATTGTGAAAATTTAACTTTTTTAGCTCACAAAGTTTCTCAAAGTAAAAATAGATTAGCACACTAACTTCTTTCTTCCCATACTTGCACCAAATGCATAATCGTATCTACCGCTAGCTCCATATCTTGCACAGAAACCCATTCGAGTTTAGAATGAAAGGCATGCTCACCGGCAAATATATTAGGGCAAGGTAAGCCCATAAACGATAAACGAGAGCCATCGGTACCGCCGCGAATGCCACCGCTCACTGGGTTCATGCCTGCTCTGCGAATTGCTTCTTCTGCATACTCTACTAACTGCGGATGTTTTAGCAACACTTCTTTCATGTTTCTATATTGGTTATGTACTTCTATTTTATACATAGAACCTGGATAGTTCGACATTACTTTTTGGGTAATTTCTTCTACAAAGTGTTCGTGCTCTTTTAATTTCTGTGTATCAAAATCGCGAATAATAAATTGAATGCTTGCGCTCTCCATATTTCCACTAATTGAAGTAGGATGCACAAAACCCTCTCTGCCGCTGGTAGTTTCTGGCGAAAAAGAATCTTTAGGTAATGACGCTACAATATCACTTGCAATTTTTACAGCATTCTCCATTTTATCTTTCGCAAAACCAGGGTGCGAGGCAACACCATTTATGTGAATGCTCATGCCGTCTGCCGAAAATGTTTCATCTTCTATATGCCCACGTGTTTCGCCATCCATGGTGTATGCAAAATCTGCAGCCAGCTTTTTCAAATTTACTTTGTCCACTCCCCTTCCAATTTCTTCGTCGGGGGTAAATAATATTTTTAGTTCACCGTGTTTTATACTTGGGTTTTGTATGAGTTGATGTATCGCATCCATAATTTCTGCCACACCCGCTTTATTATCGGCACCTAATAAGGTTGTGCCATCTGCGGTAATAATATCATTACCTAGTTGATCTAATAATGCCGGATGTTCTGACGTTTTTAATACTTGAGAATGATCTTTCGGCAGCACAATGTCTTTACCATCGTAATTTTTATGAATAATTGGATCCACATCTTTGCCTGTACAATCTGGCGAGGTATCCATGTGCGAACAAAAACAAATTACCGGAACTTTTTTTGTGGTGTTTGAGGGAAGCGTTCCATACACGTATCCGTTTTCATCCATCTCCGCATCCGAAATTCCCATGGCTAGTAATTCTTCTACTAACAACTTAGCTAAGTTTTTTTGTTTCTCTGTTGATGGGCAAGTCGATGAACTTGGGTCTGATTGTGTGTCAATTTTAACGTATTTTAAAAATCGATCGGTTACGGTATAGCTTAATTTCATATCCATTGTAAAAAAATCTGATTCTAAATTAATCAAAAAAAATAATTATTGAAGTACGGCATCCATTCGAATGAATAGTTTAGACAAATAGAATAGAACATAACTACCTCCCCAATAACCAAGCTTTAAAATCAGACGAACGATCTGTACTTACAATAGTTTCGTCTTCGGTTTTTGGCTTTAATATAACTTTCACACGAGATTTACTATAGGTGTACATATTTTCAATCGCTTCAAAACATAATATACATTGCCTATTAATTCTAAAAAACTGTTTAGGGTCTAATATTCTTTCGAGCTCATCTAGGTTTTCATCAATAGGCAATACCTCTCCATTTTTCATGGTCATAAGTGTTACCTTTTGTTTTGAATAAAAATAGGCAGCATCCGAAATTTCTATTGCTTTAATAATATGACCATATTTAACTACAATTCTTTTTTGCTGAAATTTATTCAAGGCATCTTGTAACAATTCTATTTTAGCATGCGATTCTGTTTTATCAAAATATGCTTTAAATTTTAAAATAGCCGCTTGTAACTCATCTTTTTTTATTGGTTTCAGAAGATAGTCCACACTCGCTAACTTAAAAGCTTTTACTGCATACTCATCATAGGCCGTGGTAAAAATTACGGGGATGCGTAATTCTACTTTTTTAAAAATTTCAAAACTTAATCCGTCTGACAATTGGATGTCACAAAAAATTAGATCTACTTTTTCTTTATTGTGTTTAAAAAAATCAACGCTAGATTTAATACTATCTGGCTGATAAAGCAAGCTAACATCTTCATCAATTTTTTTAATAGCAGCAAATAAACGCTCAGCAGCTACATTTTCATCTTCAATTATAACTATATTCATATTAATCAATTAACGGAACCTTTACCATAAATAATTGTTGATCGTCTTTTATCTCTACTTTCATAACGCTTAACAATTCATACCTTTTCACAATATTTTGCAATCCTATTCCAGTAGATATTACCTCAGAACTCTTACGTAAGATTTCATTTTGTACTACTAAATAATTATTTTCAATAAAAATTTTAATAATCAATGGATTTTCTCTGGACGCAGTATTATGTTTTATTGCATTCTCAATCAATAACTGCAAACTTAATGGAGCAATCTTTTTCGAAAACAAATTAATAGGAATCTGCAATTCAAATTTAATTTTTCCAATAAATCGTTGTTCAATTAAATAAATGTAATTTTCTAATAATTTTAATTCTTCACTAAGATTTATCAAATTTTTTTCTCTATGATTTAACAATTCTCGGTAAAAATCTGATAGTTTTTCCACATATACAATTGCTTTGTCGGGGTTTGTTTCAATGATGCCTGCCAAGGTATTAAAGCTATTGAATAAAAAGTGTGGATTAATTTGATTTCTTAAGGTTTCTAATTGGAATCGAATTCTATCATTTTCAAATTGTTGTTTTTCTTGCAAGCCCTTGGTTCTCCAATAAACAATAACATAAATGGAAATTATTAGCAATATAACAACAAAAAAAATGAACCAATATTTTTGCCAAAAAGGATGATCGCTCATCATTGACACTTGCACTAAAGGAAGAACAGAAAGAAAGGCAACGCTTCCATCATCCAATAAAAATTTATTTACTAATTGTGAAAAAGCAGGGAATGAAAAAAAGAAAAACAGAGAATTGTGTTTCATCAATTAGTATTAAATTTAGAAATCACTTGTATTACCATTTCCAAATCAACATCATTAACATCTAAATGTGTAACAAATCTCATCGTTTGTTTGCCCATGGTATTGGCTACAATATTGTTTTTATTAAGGTATTTAATAAATTCATCAGTTGAAATACCATCAATTAATTTAAAAATAATGATATTGGTTTGCACGGGTAAAAGTTCATAAACATAATTCAACGTAGAAAGAGTTTTAGCAATTTCTTTTGCTCGTCGATGATCATCTTGAATTCTGTTAATATTATTCTCTAATGCAAACGTTGCAGCAGCGGCTAACACACCTGCTTGCCTCATGCCGCCGCCAAACAATCTTCTGTACCTGCGAGCTTTAGCAATAAACTCTTTAGAGCCCAACAAAGCTGAACCAACCGGAGCACCAAGCCCTTTAGAGAAGCACACCGAAACAGAATCGAAATAGTTGGAATACTCTTTGGGATTTTCCTTTGTTTCATGCAAGGCGTTAAATACTCGAGCACCATCTAAATGTAAGGGTAAATTATACTTTTTACACCTTTCAGAAATTGATGCAATTTCTGCTAATGTATAATATCCACCACCTGCTTTATTCAAGGTATTTTCTAAAGCTACTAATGATGTGCGAGGCAGATTTATAAGAGGAGGGTGAATATTTTCTTCGACATGTGTGGCAGAAATTTTTCCGGAAGTACCCTGTATTGCACGTACCTGCACTCCCGAGTTAAAAGCCATTCCTCCTCCCTCGTAATTATAAATGTGAGAGCTTGCATCGCAAATTACTTCATCTCCTGGTATGGTATGTGTTTTTATTGCAATTTGATTGGTCATGGTACCAGATGGACAGAAAACGGCAGAATCGAATCCGAACATGTTAGCTACTTTATATTCTAAGGCATTTATACTTGGATCTTCGCCATAAACATCATCTCCCAGTGGGGCAGAAAACATGGCCTCTAACATGTCTTTTGTGGGTTTAGTAACGGTGTCGCTTCTTAAATCTATCATATAGGTATGGTTTTTGCTAAATTATCAATTAAAAAGATCAATTTGAAGAAACGGAGCACTAAACAGTACGATTTAGGTATAATAACCTTGGTGTTTATTACTTGCTCATTATTTACAAACTTGGCTTATGCACAATTGTCGGTACGAACCAACAGAACGGTTACAGATTTGGTTCAAAATGTGTTAGCCAGTAAGGGTGTAGTAATTCCCCTCAATACTATACAATCTTCATCAAATTTAGACGCTATTGCATATTTTGATGGCCGAAATTCGAACATAGGCCTAGACAGTGGTATTTTTTTATCAACAGGAAGGGCAATAAATGCTCGAGGTCCGAACTTATTAGGAAACACGGGTACTTCTAATAATCAGCCGGGAGACGACGATATTGCCAGCATTAATTCCAAGGAACCAAATTTTGATGCTGCATGGATTAGTTTCCAAGTAATACCAGAATCAGATAGCATTAGTTTTAGATTTGTATTTGCTTCTGAAGAGTACCCTGAATTTGTGAATCAAACGTATAACGATGTATTCGGATTATTTATCGAAGGGGCTGGTTATTCAACAAAAACTAATTTGGCATTAATACCCGGCACACAAACACCTGTATCCATTCAAAATGTTAACCACCTAACAAACTCCGCTTTTTATCGTGACAATGTAAACGGTACTAGTATTTCTTTTGATGGTTTCAGTACAATAATTGAAGCAAAGGCAAAGGTGGTGCCATGTACCCCCTACACTTTAAAATTTGTTATTGCCGACATTAAAGACTTGATTTATGATTCCGGAATTTTTATTGAAGCACAAAGCTTAAAAAGTCTAAACGATGATGGCATTACCGTAAATTTTAAAAAGCAAACTTTTTCTGAGTGCGATTCTGTTGATGTTGAATTTATTAGAAACTCTAATAATACAGCAAATCCATTAGTGGTAGATTTTGAGTTAAAAGGAAATGCTAGTCTGGCAATTGATTACACTACTACTCATACTTCTCAAATTATTATTCCTGCAGGTTTACAATCCGCAAAATTAAAAATAAAACCTATTACAGATGGAATTGCAGAACCAGCTGAACTCATCACTATAAAGATAAAAAGCCCTGTAATTTGTGATACCATAGTTAAAATTGGAACTTTATTAGATTACCGACGATTTGATTCTGTTGAATTCAAATACGCTTGTGCAGATTCGGCAGTGGTAGTATCTGTTAGAGATTATGAATTTTTGGATAGCATAGCTTGGAGTAATGATGATAAGGTACAAATTGCGGTTGGGCCTGTTGTTAATTTACCAAGGAGTGATACCGGCTTTTTTTACATAAGAGCAGTAGAAAAATGTACAGGTAGAATGATTACAGACTCTCTAAAAATTAAATTTTTCGACGTTAGCATCCTTGCGGATACCGTCATTTGTTTCGGCGATACCTTATTTCTAAAGGCACTCTCGAATTTGCCAGGCGCCAAATTCGAGTGGACCAACTCAACAGGCGGTTTTTTTTATCCGAGTCCATTGAGCACAAACCCATACATTATACCAGAAAACGACGGCTATGTATATACCAATATAACAAACGACGGAATATGTGGTAGCAGTTTGTTAAAAATTAAAGTAGTGAAATTGAGAGTTGCGCAAGACTCATTAAGAATTTGTGGGGCAGGAAATAGTTATCAGTTAAAAGCAAGCGGAGGAACAAGTTATTTATGGACTCCAAATACTTTTTTAAATAGCGATACCATTGCCGAACCTATTGTAACACCTACTACCGATATGAATTACATGGTTCAAATCATAAACGGTACTTGTTCGGAAACTATTGAAGTGAAAGTAAGAATTGATACTCCAATTACCGTTAGAGCAATAGATGATATTTATGTTTGCACAAGGCAGTTTGCAGACCTAAACGCAGAAGGTTCACCAGATTCTACTTATGTTTGGTCGCCAGTTAAAGGCTTAGATAATCCTAATTCTAAAACTCCTAAAGCAAACCCAATAAGCACTACCACATATTATGTGATGGGTATTAACGGTGCCTGCACCAGCATAGATTCTGTTACGGTGTATGTGGTAAATCCTGTAGAAAGTAGATTGAGTTATGCATTCGATTCGTGTAATAAAACCTTTATTGGCTCGCAACTCGATGCTACCGATACAACAGAAGTAAAATGGGACATGGGTAATGGCGATGTATTTTTAAGCAAGAACATTGCCTATACCTACATGGAACCGGGTAATTATACTATACGCTCCATTCTCAATCAGCGCGCACCTTGTGTTGATTCTGAACTAGTAAGTATTTACATGCCTGCCGTAGATATTACGAAAAGAAGGATTCCTCAAGCCTTTAGTCCAAATGACGATGGACAGAATGATGAGTTCAAAATATTTTTCGGCAACTTACCTTGCGCAGTAGAATCGTTTAAAATTTACAACCGATGGGGGCAATTGGTATTCGACCATAAAGATCGTGAGGAACTTAGTTGGGATGGGAAATATAATGGCGAAGTTTGCCCGCCAGGAACCTATGTGTATTTCTTAAAGGGCGAAGGCTTTCAGGATTCGGGGTGGTTTGTATTGATACGCTAATATTATATGCAAGTTACATTGTTTTCACAAAATAAAACTTAGCGCATTTTGCGGAATTTTTGCGCTCTTTGCGCGAACGATTAAAATTTCACGCAAAGAACGCTAAGTTATTCGCAAAGTTCGCAAAGCAAGAAATGTGACCATTAAAAACTAGCCTACAAATTCAATCGCGCCCTTCACCTTCTGTTTCATCAAGGCCAAATCAATTACTTCCGCCATTTCATTTACATAATGGAATCGTAAATCTTTTACATACCTCGGATTAATTTCTAGGATGTCTTTTCTGTTTACATGGCACAAAATAATATCTTTTATACCCGCTCTTTTGGCTGCTAATATTTTCTCTTTTATCCCTCCTACAGGCAATACTTTTCCACGTAATGTAATTTCACCCGTCATTGCTAAGAAAGGTTTAACCTTGCGTTGTGTAAAGGCAGAGGTTAAGGCAGTAAGCATGGTTACTCCTGCAGACGGCCCATCTTTAGGCACTGCCCCTGCTGGTACGTGTATATGGATGTCCCACTTATCAAACAATTTGGTATCGATGCCAAATTTCGCACCGTGCGCACGTAAATAAGCCAAGGCTATTACCGCCGATTCTTTCATTACATCGCCCAAACTACCCGTAAGTGTTAACTTTCCTTTTCCGGGGCTTAAACTTGTTTCAATAAATAAAATATCGCCCCCTACTTGTGTCCAAGCTAAACCAGTCACTACACCTGCTACCTCGTTGCCTTGGTACATGTCTTTATCGTATTCTGGAGCGCCTAAAATTCTCTCTACATCTTCTT
>JBILKW010000216.1:0-3067 GCA_044376465.1 Sphingobacteriales bacterium | reverse complement strand
ACCGTGCTCCATTCACAATTCACAATTTACCATTCACCATTCACAATTCACAATTCAATGAAAATCGGTTTCGATGCAAAGCGTGCATTTACAAATTTTACAGGACTGGGTAATTACAGCAGATCCACTGTAAAAATATTGGCCGATTGTTTTCCATCAAACTCATATTATTTATATAACCCAAGGCTGCCAGATGAACATCAAATAAAATTTCTAGATTTACATCATCATTCAAAAGTACATATCAAAATTCCACAATCATTTTTTTACAAACTTTTTCCTTCGCTTTGGCGTAGAATGGGTATTACTACAGATTTAAAAAAAGACCAACTAGATATTTTTCATGGGTTAAGTCATGAGTTGCCATTAGGCATCGAGAAAACAAATATACCAAGTGTAGTTACCATACACGACCTAATTTTCTTACGCTTTCCGCAATATTACAAAAGAACGGATCGTAAAATATATGCAAGTAAAGTTAAACATGCTTGCGAAGTAGCCGATTTAATTATTGCGATTTCCGAACAAACAAAAAATGACATTATTCATTTTTTTAATATTGATGAAAATAAAATAAGAGTAGTGTACCAATCATGTGCCGCAGTATTTCACCAAAAGATAGACGATATGATGTTGATGAAAGTACGCGTAAAATATAAATTACCCCAACGCTTTATATTAAATGTTGGCACCATAGAGAGACGAAAAAATGCGATGCTAATTATAAAGGCATTAAAAAATACTAATGAAAATATTCCTCTGGTAATTATTGGCAGAGAAACCTCTTATGTAAAAGAACTGAAAGATTATTTAAATGTAAATCATTTAGAGCATCGTGTTATTTTTCATCATAAAATTACATTTGATGAACTTCCAATCATTTATAATTTGGCTACCATGTTTATTTACCCGTCGAAGTTTGAAGGCTTTGGCATACCCATTATAGAAGCCTTACAATGTGGTGTGCCTGTGATCGCAGCAAAAGGTTCTTGCTTAGAAGAAGCCGGTGGACATACATGTATATATGTAGAACCAGACGATGCTGAGGGGATGGCAAATGCGATAAATACCCTATTAAATGAAGATAAAAATGAAGAAAGAATTTCGGCAGGGAAAAAATACGTAGAGCGTTTTCATCAGGAAAAAATTGCAAAAGATTTAATGAAGGTATATGAGGAGTTAATGGAAATAAAAAAATAATGGACTTTCTGAAAATTGCCGATACATTAAAAAACAAAAACTACATTGGTATTGATGTAGAGAATCGCTTTTATATTTTATTGGATGCACAAAACAACGAGTTATTAATAAAATATCAATCGCACATTAGCAAGTTCGAACTTGTATTAGATTCTAGTAACCGATTAGAAAGTTATGTGCATGATTTAAATCCTCTTGCGCATGATATTATTGAATTCTCGGAAAAACCAATCGTACTTATGCTTCCGGGAGCTAAAAACATTTCGGACCTTGCCATGCAAGAGCATCAAACTATAAATATTAGAATTGTTAGAGAAGGCAGTTTACAACAAGTTATTCGAAAATATAAATTGCCATTGCTCTTGTGCTTGTTAAATGATGAAGAGCGAGCAGAAATACCTGAGGATTCTATTCTCAACTTATCCATGCAAGATGCCTTTATGGATGCCAGTATTATAAAACTTGAACCAAACGGTAGAGTAGAAATTATAAAAAAATAATTTTATATATTTTTTTTCTCGTTTAAATTTATGAGGTAATAATACCAAATTACACCAAAAGCATACAATGCTGCGGTTATTAAAAACACATTAGCATACATCATACCTGAATTACGTAAGACTCTGAATATAATTGCGCTTAGGAACCAACTACCCGACCATATAGAGGCTGTTAATGCCGAAATTATTTCTTGATTTTTGGGTCCCACATAATTCATTACCAACTCTGATGCGGCAGGAGCAGCCATGTTCATTAAGGGTTGACGTAATAAAAAGAAAAACACTGCTGCAAAATATGCCCAGGCTGCAGTACTATAGAACTCTGTACAAGCAAGCAAGGCAAGAGATGCTACTGCAATGGTTTGTGTTCTGGTAATAGCTACTTTATACCCATATTTATTTTTAATGTGCGGCACCAAGAGTGCAGCAAATGCAACAGTTACCGATGAAAATGCATTAATAATGGAGAATCTTTCGGCACTCATGTTAAATACTTTATAAAAAAATAAATTGATGAATGGAATGGTGAGTCCTGCGCCAATAGCCAATATCAAGGAGGGTGTCATGGCCATGGCTATTACTTTCCAATCAAAGCCACTTAAATCTTTTCTGCTTCCCTCCACTTTTGGCAATACTTCTACCCTTCCCATTTTCCATACAAAAAAAACACTTAAAATAGAAAGCGCAGAAATTAGTAAGAGAGATTCGTATTCATGGAATAAATCGGGATTATAATAATTCAATAAAAAAATTAAGGTGCCCGAACTAATCATGGCAAAACTATACGTGGAGTAACTCAAAGAAATAGCTGCACTCTGATTTTCTATAGAAGTGTTTCGTAAAATAAAAGGCAAGGCCAACACTTGCATGCATGCATAAGCAATGCCCCAAAAGGCTAGACAAATATGGACCAGCAAGGGCATTTCATATTCAACAGAAAATAAAATACCTAAGCTAAACAAGGACACACCAACAGAAGCGAAATAAAAAAAAGGACGAATTTTGCGACCTTTAATGTATAAGCCTAGGGGGAAAGCGAGCAACATCACACTTAAAAAACGCCATGAAATAAAATCAGCAATTTCAGGATCGGAGTACCCTTTTTTAGCAAGGTAAATATTCAACACCATCATCATTGCTGCATTTACCATTTGTATAAAAAACTCGGCGGCGATCATAAACACAACCGATTTTTCTATTTTCCAATATGGCTTGAGCATTTTACTGAACATTGCGTCTATTATCTTCTATGTACTTTAGAATATTGTGTAAATCTTTGTAATTAAACCAAGTAATTTCTTCGTCGCGGCGAAACCAAGTTAACTGTCTTTTGGCATATCGCCTCGTATTTCTTTTTATTAAATCAA
>JBILKW010000005.1:0-27616 GCA_044376465.1 Sphingobacteriales bacterium | reverse complement strand
AGCGGTTTGTACACATCCAGTATTATCGGGGAAAGCTTATGAAAACATTGAAAATTCGGTATTAGATGAGCTAATAGTTTGCGATACGATTCCATTGAAACACACAAGCCCTAAAATAAAGGTGCTTTCTGTGGCTGATTTGTTTAGTAAAGCAATTGCAAACGTGAACGAACACGGTTCAATTAGTGATTTATTTAAGATATCATAACACTAGTCTCTAGTATTTAGAAAAGAAACAATTTAAAATAAAATAAAAATGAAAACAATCTCAATTAGCGGTTCTGCACGTCAGAACGTAGGGAAAAGAGATGCAAAGGAGCTACGTTACCAAGGTAAGGTTCCATGTGTATTGTATGGTGGAAAAGAACAAGTTCACTTTTCAGTATTCGAAGCAGATCTAAAATCCCTTGTGTACACTCCTGAAGTTTACTTCGTGGAATTAAACATTGATGGTAAGAAATACAAAGCTACCATGCAAGATATCCAGTTTCATCCATTAACCGATTTAATTAATCACATCGACTTCATGGAAGTATTCGAAGATAAACCGGTTACCATGTTGTTGCCAGTTCGTTTCAGCGGTACTTCACCAGGTGTTAAAATGGGTGGTAAATTAGTACACAAAATTAAAAGATTAAAAGTTAAAGGTTTACCAAAAGACATGACAGACAATGTGATGGTAAACATTGATGGTTTAGAATTAGGCAAAATGATTCGCGTAAGCGAGGTTTCAGTTCCTAATTGTTTGATCTTAGATGCAAAAGCAAACTCAATCGTATCTGTTGAAACTTCAAGAGCATTACGTGAAGCTGCTGCTGCAGAAGCAAAAGGAAAATAAACGAAACAGTTAGAAATTAAAAAAGCCGCTATAAGCGGCTTTTTTAATTTCTAACTGTTTCGTTTATTTAATTGTGAATTGTGAATTAAGGCAATTAAGCTACCATTTAACCAAATAACCTAATAAATTTTTACTCACTTCCTCCAATTCACCATTCACCATTCACAATTTACAATTATCTTTGCCCCTCATGAAATACTTAATCGTTGGCCTAGGGAACATCGGCCCGGAATATGCAGATACCAGGCATAATGCTGGTTTTATGGTATTAGATGGCTTGGCAAAGGAGCAAGGCATTAAATTTAGTACAGAGCGATATGCATCGGTGGCCGAATTTAGCATGAAGGGTAGGCAAGTAACCTTAATAAAGCCAACTACCTATATGAATTTGAGCGGAAAGGCATTGAAGTATTGGATGGATGCTTTAAAAGTGCCAGTAAACCATGTTTTGGTAATAGTCGACGATTTGGCAATTCCGTTTGGTTCGGTCAAAATGCGCCCAAAAGGAGCGGATGCAGGACATAATGGATTAAAAAACATCAATTTAATGCTCGGACATAACAATTATCCGAGGCTAAGATTCGGTATTAGTGATAATTTTCCGAAAGGAAGACAAGTCGATTATGTGTTAAGTGGATTTGATGAGGATGAAATTCCGGCATTACCGGAGTTAATTTCAAAATCAATGGACATGATAAAGAGTTTTGTGAGCATTGGATGTGAGCTTACAATGACTAAATATAACTGATTTTCAGTTATTTAATTCTTAAAGCACAAGGGTTCAGGCATCAGACCTAATATTCTTCAATATTTTTAACATTAGCCCTTGTGAATTAATAGATTGTTGTTACCTTTGCAGTCCCTCAAAAGGGAGTATTACGTCTTTTTTAGAACATATTAAAAAAATATATTAGATAAAATGCCTACTATACAACAGTTAGTAAGAAAAGGGAGAGTAGCTATGGTCGACAAAAGTAAGTCGCCAGCCTTGGACTCATGTCCGCAGCGAAGAGGTGTATGCACACGTGTTTATACAACCACTCCTAAGAAACCAAATTCGGCAATGCGTAAAGTTGCAAGGGTACGTTTAACCAACACAAAGGAAGTAAATGCTTACATCCCGGGTGAAGGCCACAACTTACAAGAGCACTCAATTGTATTGATTAGAGGCGGAAGGGTTAAAGATTTACCAGGAGTACGTTACCACATCATCCGTGGTACTTTAGATACTTCAGGGGTAGAAGGAAGAAACCAACGCCGTTCTAAATACGGTACCAAAAAACCTAAGCCAGGACAAGCACCTGCAACAAAAGGTAAAAAGAAATAATTAGAGGACGCAACGATTGATCTAAGAAAATGAGAAAGTCAAAACCGAAAAAAAGAATTATACTACCTGATCCGAAATTTAATGATGTGATGGTAACAAAATTCGTAAACAATATGATGTATGAAGGCAAAAAATCAACTGCTTTCGGTATTTTTTACGATGCTATAGAATTAGTAGAAAAGAAAACGAGTGAGAACGGATTAGATACTTGGAGAAAAGCATTAACAAACGTAATGCCAGCAGTAGAGGTTAAGAGTCGCCGTGTAGGTGGAGCTAACTTCCAAGTACCAACAGAAGTTCGCCCAGAGCGTAAATCTGCTTTAGGCATGAAGTGGTTAATTGGGTATGCACGTAAGCGTGGCGAAAAAACAATGGTAGACCGTTTAGCGGGTGAAATCATTGCAGCAGCTAAAAACGAAGGTGCAGCCATTAAGAAAAAAGAAGACACACATAAAATGGCAGAAGCTAACAAAGCATTCTCACATTTTAGATTCTAGTACATAGATACAACAAAAACACAATGTCAAGAGATTTAAGATATACAAGAAATATAGGAATTGCTGCTCACATTGATGCTGGTAAAACAACAACAACGGAGCGTATTTTATATTATGCAGGTGTTAGTCATAAAATTGGTGAAGTGCACGAAGGTGCTGCAACCATGGACTGGATGGCGCAAGAGCAAGAGCGTGGTATTACCATCACTTCTGCTGCTACAACTGTAAACTGGAAATACAGAGGCCAAAATTATCACGTAAACGTTATCGATACTCCGGGTCACGTTGACTTTACAGTAGAGGTAAATCGTTCGTTACGTGTATTAGATGGTTTAGTATTTTTATTTTCTGCGGTTGACGGTGTTGAACCTCAATCGGAAACAAACTGGAGATTAGCTAATAACTACGAAGTGCCACGTATTGGTTTCGTAAATAAAATGGACCGTGCAGGTGCCGATTTCTTAAAAGTGGTTAACCAAGTAAAAGAAATGTTAGGCTCTAACGCAGTTCCATTGCAATTGCCAATCGGAGCAGAAGATGCATTCAAAGGGGTGGTTGACTTGATCAATAACAGAGGAATTGTTTGGAATGAACACGATAAAGGCATGACTTTTACAGAAGTTCCAATTCCTGATGATATGTTAGATGAGGTTGCACAATGGAGAGAGAAATTATTAGAATCGGTAGCTGAATACGATGAGAATTTAATGACTAAATTCTTTGACGCTCCAGAAACCATCACTGAACGTGAAGTATTAGATGCATTACGCCAAGCGGTATTAGATGCTAAAATAGTACCGATGGTTTGCGGATCATCGTTCAAAAATAAAGGTGTACAAACAATGTTAGACTACGTGATGGAATTATTGCCATCGCCAATGGATTCTAAAGGAGTTGCTGGTACAAATCCAGATACAGGTGAAGAAATTTTAGTGAAGCCAGATGTAAACGAACCGTTTGCAGCGTTAGCTTTCAAAATTGCAACAGATCCATTCGTAGGTCGTTTATGTTTCATCCGTGTTTATTCTGGAAACTTGGAAGCAGGTTCGTATGTATACAACACGCGTTCAAACAACAAAGAGCGTATCTCACGTATCTTCCAAATGCACGCGAATAAGCAAAACCCAATTCCTAACGTAGGTGCTGGTGATATTGCAGCGGTAGTTGGATTTAAAGACATCAAAACAGGTGATACACTTTGCGATGAGAAGAAGCCAATCGTATTAGAATCGATGGTTTTCCCAGAGCCAGTTATCGGTTTGGCAATTGAGCCTAAAACTCAAGCCGATGTTGATAAATTAGGTATTGCATTAGGTAAATTAGCTGAAGAAGATCCTACATTTCGTGTGCAAACGGATCAAGAAACAGGTCAAACTGTAATCTCAGGTATGGGTGAGCTTCACTTAGACATCTTAATGGATCGTTTAAAAAGAGAATTCAAAGTAGAAGTAAATCAAGGAGCACCTCAAGTTGCCTACAAAGAGGCAATCACTGGTTCAATTCAACACAGAGAAACATATAAAAAACAAACAGGTGGTCGTGGTAAATTCGCGGATATCCAAATTGTTATTTCTCCGGTTGATGCAGATTGGGAAAAAGGTGGTTTACAATTCGTGAACGAAATTACAGGTGGTTCTATTCCAAGAGAATTTATTCCATCGGTAGAAAAAGGTTTTGCCGCTGCCATGGTTAACGGTGTATTAGCAGGATATCCTTTATCGAGCATGAAAGTAAGATTGATTGATGGTTCATTCCACGCAGTCGATTCAGATGCTTTATCATTTGAGATATGTGCACGTTCAGCATTCCGTGAAGCCTTACCAAAAGCGAAGCCAGTATTGATGGAGCCAATTATGAAAGTTGAAATCTTAACTCCAGAAGAAAACATGGGAGATGTAATTGGTGATATGAACAGAAGAAGAGGACAATTACAAGGCATGGATACACGTGCAGGTTCACAAGTAATTAAAGCACAAGTACCGCTTTCAGAAATGTTTGGTTATGTAACTCAATTACGTACCATCACTTCAGGTCGCGCAACTTCAACTATGGAGTTCGACCATTACTCTGAAGCACCTAGAAACGTACAAGACGAAGTAATCGCAAAAGCAAAAGGTAAAACTGTCAATGCGTAAACAATGTGCAAATACGCAAATGCGTAAATGTGCAAATTAATAGGATTCGGCTTGTAAATAGCTCTAAGCTTGAATCCAACAAATAAAAAGTAAAAACAAAAAAAATGAGCCAAAGAATTAGAATTAAATTAAAATCTTACGATTACAACTTGGTAGATAAGTCTGCTGAGAAAATCGTAAAGACGGTAAAGGCTACAGGAGCGGTATTAAGCGGCCCTATTCCATTGCCAACAGAGAAGAAAATCTTCACTGTATTGCGTTCACCACACGTAAACAAAAAAGCTAGAGAGCAATTCCAATTATGCTCTTACAAGAGATTATTGGATATCTATAGCTCCACTTCAAAAACGGTTGATGCCTTAATGAAGTTAGAATTGCCAAGTGGGGTTGAGGTAGAAATTAAAGTTTGATAAATAATTAATAAATAATAACACATCTTGAACGAAGTGCCCTACACTTCGATGGATGTTAAAACAAAACAAAATGTCAGGAATAATTGGTAAAAAAGTAGGAATGACCAGCGTTTATAATGCGGAAGGGAAGAATATTCCTTGTACGGTTATAGAAGCAGGTCCTTGCGTGGTTACGCAAGTAAGAACCGTCGAGAAAGACGGCTACGAAGCCATTCAATTGGCTTATGATGAAAAGAAGGAGAAAAACACTTCTAAACCAATGAAAGGTCATTTTGCAAAAGCTGGAACAACTCCAAAACGTAAGTTAGTAGAGTTCAAAAGTTTTGCAGATGCAAAAGCAATTGGTGATGTGTTAAACGTTGAACTATTTAGCGAAGGCGACTTAGTTGACGTTGTTGGCACTTCAAAAGGTAAAGGTTTTCAAGGGGTAGTTAAACGTCATGGTTTTGCGGGTGTGGGTGGTCAAACTCACGGTCAGCATAATCGTTTACGTGCACCAGGTTCATTGGGAGCATCTTCATGGCCGTCAAAAGTATTCAAAGGAATGCGCATGGCAGGTCGTATGGGTGGTGACCGTGTGAAAATTCAAAACTTAGAAATTTTAAAAGTGTATCCAGAGCAAAACTTATTAGTAGTAAGTGGTTCAGTTCCGGGTGCAAAAGGTTCATACGTAATACTAGAGAAATAAGCGATGGAATTAAAGGTATTAAACATTGAAGGAAAAGAAACGGGTAACAAGGTTACACTTTCTGACGCTATCTTCGGTATCGAACCAAATGATCATGCAATTTACTTAGACGTTAAGCAATATTTAGCTAACCAACGTCAAGGTACACATAAATCAAAACAACGTAACGAAGTTTCGGGATCGACTCGTAAGTTGCACAAACAAAAAGGAACTGGTGGTTCTCGTAAGGGAAGTATCAAGAGTCCAGTGTTTAGAGGTGGAGGTCGTATTTTCGGTCCACAGCCACGCGACTATCATTTCAAGTTGAACAAGAAAATGAAAGCATTAGCACGTATGTCTGCATTAAGCTATAAAGCTAAAAATAACGACATCGTAATTTTAGAAGATTTCAGTTTCGAAACTCCTAAAACTAAGAACTTCATTTCGTTGGTAAATAATTTGAAGATGAATGATAAAAAGGCTTTAATGGTAACTGCAAACATTGATGAGAACTTATACTTATCAAGCAGAAACTTACAAAAGTCTAAAGTTATCACAGCTTCAGATATCAATACTTACGATTTATTACATGCTGATAAATTGGTATTGACCGCAAGTTCAGTTAAATCAATTGAGGATTCATTTAGCAAGTAAGTAGAGACATGGAAATTTTAAAGAAACCAATACTTACGGAGAAAGTTGCAGCTATGGGCGAGAAGCTTAATAGATATGCATTCGTAGTAGATAAAAAGGCTAACAAAATACAAATCAAAAATGCCGTAGAGGCAATGTTCAACGTAACAGTAAAATCTGTCAATACAATGATCGCACCAGGTAAAGCAAAATCACGTGGTACGAAAAACGGAGTAGTGGTAGGTTCTACCGGACGAGTGAAAAAAGCGATAGTAGAGTTGGCAGAAGGTAACACAATAGACTTTTATAATAACATTTAATAGTTATGGCAGTTAAAAGATTTAAACCGGTAACGCCAGGTTCACGATTCAGAGTAGCGGTAGATAATTCAGATATCACCACCAACGTACCTGAGAAATCGCTGGTAGTTAAACATAAAAAATCCGGAGGTCGTAACGGTTCTGGTAAAATGACAATGCGCTATATTGGCGGTGGTCACAAGAAATCATACCGTTTAATCGACTTTAAGAGAGATAAAAATGATATTCCTGCAACGGTAGCAACCATTGAGTACGATCCGAATAGAACTTCACGTATTGCATTATTGCATTACGCTGATGGAGAGAAGAGGTATATTCTTGCTCCAGAAGGATTGAAAGTTGGAATGAAAATAGTTAGTGGCGAAAACAGCGCACCAGAAGTGGGTAACGCGATGCCATTAAAGAACATTCCTCTTGGTACATTAGTTCACAACATCGAACTAAACCCTGGTCAAGGTGGAAAATTTGCAAGAGGTGCTGGTACATACGCACAGTTGGCAGCGAGAGATAGCAAATATGCAATCTTAAAGATGCCTTCAGGTGAAACACGTATGGTATTATCAACATGTATCGCAACTATCGGAACTGTATCTAACTCAGATCACCAAATCGAAAGATTAGGTAAAGCAGGCAGAAACCGTTGGTTAGGTCGCCGTCCGAGAACTCGTCCGGTAGCAATGAACCCGGTAGATCACCCAATGGGTGGTGGTGAAGGAAGAGCTTCAGGTGGACACCCTCGTTCTAGAACAGGTGTGTTAGCGAAAGGCTTCAAAACTCGCTACAAAAAGAAATCGTCAAATCGTTACATCATTGAAAGAAGGAAGAAATAATGGCTCGTTCAGTTAAAAAAGGACCGTATATCGATCATACATTAGACAAGAAAGTTAATGTAATGAATGAAACAAGCAAAAGGTCAGTAATTAAGACCTGGTCAAGAAGATCAATGATCTCTCCAGATTTCGTTGGTCATACATTTGCAGTACATAATGGTAATAAATTCATCCCTGTGTATGTTACAGAGAACATGGTAGGTCACAAATTAGGTGAGTTTGCCCCAACTCGTACATTTAGAGGTCATGGTGGAGATAAAAAGAAATAAGAACAATGGAAGCAATAGCAAAATTAAATGATTGTCCGACGTCTCCACGTAAGATGCGTCTAGTGGTCGATTTGATCCGTGGACAAAAAGTAGAACATGCTTTACATATTCTAAAATTCAACCCTAAAGAGGCATCTAAAAGGGTAGAAAAACTTCTTCTATCGGCAATTGCCAACTGGCAATCAAAGAACGAAGGGGTTCGAATGGAAGACAGCGAGTTATACGTAAAGAGTGTGATGGTAGATGGTGGTCGCCAAATGAAGCGTTTACGCACAGCACCACAAGGAAGAGGATACCGTATCCGTAAACGTTCTAACCATGTAACCATGGTAGTTGACAGTAAAATATCTAACGCTAACTAAGATCTGATTAGAAAATGGGACAAAAAGCACATCCGATAGGAAATAGATTAGGAATCATCAAAGGTTGGGATTCTAATTGGTTCGGTGGAAACAAGTACGCTGATAAGTTAGTAGAAGACGAAAAAATACGTAAGTATATCCACGCTCGTATCGCTAAAGGCGGTATTGCAAAGATTGTTATCGAACGTACATTGAAGCGCATCACCATTACCATTCACACGGCACGTCCAGGAATCGTAATTGGTAAAGGCGGTCAAGAGGTTGATAAGATCAAAGAAGAATTGAAGAAAATCACGAAGAAAGATGTACAAATCAACATCTTCGAGATTAAACGCCCGGAGTTAGATGCTCAATTAGTAGCAGACGGTGTAGCTAAGCAATTAGAGGCACGTATTTCATTCCGTAGAGCAATGAAAACTTCAATTGCCTCGACCATGAGAATGGGAGCTGAAGGTATAAAGATAATGACTTCGGGTCGTTTGGGAGGTGCCGAAATGGCACGTTCTGAGCAGTACAAAGAAGGACGTGTTCCGTTACACACGTTACGTGCTGATATCGACTATGCATTAGCAGAAGCATTAACTACTTATGGCAAAATAGGTGTAAAGGTATGGATCTGTAAAGGTGAAGTATATGGTAAGAGAGATTTATCTCCGAACATCGGCGCAGCCGCTAACACCAAACAAAGAGAAGGTGGAAACGACCGTCCAGACAGAAATGATCGTAGAAATGATAAGAGAGGTGGAAACAACGATCGTAGAGGTGGTGGAAGAGGAAAATCTTCAAAATAAATTAAAGGATTGTTAACCTGAAATAATAGGTAAAGTTATGTTACAACCAAAAAGAACGAAGTTCAGAAAAATGCAGAAAGGCAAAATGAAAGGTAACGCTAAACGCGGAACTACCTTAGCATTTGGTTCGTTCGGTATTAAAACGCTAGAAGAATGCTGGATCACCAGCCGTCAAATCGAAGCAGCTCGTATTGCAGTAACACGTTTTATGAAACGTGAAGGTCAAGTTTGGATTCGTATTTTTCCTGATAAACCAATTACGAAAAAACCTGCAGAGGTGCGTATGGGTAAAGGTAAAGGTGCTCCAGAATATTGGGTAGCTCCAGTAAGCCCAGGTAGAATGTTATTCGAAGCAGATGGTGTTTCATTAGAAACTGCCAAAGAAGCTTTAAGATTAGCAGCACAAAAATTACCTGTCGCAACCAAATTTGTAGTACGTAGAGATTACGAAGAGGCATAAAAAAATTACTTATGGAATCCGGTGTATCAACGGCAACCCTCTAAGTACAAAAAATTAAAGAGATGAAATACGCAGAAATTAAAGAACTCTCATTAGAAGAGATTAAAGAAAGGATCACAGAAGAACGTGCTAACTTAACTAAACTTAAGTTTGGTCATGCTGTGTCTGCTTTGGAAAATCCAATGCAAATCCGCGCTTTAAGAAAGACAATCGCTAAATTAAATACAGAACTTAAAGCACGTGAGCAAGCAGCTCCGCAAGCATAAGCTGTAGAAATTGATTCAGGAAATGGAAACAAGAAATTTAAGAAAAACAAGAATCGGGCAAGTAGTAAGTAACAAAATGGAGAAATCTGTTACCGTTGCTATCGAACGTAAAGTAAAACATCCGATCTATGGTAAGTTCGTAAAAACGACAACCAAATTTATGGCTCATGACGAGAAAAACGAGTGCAACATTGGCGACACTGTAAGCATTATGGAAATTCGTCCGCTGAGTAAAAATAAGCGTTGGAGAGTAGTAGAAATTTTAGAAAGGGCTAAATAATCATGATACAACAAGAATCAAGGCTTACTGTTGCAGATAACAGCGGTGCCAAAGAAGTACTATGTATCCGTGTGTTAGGCGGAACTGGTAAGAGATATGCCTCTTTAGGAGACAAAATCGTAGTTACCGTTAAAAACGCTATTCCATCAGGAAACATTAAAAAAGGTACTGTATCGAAAGCAGTAGTAGTTCGTACGAAAAAAGAAGTACGTCGTAAAGACGGTTCTTACATTCGTTTCGATGACAACGCTGCCGTTTTATTAAACGCAAACGACGAACCAAGAGGTACTCGTATTTTTGGTCCAGTAGCAAGAGAATTGCGTGAAAAACAATTCATGAAAATCGTTTCATTAGCACCGGAGGTATTATAATCATGGAAAGAAAGAATAACACTCAGGCTAAGTTAAATATCCGTAAAGGCGATACTGTAAAAGTTATTGCCGGTGATGCTAAAGGCCAACAAGGAAAAGTATTAAGTGTAAACAAAGCTACTAATAGAGTTATTGTTGAAGGTTTAAATATGGTTTCAAAACATACTAAACCCAACGCTACTAATACCGAAGGCGGAATTATTAAGAAAGAAGCGCCAATGCATATTTCAAATGTAATGTTAATTGACCCTAAATCAGGAAAAGCAACTCGTGTAGGTAGAAAACTAAACGATGCTGGCAAATTGGTAAGGGTTGCAAAAAACTCAGGGGAGGTGATTAAATAATGGCTTACGTACCTAGATTAAAAAATAAGTATAAAGAAGAAATAGTTTCTTCTTTGAAAGACAAATTTCAATACAAAAGCGTGATGCAAGTGCCACGTTTGACAAAAATTTGTATCAACCAAGGTGTTGGAGCAGCGGTTTCTGATAAGAAATTGATCGATAATGCTGTGGAAGAAATGACATTGATCACCGGTCAACGCGCAATTTCAGCAAAATCGAAAAAAGACATCTCAAACTTCAAATTGCGTAAAAACGTGCCTGTAGGAGTGAGAGTAACTTTACGCGACAACAAAATGTACGAGTTCTTAGATCGTTTAATCGCTGTGGCATTGCCTCGTATTCGTGATTTTAAAGGAATCAACGATAAAGGATTCGACGGACGTGGTAACTATACATTAGGTGTAACAGAACAAATTATATTCCCAGAGATCAATATTGATAAAATCAACAAAATCATGGGTATGGACATTACGTTCGTAACCACTGCTGGAACAGACAAAGAAGCGTTAGAATTATTGAAAGAATTCGGATTACCATTTAAAAACCAAAATAACAACTAAGTAATGGCTAAAGAAGGTATAAAAGCTCGCGAAGTAAAACGCAAAAAGCTTGTTGATAAATACGCTCAAAAAAGAGCTGACTTAAAAGCTGCAGGTGATTACGCTGCTTTGGACAAATTGCCAAAGAATGCAAGTCCTGTACGTTTACACAACCGTTGCAAACTAACAGGTCGCCCTCGTGGTTACATGCGTCAGTTTGGAATTTCAAGGGTTCTCTTTAGAGATATGGCCCTTGCTGGCAAAATACCAGGTGTAAAAAAAGCGAGCTGGTAAGGCTCAACACAAAGAATTATTGAAAATTTAGTGGAAAGTAAAAGATTTTACTATCTTTGCCGTCCGCTAAATTTTAGTTTATTATAGTAAATAACAGTTAAAAATGACTACAGATCCCATAGCAGATTATCTTACAAGAGTAAGGAATGCCATTAAGGCCAACCATAGGGTTGTCGAGGTTCCTGCATCTAATATCAAGAAAGAAATCACTAAAGTTCTTTTTGATAAAGGATATATTGCGAATTACAAGTTTGAGGATACTGGTGTTCAAGGCACAATTAAAATTGCTTTAAAATACCACCCAATTACTAAAACTTCGGCAATCAGGAAACTCTCTAGAATCAGTAAACCTGGTTTGAGAAATTACGCTCACATGAGCAACATGCCACGAGTTTTGAACGGATTAGGTATAGCAATCCTTTCTACTTCTAAAGGTGTGATGACAGACAAAGAAGCTCGCGTACAAAACGTGGGTGGTGAAGTATTGTGTTACATTTATTAATCAGGAGGAAGAAGAAGAAATGTCACGTATAGGAAAATTACCAATCGCTTTACCTCAAGGAGTAGAGTTGACAATATCATCGGATAACGTTGTAACAGTAAAAGGCCCGAAAGGAACTTTAACTCAAGCCGTAGATCCAGATATGATCGTTAAAGTAGAAGATGGACAAATTTTAGTTCAACGCCCTACTGAACAAAAAAGACACAAAGCATTGCACGGTTTATACCGTTCATTAGTTAATAATATGGTTATTGGAGTTACTCAAGGATACAAAGTTACTCAAGAACTTGTAGGTGTGGGTTACCGTGCTACTAACCAAGGTAACACTCTAGACTTAGTATTAGGTTATTCTCACCATTTCGTATTTGAATTACCTACAGAAATTAAGGTAACTACAACCGCGGAAAAAGGGCAGAACCCTACGATCATTTTAGAGTCGATCGATAAACAATTAATTGGTCAGGTTGCTGCTAAGATTCGTTCGTTAAGAGCTCCAGAACCATACAAAGGTAAAGGTATTAAGTTTGCTGGTGAAGTATTGAGAAGAAAAGCAGGTAAATCAGCAGCTAAAAAATAATTATAGTCATGGCAAATAGTATTAAATCTTCAAGAAGATTAAGAATTAAAAAAGGAATTCGCTTAAGATTAGCGGGTACTACAGAACGCCCAAGACTTTCTGTTTACAGAAGTAACAAAGCGATTTATGCGCAAATAATTGATGACACTACTGGTAAAACATTAGTTTCAGCATCAAGCATGAAAGATACAGTGGATGCAGCATCTAATAAGGTTGACCAATCTAAACAAGTTGGAAAATTAATCGCTGAGAAAGCCGTAGCAGCAGGAATCAGTCAAGTGGTATTCGATCGTAACGGTTATTTATATCATGGTAGAATTAAATCTTTAGCAGAAGGCGCTAGAGAAGGTGGTTTACAATTCTAATTAAAGAAACATGTCAACAGCAAATATAAAAAGAGTAAAAACAACAGACATCGAACTTAAAGATCGTTTGGTTAGCATCCAACGTGTTGCTAAAGTTACCAAAGGTGGTCGTACGTTCAGCTTCTCAGCAATCGTAGTGGTGGGTGATGAGAACGGCGTTGTAGGATACGGTTTAGGAAAAGCAAAAGAAGTTACGGAAGCTATCACCAAAGGTATTGACGATGCAAAGAAGAACTTAATTAAAGTTCCAATCATTAAGGGTACTGTTCCTCACGAACAATATGGTAAATATTCAGGTGGATATGTATTCTTAAAACCTGCTTCTCACGGTACCGGTGTAATAGCTGGCGGTGCGATGCGTGCAGTGTTAGAAAGTGCTGGAGTTACAGACGTTTTGGCTAAGTCAAAAGGTTCTTCAAACCCACATAACGTGGTGAAGGCTACGGTAACTGCTTTAGCGCTAATGCGCGATGCAATTACAGTTGCTCAACACAGAGGAGTTTCATTAAGTAAAGTATTTAACGGTTAAGGTTATGTCAAAAATCAAAATTACGCAAACGAAAAGTGTGATCGACCGCAACGTGAAGCAAAAAGCTACCATGTTTGCATTGGGTCTTCGTAAGATGAATCAAACTGTTGAAGTTGAAGCAACTCCTCAAATTTTAGGAATGGTTGCGAAAGTGAATCATCTAATAAAAGTAGAAAATATTTAATTGTTTATCCCAACAGGGAATTAATTGAACAAAGATGAAATTATCGAATTTAAAGCCAGCAGAAGGATCAATAAAAAGCCGCAAAAGAGTTGGTAGAGGTACAGGTTCAGGTAGAGGTGGAACTTCTACACGTGGACATAAAGGCGCAGGTTCTCGTTCAGGGACTTCTACTAAGGTAGGTTTTGAAGGTGGTCAGATGCCATTACAAAGAAGAATTCCAAAGTTTGGATTCAAAAATATTAACCGCGTTGAATACGTAGGTGTAAACTTAGATGTTTTACAAGCTCTTTCAGAGAAATTCAACCTTCAATCCATAGATCTTGATGCTTTAAAAGCTCATGGTTTAATGTCGAAGTCTGATAAAGTAAAAATCTTAGGTCGCGGAGAATTAAAAGCAAAGTTAGAAGTGAAAGCTCACGCATTTACTGCAACAGCAAAGGCTGCTATCGAAGCAATAGGTGGAACTGTAGTTACATTGTAATTTATACATGAAGAGATTTATATCCACATTAACCAACATCTTCAAAATCGAAGACCTACGCGTAAGGATTCTTAATACCTTACTCTTACTCTTAATTTATAGAGTTGGTTCATTTATCGTATTACCAGGCGTTGACCCTAGTTTAGTAGAATCTAAACAAGCTCAAGATGGTATTTTAGGTTTGTTAAACATGTTCGCAGGTGGTTCGTTTGCTCGTTCATCTGTGTTCGCTTTAGGTGTAATGCCATATATCTCTGCATCTATCGTAGTACAATTATTTGGCATTGTTATTCCATACTTCCAACGCTTGCAAAAAGAAGGCGAAAGTGGTCGTAAAAAAGTAAATCAAATTACTCGTTACTTAACAATTATCATTACTGCTGGCCAAGCAATTGGTTACATCAAAACACAAGTTCCTCAAGAAGCAATTACCATAAGCCAGAGCTTATTTACCATTTCTTCAATATTTGTATTAACTACAGGAACAATGTTTGTAATGTGGCTAGGTGAGCGTATTACTGATAAAGGCTTAGGAAACGGCATCTCACTTATCATCATGGTAGGCATTATTGCTCAACTACCAGGTGCTTTATATTTTGAAGGTGCATCTCGCTTAAGTGTTAACGGTGGTGGACTTATTCCATTCATTATTGAATTGGCAGCATTAGTATTTGTTGTCATATTTACCATCTTATTAGTTCAAGGTACACGTAAAATACCTGTGCAATACGCTAAAAGAATTGTAGGTAACAAACAATACGGAGGTGTTCGTCAGTACATCCCTCTAAAAGTAAATTCAGCAGGCGTTATGCCTATCATTTTTGCGCAAGCAATTATGTTCATACCAGGTACTCTTGCTTCGTTTATGCCAGAGTCGGGTTTTGCGCAAGTTGTAGGTACGAACTTGGGTAATCCCAATTCACTATCATATAACTTATTGTTTGCCTTTATGATTATTGCCTTTACTTATTTCTACACAGCAATTACGGTTAATCCTAACCAAATGGCTGATGACATGAAACGCAATGGCGGTTTTGTACCAGGCATTAAGCCAGGAAAGAAAACAAGTGAATTCATTGATGCTGTAATTTCAAGAATTACATTACCAGGCTCTGTGTTCTTAGCCATTGTGGCAATCTTGCCTTCAATTGCTGTAATCATGGGAATTAACACACAGTTTGCTAATTTCTATGGAGGTACTTCATTGCTAATCATGGTAGGAGTTGTATTAGATACATTACAACAAATAGAAAGCCATTTATTAATGCGTCAATACGATGGCTTGATGAAAACAGGGCGCATAAAAGGCCGTACTCCAGCGGGAGCTGCAGCAATATAACAAGATCCGTTCGGTATGATTATTTATAAGTCTGACGAACAGATCGAACTAATTAGAGAGAGTTCTTTACTTGTTGGAAAAACATTAGCAGAAGTTGCTAAATTAATTAAGCCAGGAATACATCCAATTGAATTGGACAAAGTGGCTGAGGAGTTTATACGCGACCATAACGCAATTCCCGCTTTTAAAGGTTACGGTGGAAGCTTCCCAAATTCACTATGCTTGTCAGTGAACGAAGTAGTTGTGCACGGAATACCTGGAAAAGAAGAGTTGAAAGATGGTGATGTTATTTCTGTTGATTGTGGTGTACTTAAGAATGGCTATTATGGCGATTCTGCATATACATTCGAAGTTGGCGAAGTAGCTGAAGACGTTAAACAACTTTTAAGAGTAACGAAAGAAAGTTTATATAAAGCCATTGAAAAAGCAGTGGCTGGAAACAGAATGGGTGACGTTTCTTACGCAGTTCAAGAACATGCCGAAAAGCATGGATATGGAATTGTTAAAGAATTAGTAGGACATGGCATAGGTCAAAACTTACACGAAAAACCAGAAGTTCCAAATTATGGTAAACGTGGCACGGGTTTAAAATTGATGGACGGATTAACCATCGCCATTGAGCCAATGGTTAACATGGGCACAGCTGCCATTTGGCAGTTAAACGATGGCTGGACAATCAAAACAAAAGACGGATTATCGTCTGCACATTTTGAACACACGATTGCAATAAGAAAAGGAAAGGCAGATATTTTATCGTCGTTCCAATATATTGAAGAAGTATTAAATAAAAAGATAAATTAATGGCCAAACAAGCTTCTATAGAGCAAGATGGTACGATCAAAGAAGCATTGTCTAATGCAATGTTTTTGGTAGAACTGGAAAATGGACACGAAATAGTAGCTCATATTTCAGGTAAAATGAGAATGAATTATATTAAAATTCTTCCTGGTGATAAAGTGAAATTGGAAATGTCGCCATATGATTTAACAAAAGGAAGAATTACGTACAGGTATAAATAATAAAAATTAAAGAAATGAAAGTTAAAGCATCCATCAAAAAGAGAAGTGCCGACTGTAAAATCATCAGTCGTAAAGGAAAACTTTACGTAATCAATAAGAAAAATCCAAAGTATAAACAACGTCAAGGATAATATTGATTGTTAATTAAAAAATAGTCTGAAGAAATTATTATAAGAAATGGCAAGGATCGCAGGTATTGATTTACCAAAAAACAAAAGAGGAGAAATCGGCTTAACTTATATCTATGGTATAGGTCGTCAAACAGCTCAAAATATTTTGACTGAAGCTGGCATAAATTTTAACACGAAAGTTCAGGATTGGACTGATGAGCAATTGACCGCTATTCGTAACATCATTAACGATAACATTAAAGTTGAAGGTGCATTGCGTTCTGAGGTTCAATTGAACATTAAACGATTGATGGATATTGGTTGTTACCGTGGCTTGCGTCACCGTAAAGGGTTACCAGTTCGTGGTCAACGTACTAAAAACAATTCTCGTACTCGTAAAGGTAAACGTAAGACAGTTGCAGGTAAGAAAAAAGCAACTAAGTAATAAGAAGTAAACATGGCAAAGTCAAATAAAAAAGTTGCAAAGAAAAGAGTAGTAGTGGTTGAGCCAGTTGGTCAAGCACACATTAATGCTACTTTCAACAACATCATCATTTCGATGACAAATACTCAAGGTCAGGTAATCTCATGGGCATCTGCTGGTAAAATGGGTTTCAAGGGTTCTAAAAAGAACACTCCATATGCTGCACAATTAGCTGCTCAAGATTGCGGGAAAGTTGCTCACGATTTAGGATTGCGTAAAGTTGAAGTATTTGTTAAAGGGCCAGGTGCAGGTAGAGAATCCGCTATCCGTACCATCCAAAATGTAGGAATTGAAGTAACCTTAATAAAAGATATTACTCCGCTTCCTCATAATGGTTGCCGTCCACCGAAGAAACGTAGAGTCTAATTAGCTAATTAGCTAATTAGCTAATTAAGCTAATTAACAAAGGTTGTTATACTACCCTCGGGTAGCTAAGATTAACAAAAAACATACATAAAAATGGCAAGATATACAGGCCCAAAATCAAAAATTGCACGTAAGTTCCGTGAGGCTATTTATGGCCCGGACAAAGCGCTAGAAAGAAAAAATTATCCTCCAGGCCAACACGGTCAGTCGAAAAAACGCAGCAAACAATCAGAATATGCTGTGCAATTAATGGAAAAGCAAAAAGCTAAGTACATCTATGGTGTATTAGAAAAGCAATTCGCTAACTTATTTGATAAGGCTCACCGTAAGCATGGTATTACAGGCGAAAACTTACTGAGATTTCTAGAAGCTCGCTTAGATAACACAGTTTACCGCATGGGTATTGCAAATTCTAGAAGAGCAGCACGTCAAATTGTATCTCACAAACACGTAACTGTAAACGGTGAAGTTGTAAACATTCCTTCATACGCATTGAAACCAGGTGATGTAATTTCTGTTCGTGAAAAATCTAAATCCTTAGAAGCAATTACAGAATCAATTTCACAAACCAAAGTGGCCAAATACAATTGGTTGGAATGGGATTCAGTAAGCATGTCGGGTAAGTTTTTAAACATGCCAGATCGTTCGGAGATTCCAGAAAACATAAAAGAACAATTAATCGTCGAATTGTATTCTAAATAAAAGTAGTCATTGAATTTGTCGCTTCACATAAACGTTGCGACAAATTCATGTTAACATATATCACATAAATAAAATTAAAGAATGGCAATATTAGCATTTCAGAAACCTGATAGAGTGATCATGCAGAAATCTACGGATTTCGATGGATCTTTCGAATTTCGTCCTTTAGAACCTGGTTTTGGTATCACTATTGGTAATGCATTAAGAAGAATTTTGCTTTCATCGTTAGAAGGGTATGCGATCACTTCAGTAAAAATCTCTGGAGTATCTCATGAATTCTCTACTATAAAAGGTGTAGTAGAAGATGTTACAGACATCATCTTGAATCTAAAACAAGTTCGTTTTAAGAAAACTGGCGACAGCGGCGATTCAGAAAAAATATTCGCTGTAATTAAAGGTCAGGATGCTTTTACGGCTGGCGACCTTACTAAATTTTCAAATAACTTTACAGTATTAAACCCCGACTTAGTAATCTGCAACATGAATTCTAGCATCACGCTTGAAATGGAGTTAACAGTTGCTAAAGGCCGTGGATATATTGCTGCAGAAGAAAATAAATCAGAAAACGCTGCAGTCGGTGTAATTGCTATTGATTCTATTTTCACGCCAATTAAAAACGTAAAATACAGCATCGAAAACTACCGCGTTGAACAGAAAACAGATTACGAGAAATTAATTTTTGATATCTCTACAGATGGCTCTATTCACCCAGAGGAAGCATTGAAAGAAGCAGCTAAAATTTTGATTCAACATTTCATGTTGTTCTCAGACGAGCGTATCATGTTAGAAACGCAAGCGAAAGAGCAAACGAATGAAGTAGATGAAGAAATTTTACACATGCGCAAAATTTTAAAAACTGAACTTGTAGATATGGATTTATCTGTGCGTGCATTAAATTGCCTAAAAGCTGCAGACATTCGTTCTCTTGCTGATTTAGTAACTTATGATGTTGCTGATATGCTTAAGTTTAGAAACTTTGGTAAAAAATCCTTAACAGAAATTCAAGAACTAGTAAAGTCGAAAGGATTATCATTCGGAATGAACTTGTCTAAATATAAATTAGACGAAGAATAAGAATAACAAACGGCCCCACAATTAATGTACGGTGGGGGAAATAAATAAATTAATTATTTAAATGCACATTACCCCTAGAAAGTAGTAAAAAGAAAATAGGATAGACCCTAATAACCCTTTTCTATTAACTAATACCTACTCAAGGACGGATGTACAAAAAGAAAAAAAATGAGACACGGTAAAAAATTTAACCACTTAGGCAGAACAGCGCCACATCGCGCTGCTATGTTATCAAACATGGCTTGTTCATTAATTCTTCACAAAAGAATTACTACAACTTTAGCCAAAGCAAAAGCTTTGCGTAAATTTGTAGAGCCTATGATTACAAAATCAAAAGAAGATACTACTACGAATCGTCGTACAGTGTTTGCCGACTTACAAAACAAAGAAGTAGTAACTATTTTGTTCAGAGAAATTTCGCAAAAAGTAGCCGACCGTCCGGGAGGTTACACTCGTATTATCAAAACTGGTAATCGTATGGGCGACAACGCAGAAATGTGCTTCATTGAATTAGTAGATTATAACGAACTAATGTTGAACGAAAAATCTGGTAAGAAAACCGCTAAAGCAACTACTAGAAGAGGTAGAACAACGAAGAAGAAAGAAGATGCACCTGCTGCTCCTGCAGCTGAGGCAGACGCTACTTCAACTGAAGAAAAATCTGCAGAATAATTGTAGTGTGCTAGCGTGCTAGTATGCTAGTGTGCTAATAAAAGCTCCGATGTTACATCGGAGCTTTTTTTTGGCCTCAGCCCAAAAGCCTCACCCCAACCCCTCTCCAAAGGAGAGGGGCTAAGGAGTCAAAACTTAGAAGATCATCACACTTATTAAAAATATATTATAAAAAATAAGTTATACAGGCTAATTGAAAATTTGTGATGCTCTTAGCCCCTCTCCTTTGGAGAGGGGTTGGGGTGAGGCTAATTTTTTACAAATCCCCAACAAATCTTTGGCTTCTTTTTTGCATATTAGTGGTCTTAATAATTATGAAGAAAGTACTTTTCGGTTTATCCCTTTTTGCGAGTGTTACAATGTTATTCAATTCTTGTTCTACAGAGTTTGAAGTAGCAGCGCCTTATAAAGAAATACCTATTATTGTGGGCTTGTTAAACAAGTCGGATTCTATCCATTACATCAAAGTAAATAAAGCTTATTTGAACAAAGATGGCAGCGCATATGTAGCGGGCACCGTAGCCGATTCTAATATTTACCCATACCCAATTAGTGTAAAGTTATACGCATTGAGCACAACGAATGTCAAAATAGACAGTGTGACCTTAGATACTACACGCATTTTTAAATCGGGCGGCACATTTCAAACAAACGACATTGTATACAAAACTCCACCTTACAAATTAAAGTTTACAAGTAACAGCGGAGCCGATACTACTTGGGCAAGGTATCAAGTAGTAGTTAGAAGAGTTTCAGATAATAAATTAATTGCAAGTGCTATTTGCTCAATTGTTAGCGACATGCGATTCAAAAATGCACCAACACAAGTAGATCTTTATAATCCATTTCCCTCAACCTCCCAGCCAGAGTATAAATCGCCAACATTTAGATGGTTTACAGCACGAAACGGACGCAGATATTCTGCTTTATTAAGATTTAAGTTTAGGGTAGTAAATGATGTCTTAGGTATTAATTATAGAGATTCTGTAGACATGCAATTGATGTCGAACAATCGAAACGGAAGTACAGATGGAAAGGCGGAAATCGCATATGTTTTATCTGGCCAAAATTTCTATACAAACTTGCAAATTGCCCTAGATCCCTTACCATTTGGGTATAGGAGAGAATATATTGGTCCGCTTGAGTTTCATTTTGAATATGCCGGTGAGGAGTTAGATACTTATATGGAAATTAATAACTCAACCGTAAGCTTAAGTGAGGTGGTGCCCGAATACACGAACATCAACGGAGGATTGGGAATTTTCTCTTCTCGAATGCGAAAGAAATTTGCAGAAATTAGGCAAACGAACTTATCTTTAAACTCTATTGATGGATTAAAAAACAATTCAATTGTTGGCAGAAGAGCAGGCGCAAACGACCTCGGCTTTTATTAAGGATAACAGGATTAAGAAATTATTTTTATGACAAAACGGCACCTAAAAAATGCCGTTTTTTTGTTTTTATACGCATCATTGTCGCTTTTTGCTACAAAATCAGGTTTGGCATACGCATTGAACAAGGATGTATAGTTAAATAAATTAGCAAAAAAATAAACACAAACACATATGTCTAAAATTATTGGAATCGACTTAGGAACCACAAACTCATGCGTAGCCGTAATGGAAGGAAATGAGCCGGTAGTAATTCCTAACTCAGAAGGTAAAAGAACTACACCTTCTATCACTTCATTTGCAGATAACGGAGAGCGTAAAGTGGGCGACCCAGCAAAGCGACAAGCAATTACAAACCCAACGAAAACTATTTACTCTATAAAAAGATTTATGGGGAATAGTTTTAGCGAAGTAACCAAAGAAGCATCGCGTGTTCCTTATAAAGTGGTAAAAGGTGATAACGATACACCACGTGTAGATATTGATGGTAGAATGTACACACCACAAGAATTATCGGCAATGATACTTCAAAAAATGAAGAAAACTGCCGAAGATTACTTAGGGTATGAAGTAAAAGAAGCAGTAATTACTGTACCAGCATACTTTAACGATGCACAACGCCAAGCGACAAAAGAAGCGGGCGAAATTGCAGGATTGAACGTACGCCGAATAATAAACGAGCCTACAGCTGCAGCATTGGCTTATGGATTAGATAAAGCACACAAAGACATGAAAATTGTGGTGTTTGATTGTGGTGGTGGTACACACGACGTTTCTGTTTTAGAATTAGGTGATGGTGTATTTGAAGTAAAATCTACCGATGGTGATACACACTTAGGTGGTGACGACTTCGATCAAGTGATTATAGATTGGTTAGCGGATGAATTTAAGGCTGACGAGAATATCGACTTAAGAAAAGATCCGATGGCTTTACAGAGGCTTAAAGAGGCTGCAGAGAAAGCGAAGATTGAGTTATCATCAACAACAGCATCAGAAATAAACTTACCATACGTAACAGCAATAGATGGAGTGCCTAAGCACTTAGTGCGAAGTTTATCGCGTGCAAAGTTTGAGCAATTAGCCGACTCATTAATTAAGAGAACAATTGAGCCTTGCAAAACAGCATTAAAAAATGCAGGTTACTCAACATCAGATATCGACGAAATTATTTTAGTAGGAGGATCCACACGTATACCTGCAATACAAGCAGCAGTTGAAAGTTTCTTCGGTAAAGCACCCTCAAAAGGAGTAAACCCAGATGAGGTGGTGGCAATTGGAGCGGCAATACAAGGTGGTGTATTAACGGGTGATGTAAAAGATGTATTGTTACTAGATGTTACCCCATTATCATTAGGTATTGAAACCATGGGTGGAGTAATGACCAAGTTGATTGAAGCAAATACTACCATCCCAACAAAACGTTCGGAAACTTTTTCGACCGCATCAGACTCGCAACCTACTGTAGAAATACATGTTTTGCAAGGAGAGCGCCCAATGGCAAATGCAAACAGAAGCATTGGTAGATTCCACCTAGATGGCATTCCGCCAGCACCAAGAGGAGTGCCACAAATTGAAGTAACATTTGACATTGATGCGAACGGAATTTTACACGTAAGCGCAAAAGATAAAGGAACAGGGAAAGAGCAAAAAATCCGTATCGAAGCAAGTTCAGGATTGAGTGATGAAGAGATTAAAAAAATGAAGCAAGAAGCAGAAGCCAATGCTGATACGGATAGAAAAGCAAAAGAAGAAGTTGATAAATTAAATGCAGCAGATTCTTTGATTTTCCAAACAGAAAAACAAATAAAAGATTACGGCGATAAATTAACAGGCACGAACAAAGAAAACATTGAAGCAGCCTTAACGAAATTAAAAGATGCACATGCAGCAAAAGATTTTGATGCAATGGATGCCGCACAAACTGAGTTAACAAATGCATGGAACGCCGCTTCAGAAGAGTTGTACAAAGCAACACAAGAAGCAGGAGCACCAGCAGGCGAAGCAGGCCCAGAAGCCTCTGCCGGAGACAACGTGCAAGATGTGAACTTTGAGGAAGTGAAATAGTTTGCTAGTTTGCTAGTGAAAGGTGCTCTGATTAAAATTCGGAGCACCTTTTTTTTGTAATTTTTGTTATTGCAAATTTCCTATGCGATTTGCATAACAACAAAAAAATGACGACCAATTTTCAAGCAGAATGTTAACAACAATTCCAATGTTATTTGCGTCGATAAAAATTTTTTCGCAAGAATTAAATAAGAGCCAACAAGTAAAAATTTGTAAAGATCTAGCTAACTGAGTTGCTCTTTGAAAAATAGAGTTTAGGATAATTAATGTATCTTTTTAAAATGTGAGCTTATCATGAAAAATTAAAATTTATAGCAGGTTAAATCTCTTTTGCAAAGAGATACTCGTTAACATGGCAACTCTACGTACCATTCAATAATTACTAACCTGCAGTGTTTTCTGCAACTTCGATAAGTTAAAGCCCTTCGCTTTTGCACGTTCCAAGATTTCGTTATACGTTTTTTCGTTGAGTTGTGGAGTGCGAGAAAGAATCCAAAGGTATTCTCTATTAGGGTGACCAACCACGGCATAGGTATAATCGGTATCTAAATCGATGATCCAGTATTTACCTTTAAACGGCCAAAAGAATTGAACTTCTAGTTTTGCATTGCCAGAATTTTCAACTACAAATGCTTTTCCTTTTATTCCGGATTTTTCACCGTTTACACTGTCTTTATTACAAGCATTTTCAACAATCACATATCCTTCGTTGCTGAGCGTGTATTCAGCTGTGGTGCACGTACAGCCTTTTTGAAAACGCTGTGGATAGGAAGCAATTTCGTACCACTTGCCAGCATAACGTTTCAAGTCAACTTCTGAAACAGTATCCAAGGGTAGATTCGCCGAGCAACCAAACAATGTAATTGTAAGTAAAATGAGTAATCTTTTCATATTTATAACATACAACAATATAACTATTAGAAGTTAACCTACGAATGCTCAACGGTTCCTTCGTTAGTTCGTTTACCAAATCTTCACCAACGCCGAATCTGCTCTATACATTTTATCTCCTGCATTCACCCCAAAGGCTTTGTGGAACTCAGGCATATTTGATACAACTCCGTTTACTCTGAACTCAGCTGGCGAATGTACATCGCTCATAATGCGTTGCTCCATCGTTTCCTTGGTATACATCATCATCCATGCATAGGCATAACCTAAAAAAAATCGTTGGTCGGGTGTGTAACCTCCAATTAATTCTGTTGATTTCCCTTGTTTTGTTTTCTTAAATGCTTCGTAACCCATAACGGTACCACCTAAGTCGGCAATGTTTTCGCCTTGGGTAGCTTCACCGTTTACATGCAAGCCATTTAATACTGTATATTCGTTGTATTGCTGTACAATTAATTCAGTTTTTGATTTAAACTTCTCTCTGTCTTCTTTAGTCCACCAATCGCGTAGGTTTCCTGTTTCGTCGTACTGACTTCCTTGATCGTCGAATCCATGGGTTAACTCATGCCCAAAAGTTGAGCCTCCAATAATTCCATACAAGATGGCATCATCGGGCATACGTCCTTCAAAACCTGGTACAATGATATTACATGCTGGTACACAAATTTCATTGAAGGTTGGATCGTAATAAGCATTATAGGTTTGAGGCGTCATACCCCATTCCGAACGATCAACGGGCTTACCATTTCTCTTTGTCATTTCTTCGAACTGCCATTTGCTAATATTCATTGCATTCTCTACATAGTTCGTTCTTGTAATGTTTACGCTCGACATGTCTTTCCACTTGTCGGGGTATGCTACTTTCATGTTTACTTTTTGCAATTTCGACAATGCTTTTTCTTTCGTTGCAGCACTCATCCATTCTAAATTTTTGATGTGCTCTGCATACACAGCTCTAACATTTTCACCTATCTCTAACAATTTTTCTTTCGTACCTTTTGGTAAATATTCCTTCACATATATTTGTCCAATAAGCTCACCCAACGAACCATCGGTATCTTCTACAATTCTTTCCCAGCGTGGCTTTTGCGACTTTCTACCTGAAAGTATTTTGCCATAAAAATTAAAATTCTGTTCCTCAATATTTTTTGTTAAATACCCAGCATAATTGCTCAGTAAATTCCAAGTGAAGTATAATTTCCAATCTTCAATGCTGCTTGATTTTATATTTTTATTTAAGGCTTCAAAAAATTCTGGCTGCCCAACAATCGTACTATCACTTCCGTTTAATTTTAATCCAGCATAAATAGATGGAATGGCAATGTTTGGATATTTCTTCCCTAAATCTACGTTAGAAATTTTATTGTAATTTTTATATGGGTCGCGAGTGTCTTCCAATTTTCTACTCGCAGCTGCTAAGTTTTTTTCGATAGCAAAAACACGTTCACCTACATTTTTATCGCTACTTAATCCAGCAATCTCAAACATTTTCTGAATGTGTTTTACATACTCTCCTCTAATTTTCGAATTCTCTCCAGTATTGCTGAAATAATAATCTCTATCGGGCAATCCAATCCCTCCTTGGTACAAGAAGCTAGCATTCATGCTCGAATTTTTATCGTCGGTACCAACTCTGAAATTGAATAGTGGTCTGCATCCTAGCACATGCAATTCTGCAATGAGCATAGGCATCTCGCTTAAATTTTTTATAGTATTTATTTTGTTGATGAGAGGCTTCAATGAACTAAGTCCATTTTTTTCGATGGTTATCGTGTCCATTCCCGAATAATAATAATCGCCAATCATTTGCTCTTTGCTGCCCTTTTTAGCATTGTTTAAGGCTGCCGATTTTTCACAGATTTGTCGCACTTGTGAATTTACGGTGTCTTGTATGGTTCTAAAAATACCTACACTGTTTTTTGTATTCGGTATAGGGTTCGCTTTAAACCATGCATTATTTGCAAATAAGAAAAAGTTTTCGGCAGGAGAGTAGCTAGAATCGATGTGTGTAACTATAGGGTCGACTAAATTCTCAGCATTTGGTTTAGAATTACATGCAATAAATGTAATTGCAACAATAGGTACGATTAATTTTTTCATATTTATTTCATGTATCTAAAATCTTGACCTGCTTTAATGTTCAACAACGATTCGTAAATTAATTTAATTACATTTTCTACATCGTCTTTATGAATCATCTCTACTGTAGTATGCATATAACGCAGAGGTAATGATATTAATGCCGAAACTACGCCATCGTTAGAATAAGCAAAAGCATCCGTGTCGGTACCTGTTGAACGCGATGAAGCCTGACGTTGGAATGGAATTTTATTTTTCTCCGCAGTATTAATAATTAATTTGTTTAGGTTCATTTGAACAGCAGGAGCGTATGAAACTACCGGCCCTCTACCACAAGCTAAATCGCCTTGAGTAATTTTATTAATCATTGGTGTGGTGGTATCGTGAGTTACATCGGTTACAATGGCAACATTTGGTTTAATTTTATGTGCAATCATTTCGGCGCCACGTAAACCTATTTCTTCTTGTACGGAGTTTACTACATATAAGCCGAAAGGCAATTTCTTTTTATTTTCTTTTAATAAACGAGCAACTTCTGCAATCATAAAACCACCTGCTCTGTTATCTAATGCTCTGCCAACATAGTAGCGGTCGTTTAGTTGCATAAATTCATCTTCGAAAGTTACTACACAACCAACGTGTATGCCTTTTTTCTCCACTTCAACTTTAGAAGTACATCCTGTGTCAATAAAAATATTTTTTAGTGATGGAGTTTCTTCTTTCTCTCCGCTGCGTGTATGTATTGCAGGCCAACCGAAAACTCCTTTTACAATCCCTTTATCTGTATGTACATTTACACGCATTGATGGTGCAATTAAATGATCCGACCCTCCATTTCGTATTACGTAAATCAATCCATCATTGGTTATGTAATTTACATACCACGAAATTTCATCGGCATGTGCTTCTATCACTACTTTGTACTCAGCCTTAGGGTTTATTACGCCAACAGCTGTGCCATAATTGTCAACATATGTTTCATCAACATAAGGGCGAATATAATCTAACCATAATTTTTGTCCCGAAATCTCGAAAGAAGTAGGAGCTGCATTGTTAATATATTTTTCGAAAAACACAATCGAGTTCTTGTTAGTAACTGCTTTTGTTTTTGGAATTGATTTCTTTGCCATTATTTAGAATTTAAAATTTAG
>JBILKW010000077.1:0-9968 GCA_044376465.1 Sphingobacteriales bacterium | reverse complement strand
AAAAACAAAAAGTACCACAAGATATGATAGAACAAGTACTAAACGGATTAATTAAAAATACTGAAGAGTTAACAGTTATACTTTACGTTGATAAAACAGTGCAGATACAAGACATTGTGAATGTAATGGACGTATCTAACCGATTAAAAATAAAATTAGTATTAGCAACCGATCCAAAATAAATTGCAGGATGAATACTTTAGAACAAAAAGAAAATTCGCAGCGATTAAAAGCAATCATTAGTACTTCAGTATTACATATTCTTTTATTTGCGCTGTGTTATTTCTTTTACATAAAGGTGCAAATTCCAATTGAAGAAATTGAAACAGGTGGAGTGGTAATAAATTACGGAACAAGTGAAACAGGCATGGGAAATGATTATTCAAGCATGGACGAGCCTGCCATTGGCGAAAATATTTCTTCGGAACCGATAATAGATCCTAACAGACCAAATTCTCCAACAGAAAGTAATAGCTCAACAGATAAAGATGTACTAACTCAAAATAACGAAGAGGCTCCTGCCGTAGTTGATATAAATCCGAATACTTCTAATAATACAAATACAAACAGCACTACTCCTGCCGAACCTGCAAAACCAAATGTAGACCAACGAGCCATTTTTAAAGGCAAGAAGAATAATGGTGCGGGTGCGGGAGATGGAACTGGAACAACACCAGGTAACCAAGGCGCTACAAATGGCGACCCGAATAGTCAATCGTATGTTGGTGGAGGTGGTAATGGTGTTTCTCTCAATTTAACTGGTCGTAGATTTATTACTTCCCCTCGTATACAAGACGATGGACAAACCGCTGGTAAAGTAGCTGTAGAAATTACAGTTGATAAAAATGGTACAATTGTTACTGCCAAAGCTGGAGCCAGAGGGACTACCATTTCAAATGCAAGTCTTTGGAATAAATGTGAAAAAGCAGTACTCGGAGCTAAGTTAAATGCAATTACAAGCGGACCTGAAATACAAGCAGGTTCTGTAATATTTACCTTTATATTAGAATAACCAACACCTTGAATTATCAAGAAACACTCGACTTTTTATATGCGCAGTTACCAATGTTCCAACGAATTGGTGCACAAGCATACAAACCAAGTTTAGATAACACCATTGCATTATGTAATGCCATTGGTAATCCACAACAGAAATTAAAAACAATTCATATTGCTGGTACAAACGGCAAGGGTTCTAGCTCCCATCTGCTTGCATCTGTTTTACAATCTAATGGATATAAAACAGGCTTGTATACTTCTCCTCACCTACTTGATTTTAGAGAGCGTATAAAAATGAATGGAGAAATGATCCCTCAGCAATACGTTGTAGATTTCGTGTCACAATATTTAACCATAATAGAGGACATTAAACCTTCATTTTTTGAACTCTGTGTTGCCCTGGCCTTAAAATATTTTGCAGATGAAAAAGTAGATATTGCAGTTATTGAGGTGGGCATGGGCGGTCGACTAGATTCTACCAATATTATACATCCGGAAGTGTGTTTAATTACCAATATAAGCTATGATCACATGCAATTTTTGGGAGATACTATTCCTAAAATTGCAACAGAAAAAGCCGGCATCATAAAACCTAATACCCCCATAATTATTAGTGAAGAACAAGAAGAATGTAAACAGGTTTTTATGAATTATGCAAGAGAAAAAAATGCCGAAATTTATTTTGCTGATCGTGAAATTAAACTGGAATACTTAGCTAAATCAAGCCATGAATATTCATACTTCAATGTGTATCACTCATTTTTATCTGAACCTGAAATCAGTTGTTCCCTAGCCGGCTCATATCAACAAAAAAATTTAATTGGTGTATTAAAAACAATAGAAATTTTAAAATTAAAAGGATACCAATTAACCGAATCGAATGTTTTAAATGGAATCAGAAATGTAAAAAAAACAACTGGTTTAAGAGGACGATGGGATGTAATAAAACATGAACCCTTATGTATTGCAGATACTGGGCATAATGAAGATGGCATAATAGAAATAATAAAGCAAATCCATAAAACAAGTTACAATAAGCTCCATTGGGTATGGGGGATGGTAAACGACAAATCACCTGATAAAGTATTTAAGATATTACCAACGGATGCTAAATACTATTTTTGTAAACCCAATATACCTAGAGGACTAGATGCAATAGAATGCAAAGAATTAGCTAAAAACTATCATTTAATTGGAAATTCATATAATTCTGTGGCAGAGGCATATGCTGCAGCCCTTATAAATGCCGATAAACAGGATTTAATTATCATTGCTGGAAGTACTTTTGTTGTTGCCGAAGTAATTTAATATAATTTTTTTTCATCCTATTACTACACATCCTATTACTACACAAAAAAAATAGTCTAATTTCAATAAAAACTATAAGAAAAAGGTCTATTTTATATTTATTGCTACTTTTGGTTTTTAGGATCATTAGCAAGATTTCGTTGAAATTGCATTAGGTAGCTTTCGCAGTTTTTCTTTTTAAACGCATTTGTACTATATTTAAGCATTAAGCCGAAAACATGTCGATTTACAATTCTAAACAACAACGAATATTTATTCTAATCATTATAATTTTATTAGGCGCATTTCTAGCCTATTCACTCAAAGACATTATATCTGCAGGCTTAGGGGCTATTGTGATGTATACGCTACTTCGTAACAATTTTATAAAGCTAATTGAACACAGGAAATGGAAACGAGCTTTGGCCGCATTGTTTATTATCTTCAGTTCATTTTTAGTGCTTATTGTTCCGTTCCTAGTGTTAAGTTGGATGGTGATTAATCAAATAAGCTACTATACAAAAAGCCCAACACAAATAACAAATATACTCAGCCACTTTTCCTCACTTCTGGGAGTTGACTTACACTCAGACAGAGTAGTAGACGTAATCCAAAAAATAGAGAGTTGGGCATTAGGCTCTTTCCCTAGTGTAGTGAGTGCAATTCTAAATATATTTTTATTGCTGTCAATCATGTACTTTGTCTTGTATTTTATGTTCACAGAATATGAAAATTTTGAAAGTGCATTACTCAAATATCTACCATTTAAGGAAAAAAGCTCTTTTTTGTTAGCAGAAGAACTGCGAAAAATAACACAAACAAATATAATTGGGCAAGGTGTAATAGCATTTGCACAAGGAACCTGTGTGGGTCTAGGTTTTCTAATTTTTGGCATCAGCGATCCACTGTTTTGGGGAGTACTTTCTGCCCTGCTTAGTTTTGTACCCTTGGTAGGCTCGGCATTGGTATTTATTCCTGCAGGTATAATTGCATTAAGCTACAATGATTATTTTTCGGGTATCGGCATTTTAGTTTGGGGTGTATTAATTGTTTCCAATATTGATAATGTTTTACGTTTAATTATCAATAAAAAAATTGCAAATATTCATCCTATTATTTCTATCGTTGGTGTAATTATTGGCTTACCAATGTTTGGCATTTTAGGGTTAGTGTTTGGGCCCTTGTTAATTTCTTTTTTCTTATTATTAATTTCTATTTACGAAAACAAAAGCTCCAAACCATATACAAATCCAGTTCTAATTCACAAAAAAGATGAAAAAGAAGAAGGCATTTAGTCTCCTTTTAATTGTTTTTTTAATAACTGCTTCTTTTATACAGAATGTAGTAGCTGCGAATGTTTCAGACAGCTCATCAAAAGTAAAACACTACACAAAATTTGATAGTTCAATGTTTCATTTTTCTAATGAAACAAAACTCGGTCGTTTCATTTTTAAAAATTTATATCGTCAACCTCAACAAGATGTAAAACCGATAGATAATATGCAGTCTAAGCAAAAACAAGATCGCATCAATAAATACGAAGGTAAAATAATCAGAAACATATACTACAAAACATTAGATCCATTTGGTACAGAGGTAGATGACACCTTAATTTTGAGAAAAGGTTTTATTGAAGACATTGGGAATAATGTACATTTAAGCTCTAGGCAAAATAATATTAAAAGTTTAATTTTATTTAAGAAAGGCGATAAAGTTGACCCTCTTAGAGTAAAAGAATCCGAACGTTTGTTACGCAGACAAGAGTACATACGTGATGCAAGAATAATTATACCCGCCAAAACAAAAAGAAATGCCGACTCTATTGATTTAATTGTAATAGTACAAGACCGTTGGTCTATAAATGCTAGTGTGGGGGCTAGTACTACCTCTTCTAATTTTAGAATTACCGAATCAAATTTTTTAGGTACAGGTTCTCGTATTACACAAGCTGGACAATACGACATTACAAAGGGTAAGTTTTCTAATTGGCAAGGCGAACTAAGTGATAATAACATTAGAAATACTTACATCGATGGAAAATTATTTTATAACATTTCGCCATTATTACGATTTCACGGAATAAATTTTAATAGAACATTTTTCTCGCCACTTACAAAATGGGCTGGTTCGGCAGGAATATCTAGATACAATGAGAACAAAGAATACCCACTTGCAGATGGAATTATTACTCCCGCCAAATTAGTTTATAATGTAAGTGATATTTGGCTCGGACGTAGTTTAAAAATTAATCAAAACGATAAGAATGGCCGAACTAACTCCTTAGTACTTGGAACTAGATACCTAAAAACTGATTTTATTGAACGACCAAATTTAAGCTTAGATACTTTAGATTCTTATAGAGATGTAAACCTATACTTGTTCAGCTTAGGCTTCTCTAGCCGTAGGTACTATAAAGACAAAAAAATATACCGATTCGGTAACACAGAAGATATACCAGAAGGACAAAGTTTTAATGCGATATTTGGTATTTTAGATGAAGAAAAAACTCAATACATCTATAATGCTCTAAGATACTCTGCTGGTAAACACCTCGTAAATTTTGGATATTTGTCTGGTTCGATGCAGTATGGTGTGTTTTATAATAATTACATCGCATCTAGAGGTGTATTTAATATCGATGTAAGTTATTTCTCCGATTTATGGTCGAGAGGTAAATGGAACATGCGACAGTTCGTTTATGTACAAGTTACCAATGGCTTAAATAGGTTAGCAACAGAATCTGTTTCGCTTAACGGAAGAGGTAGCGAAGGACTCTATGGATTCAATAGTTTCACTGTACTAGGAAAAAATAAAAGCATTTTAAAATTAGAATCGATAATTTATACACCTTTTAATTTTGCTGGAGTACAAATAGCTTCGGTGGTCTTTGCTGGTTTTGGTAAAATAGGCCGACCGTTAAACACAAATATAAACCCTAATACTATTTACCAAGCCTATGGCTTAGGCTTATTATTAAGAAAAGAAAACTTGGTGGTAAATACCATTCAAATTACTTTTGGATTTTATCCTAACATTCCGTTGGGAACTGGCGCTAACTTTAAATACAACCCAATTGGCATAAATAATTTAAACTTAAGAGACTTTGATGTTTCTAAACCAGATTTAATTAACTATCGATAAAATGGACGATAATAAAAATATAAAAGACGATGTGTTAGCCTTGGTAACAGAACTGAAATTGTACATCAATTTACGTTCTAGTTTACTCAGTTTACAGATTCGAAAAACTGCTGCCGAACTAATATCCAGCATTAGCTCCAGCGCAGTACTCATCATTTTTGCATCTATGGCATTTGTATTTGGGAGTTTTGCACTGGCCTATTATTTAGCAGAAGTTTTACATAGCTTTTCATTAGGATTTCTGTGTGTTGCAGGCATTTATTTTTTTATGTTGATGGTAGCATTTCTATTCAGAAAGGCATTGAAAAACTATATCAGCAATACCATTATTCGCGAATTATTTAAAGAAGAAAACCATGGCAACCATTAGTAATAAACTCGATTTAGAGAAAGAAATTTACCGCTTACAATTAGAAATAAAAGCAAAGGAACAAATCTTGCAAACTAAATTCGATGATCTTTCTGAGGATTTAGAACCAGGTGCTTTATTAAACGCTGGCGTAAAATCATTCTTTCATCAACAAGCAAAAAATAAAACAATTGTAACCACTGGTCTTACCATTCTTGCTGGCTTTTTAGTAGAAAGAGTAATCTTAAAAAAGTCGAATATATTAGTAAAATACGGTATTGCACAACTAGCCATGGGTTTAGTATCTAAGCTAGCAGAAGAAAATTGGCACCCAGAAATTTTCGGAAAAATTAAGAATGCATTGCAACAAGCAATTAACAATGAAATAAATGTTGAAGAAAGTGAATCGGATGAAAGTAGAATACAATCTTAATTTTTCGACCTAGCCTTTTTATAAATTCGTATTGCTACTAATAAAACCACAGTAACAATTACTAAACTAATCATTCCGTATAACAAACCTAATGTGTCTTTCAACACAACAATAAATACAATGCTCACTAAAAACAAGGTGGCTAGCTCATTCCATACTCTTAACTGAAATGATGTCCATTTTACTTCCGAATTTTGTAATTGGTTAAATATTTTCTGACAAATTAATTGATACAAAAACAGCAACAATACAAAAGACAGTTTTAGCATCAACCAAAACGAAGTATAATAATTAGTTATATAAGCTAAATAGGTTCCTGTAACTATGGTAATAATTGCAGAAGGCCAAGTAATTCCATACCATAACCTACGCTGCATAATTCTAAATTGCTTTTGCAAAATATCTCGCACTTCATTCTCCTTTGCATTCGCCTCTACATCATAAATAAACAAACGAACAATGTAGAATAAACCCGCGAACCAGGTTACAACGAAGATGATATGAAGGGCTTTCCAGTATAACATGAGTTGTGAGTTGTGAGTTGTGAGTTGAAGGTACTAATTGCAAATTTAACATTAATCATCCAAAACTCACAATTCACAACTCACAACTCACCTAGTTATTGAGTACGATGGTGCCTGTACTCATTTTGTTGCTTCGGTTAAGGTTTTTGTCTAAGATGTAATAATCGAATTTTACTGTATCTGCGAGTACAACACTAATGTTTACTTTTACTTCTACCTCTGCTTTGGTAGGAGTATTGGATCCAAAAGTTTTAATTCTGGAGTTAAAATTTAATGTATCTGTTGTGCCCGGAATTAGAATTTTGGTAAACACTCCGTCAATTTTTTCAAGGTAATCTATTTTTACATTGGTATCATAAGGAGGCATCGTATCGTTAGCACTCAACCCAACATTCCCATCACCGTCTGTAAAGGTAAATTTCAATACTAAGGAGGTATCTTTACCTTGTGCGTTTTGTAAAAGTGAATAAGACCCTTCCGTAATGATTGGTCGGTCGTCATATTCCTCCAGCTTATTACATGCATACATGCATAAGCTGGTAAGTATTAAAAGAAAAATGCTAGTATTTTTTATCAATTTGTATGTCAATTAAGAATTTGAATGTAAATTTACAATAATTATAATGAACGTTCAAGCATGAATGAAATTACTCCAGAAGCTATATTTTCAATTGATAATCCCCTAGAATTTGAGGAAATAGCATTAGAGATTTTCAGACATCAGGCTATTAAGGTACCCGTTTACAAGGAGTTTGTAAATTATTTAGCCATTAACCCAAACGCAGTAGAACGCATAGAAGATATACCCTTTTTACCCGTAGAATTTTTTAAATCGCACCTCGTTACCGATTTTAATATAAAAAATACAGAAACAGTATTTAGTTCTAGTGGTACTACAGGATCTATTCAGAGTAAACATGTTTTATCCGACCTCAGTTTTTACGAACAGAGTTTCAATAAGGCTTTTGAACTCTTTTATGGAAACATCGAACACTATGTAGTAATTGCTTTACTACCTTCTTATTTAGAGCGAAGTGGATCTTCATTAGTGTATATGTGCGACCACTTAATTAAAAACTCTAGCGATGAACGTAGTGGTTTTTATTTAAATGAATACGAGAAAATTAAAAATATTATTATCGAGAATGATGGACTCAAAAAAGTATTGTTAATAGGAGTTACCTATGCTTTATTAGATTTTGCTGAACAATTTCCTTTTGAAATGGAACATTGCATTGTAATGGAAACGGGCGGAATGAAAGGTAAACGAAAAGAAATGTTGAGAGAAGAACTACATCAAACCTTATGCAATGCATTCCATTTAACAAACATTCATTCAGAATATGGAATGACGGAGCTATTATCTCAAGCATACTCTAAGGGTAATGGAATATTTAGAACACCTCCTTGGATGAAAATTATGATAAGAGAAACTCAGGATCCTTTTTCATATTTAAAATCAGAACGTACCGGAGGCATTAACATTATAGATCTTGCAAACCTCCACTCCTGCTCGTTTATAGCCACACAAGACTTAGGTAAAATATATGCCGACGGACGATTTGAAGTAATTGGTAGATTTGATAATGCAGATATGCGTGGCTGCAATTTGTTAGTGCAATAAATTACTCAGCAATAATTAAGAAATAATTCTTTTTACCTTTTTGAGGCACTAAGTATTTCCCATTAATTAATGAATCTTCATTAACTACTAAATCTACATTATTTATTTTTTCTTTATTTAGTGAAACACCACCACCCGTAATCATTTTTTTAGCTTCTCCTTTAGATGGGAATACCGATGATTTTTCTGCTAATAAATCAACAATATTAATACCTGCTTCTAATTCGGATTTAGAAATTGGATATTGAGGGATGCCATCAAATACATCTAAAATCTCCTCATCATTTAATTTTTGTAAAAAAGCTAAATCACCTGCTCCAAATAAAAACTCAGAGGTTTTAATGGCCATTTCTAAAGCCTCTTCACCATGTACTCTAATGGTTATATCATTGGCAATTGCTTTTTGTAAAATTCGCAAATGAGGCGCAGCATCGTGCTCTACCTCTAACTTCTCAATACTCTCTTTATCTAACAAAGTGAAAATACGGATGTAGTTTTTTGCATCGGCATCTGAAGTATTCAACCAAAATTGGTAAAATTTATAAGGGCTTGTTTTTTTAGGATCTAACCAAACCGCACCACTTTCTGTTTTACCAAATTTAGTCCCGTCAGATTTTTTAATAAGTTGTGTGGTGATGGCGTAAGCAGTTCCGGCATCTTTTCTGCGAATAAACTCCGTACCGGTTACAATGTTCCCCCATTGGTCTGAACCTCCCATTTGTACTAAGCATTGGTGATTTTTCCATAAATAGTAAAAATCATAGCCTTGTACTAATTGGTAAGAAAATTCGGTAAACGACATTCCTGTTTCGCCTTCTAAGCGTTTCTTCACAGAGTCTTTCGCCATCATATAATTAACGGTAATGTGTTTACCCACATCACGTATAAAATCTAAAAAGGAAAAGGATTTAAACCAATCGTAATTATTAACCATTACTGCTGCATTCACTGCATCAGAATTAAAATCTAAAAATCTAGATAATTGAGATTTCAAACAAGCCACGTTGTGGTTCAACGATTCTTCGTTTAATAAATTTCGCTCTTCCGATTTGCCCGAAGGGTCGCCAACCATGCCGGTAGCTCCACCAACCAATGCAAAAGGTTTATGCCCCGCATTTTGAAAGTGTATCAGTGTCATTACCTGCACCAAATGCCCAACATGTAAAGAATCTGCGGTAGGATCAAAGCCAATATAACCAGCCGTTACCTCTTTATTCAACTGCTCCTCCGTGCCTGGCATTATATCATGCAACATGCCTCTCCACTTGAGTTCTTCAACAAAATTCTTGTTCATCGGTTAAATCATTAAATTAGGCTTCAAATATAGCATTTTTACATCGCAGGGGAATGAACTACTTATCACATTATTATTTTGATCAACAAAATACTGATCCTTATTATATTTTAGGCATTGCCCTCCCCGATTTGGTGAAAAATAGCAACCGCCGCTGGAATGTGCATCCACACAAACACGAAGCTAAATTAGAAGAAAATCCAATATTTAGTTCAATTTATGCAGGTTGGAAAAGGCATGTAACCGTGGACCATTATTTCCATGAAGCTGCTTATTTCCTAGAAAAATCGCATATGATAACAGAACGCATGCGTACC
>JBILKW010000076.1:0-10011 GCA_044376465.1 Sphingobacteriales bacterium | reverse complement strand
ATCGCACCAAAGAAACGTAGTAGTTCGAAACATAGCTATCATTTATATGTAATTAGAGTTGAAAGAAGAAATGAATTGCAACAATTTTTAAAGGATCATAATATAGAGACTGCCATACATTACCCTACATCTCTGCCACGTTTAGCTTGTTATAATAAATTATATCCAAGTCCGAACTTCAGAGTCGCTGAAAATAATGAAAGCACAATTTTGTCTTTGCCTATTTATCCTGAATTATCAAATGAAGCAATTGAATATGTAGTTGCAAAAATTAAAGAATTTTATTCTTAATGAACATTTGGTACATCTCAAAATACGCATCGCCTTCAAAGTATTTTTTTGGTACACGTCATTTTTACTTTGCTGAAGAATGGGTTAAGTCTGGAAATAATGTAACTGTTATTACTTCGAACTCAAGCCATCTATCCGATAATTTACCTGTATTTAAAGGCTTAAAGTATGTAGAAGTAATCAATGGTGTTACCACTGTTTGGCTAAATATTTTTAAAAGTAAATCTTCAACTAGTTTTTCACGTATATTAAGTTGGATACATTTTGACTTGATTTTATTACTTTTCTCAAAAAGAAAATTATCAAAACCAGATGTAATTATTGTCTCCTCTTTAGCATTAACAACTGTTATTCCGACAATTATTCTTTCCGCCATATATCGCTCGAAATTTATATTTGAAGTACGAGACATTTGGCCATTATCAATAATTAAATTAGGAGGATATAAAGCATCAAATCCATTAGTTAAAGTACTTTCATGGATTGAGAAATTTGGCTACGAAAAAGCAAATTTAATTATAGGTACCATGCCTAATTTGGAAGAGCATGTTAAGAATATCACCTTGAAATACAAAAAATGTATATGTGTTCCACAAGGCCTAAGCATGTCATTTTACAATAATGATCAAGTTGAATTAACAAAAGAATATGTGGAAGAGCATATTCCAAAGAATAAGTTTTTAGTTTGCTATGCAGGTACTGTAAATGTGAATAACCCTCTTCAAACATTTATTTCTGCAGCACGTATCTTAAAAGATAATTCTAACATACATTTCGTAATATTGGGTAATGGAACTCAGAAAAAACAATTAGCGGATGAATCAAGTGATTTATCAAATATTTCCTTCCCTCCACCAATTAATAAGGCACAAGTAAATTCATTCTTAAACCATGTTCATGTATGTTATGATAGCTTTGAAAGTGACTTGGCGAAATATGGTTTATCAAGAAATAAATGGATAGACTATATGTATGCATCTAAACCAATTATATGTTCATACGATGGTTTCCAAAGCATGATAAATGAAGCAAATTGTGGAGTGTTTGTAAAGTATAATGATCCGAATGAGCTTGCGAGTGTTGTTTTAAAGTATAGCCAGATGGAACCATCAGAAATTCAACAAATGGGATCAAATGGGCATAAATTTCTAAAAGAAAAAAGAACATTTGAAGTGTTAGCCGCACAATATTTACATGCAATTAAGATTAGTTAAATGTATAGTTATATTATAAAGAGATTTTTCGATTTTGTTTTTAGTTTACTCGCATTCTTATTGCTTAGCCCTATATTCGTATTGACATCTATTTTATTAGCAATTAAATTAAAAGGAATTCCATTTTTCATTCAGAAGAGACCAGGTTATAAAGGGCTTATTTTTAATATTATTAAATTCAAAACAATGTTGGATTTAAAAGACGACCAAGGCAACTTGCTTCCTGATGAGGAGCGTGTGTTTAAATTAGGGCTCACAATTAGAAAGCTTTCACTTGATGAAATCCCTCAATTAATAAATGTAATAAAAGGCGATATGAGTTTGGTTGGGCCTAGGCCACTTCTTGTCAGATATTTAGATCTATATAGCGATTTTCAAAAACAAAGACATCAAGTAAAGCCTGGTATTACTGGATGGGCACAAGTGAATGGTCGCAATGCACTTTCATGGGCTAAAAAATTTGAGTTAGATGTTTGGTATGTATATAATGTTTCATTTCTTCTTGATTTAAAAATACTATTTTTGACAATCTTGAAAGTTTTTAAACGAGAGGGAATTTCTGGTGATAACGCTATAACTATGACTGAATTTAAAGGAGAGATCGAATGAGAAAAATTGCAATATATGCAGCAGGTGGCTTTGGAAGAGAAGTTTTAACACTGATAAATCAGATTAATAAATCAGAGGAAAGCTATGAATTTATAGGTTTCTATGATGATGGTATTTCAAAAGGCGAGTTAGTTAATGGATATAAAGTATTGGGAGGCATGGAAGAGTTAAATAGAGTTGAAGATGCATTGGATATCGTATTTGCCATAGGCAATCCGAGCTCTAAACAAAAAGTGATTAAGTTAGTAAATAATACAAATATAAATTTCCCAACATTGATTCATCCAAATGTTATTATAGGTGATATAAATTTTGTGAGCATTGGTAAAGGAACCATAATAACTGCCGGATGTATATTGACTACTAATATATTAGTTGGTGATTTCGTAATATTGAATCTTGGTTGTACGGTAGGTCACGATACAAAAATTGGAAGTTATAGCTCTTTTATGCCTTCTGTAAATATTTCAGGCGAAGTGTTGATTGCTGAAAAAGTTTATGTTGGCACTGGCGCAAAAATTATAAACCAACTTGAGATTGGCGAGAACGCTATTATTGGAGCAGGTGCCGTAGTATCAAAATCGATACCTCCAAATTGCACAGCTGTGGGTATACCAGCCAAACCTATTAAATTTCACGAAAATTGAATATGAACACTAAAATCTGGCTTTCTTCTCCACACATGGGTGGAACAGAATTAAATTATATACACGAAGCATTTGATACTAATTGGGTTGCACCTTTAGGGCCTAATGTAAATGGCTTTGAAGAGGATTTACAGAGGTTTACAGGAGCGAAGCACGCTGCTGCCTTAACTTCTGGTACTGCTGCAATTCATTTAGGATTAATTATTCTAGGTGTTAAAGCCGGTGATACAGTAATTTGTCAATCTTTCACCTTTTCTGCATCTGCCAATCCCATAACCTATATTGGTGCAACTCCTGTATTTGTAGACTCTGAATTAGATACCTGGAACATGAGTCCACAGTTTTTAAGAAAAGCAATTGAAACAGGCATAGCTAATGGTAAGAAACCTAAAGCAATTATTCCTGTGCATTTATATGGAATGCCAGCTAACATGCCTGAAATCGTAAATATTGCAAAGGAATTTCAAATTCCTATTATAGAAGATGCTGCTGAGGGTTTAGGTTCTCATATCAACGGAAAGTATTTAGGAACCTATGGGGAAATAGGTGTGCTTTCTTTCAATGGGAATAAAATTATTACTACCTCAGGGGGAGGCGCTTTAATCTCAGATCATGAAAACTATGTAAATGAAGCTAGGTTTTTATCTACTCAAGCAAGAGATAATGCTCCACATTATCAGCATTCTAAAATTGGCTTTAATTACAGGATGAGTAATATTTCTGCAGGTATAGGCCGAGGTCAAATGGAAGTATTAGACGATAGAATTAATAGAAGAAGAGAGATTTTCGAAACATATAAAAATGCATTAAAGGATATCTCCGCTATACAATTCCTAGATGAACCGAATGGTTATTTTTCAAATCGTTGGCTTACAACAATATTAGTCTTAGAAAACGACTCCCAAATTACAAGGGAAACGCTTAGATTAGCACTCGAACAAGACAATATCGAGTCTCGCCCACTTTGGAAACCAATGCATTTACAACCAATTTTCAGTAATGATGAGTTTTTTGGAGATGGCACTTCCGAAAGATTATTCGAACTAGGACTATGTTTGCCCTCTGGTTCAAACTTAACTGAGTTAGACTTAAATAGGATAATTAAGCAAATAAGAGCCGTTTTTTCGAAATAAGCTAAAGAATATAATATTTTATCAAAAGCCTGAAATAATTTATTATTTCAGGCTTTTTGCATTTAGATGCTTGTTTTTTAAGCATGATAAACGCCTACTTATGTCTTAAAATTTTGTCTTACAGGGGTATATAAAAACAATTATTTTACAATCTATTGATTATTGATTTTTTTCGTAAAAAATGCAATATCTTTGTAACTCTTTATAGTATTAACCATGCCATTGATACAAAAAATTTTAAGTCGATATGCAGGCAAATATGCCTCAAGATGGCTTGTTCTTTTTATCGACATGTGCCTGGTTACTATTGCTTACCTTATTGCTTGGGTGGTAAGGTTCAATTTTCAGATAGACCAAATTAGTTTGTTTGAGGTAACAGCCAGCTTTTATTTTATAGCGGCAATTTATTTAACTTTCTTTTTCGTATTCAAATCCTTCGTAGGCGTTATCCGCCATACAAGTATGTATGATACCATTAAGATTATACAAGCAGCTTCAGCTTCGGCAATTACTGCATTTATTGCTTCTTTCATGTACAAGTTAATGGTTGGGGAGAATTCATATCCTATTCCAAGCTCCATCATACTCATACATGCTTTGTTGAGCATCTTTATGTTAATATCGGCTCGTATTGTATTTAAAGCAACTTTCATTACCATTGCTGGTATGGGCGATGGAGTAAAAAGAAATGTACTAATTTACGGTGCAGGGCAATCTGGCATAATTACACTTAACACATTAACCCAAGACTCGCGATCTGATGTTAATGTTGTAGGTTTTGTTGACGATAATAATTCTAAAATTGGCAAAACTCTTGCCGGAATTAAAATTTATTCGGCAGATGAAGCTTTAAATGGGATGCTGGACAAACGAAGTATTTCTGAAGTGATTCTTTCCATACAAAACATTTCTTCTTCTAGAAAAGCTGAAATTCTGAATCGTTGTTTAGAGATGAATGTACAGGTGAAGAATGTGCCGCCAATTTCCAGATGGATAAATGGAGAGTTAAGTTCTCGTCAAATTAAAGCCGTTCGTATTGAAGACTTATTGAATCGTGAACCCATTAAACTTAACCAAGAAAATATTTTTAATGAATTAACTGATAAAGTTATAATGATTACTGGTGCTGCAGGCTCTATAGGGTCTGAGATAGCTCGCCAAGTAGTTTCTTATAAACCTAAAATGGTGCTTTTTGTAGATCAAGCAGAAACGCCTATGTACGAGTTAGAAATAAACTTACGCAAACGAATTGAACGTTATCATGTAATGACGAAGTTCATTATTGCCGATGTTTCGGATTTAACGGCTATTGAGCGTATTTTTATAGAATACCAACCTACCAAAGTATTTCATGCTGCTGCTTACAAACATGTTCCATTAATGGAATCGAACCCGCATGAAGCCGTGCGAGTAAATGCTTTAGGCACCAAAAACATGGCAGACCTCTCTATGAAACATGGAGTGAAAAAGTTTGTAATGGTATCAACAGATAAAGCGGTAAACCCAACCAACGTTATGGGTGCAACCAAACGAATAGCCGAAATGTACATTCAATGTCTAAATCAACTAAACAATCATCAAACCGCTTTTATTACTACAAGATTTGGCAATGTATTGGGCTCAAATGGATCTGTAATCCCATTGTTTAAAAAACAAATAGATTCGGGTGGGCCAGTAACCGTAACGCATCCAGAAATTACGAGGTATTTCATGACTATACCAGAAGCTTGCCAATTAGTGCTCGAAGCGGGGTCTATGGGTAAGGGTGGAGAGATCTTTATATTCGACATGGGTAAATCGGTAAAGATTATTGATGTTGCAAAAAACATGATTAAACTTTCGGGATTAACACTCGGAAAAGATATTCAAATTGAAATTACTGGCCTGCGTCCGGGTGAAAAATTATACGAGGAATTATTAAACGACTCCGAAAATAACCTGCCTACTTACAACCCCAAAATTAAGATTGCAAACGTGCAAGAGCACGAACATGCCTATGTAATGGAGGAGTTTGTGAAATTAGAAGAATTCTGCAAAGCCAATGACCATCTTTTGCTAGTTACTCAAATTAAGTCTATGGTGAAAGAATATGTAAGCAATAATTCAATTTACGAAACGCTCGACTAGTGGCCGTGATAAAACTTTAACATTTAACCTGTATCTTGGGCTATGCGCGTTTTTCTATTCAGCTTTTGGTTTTTACCCGATAACCGGACGGCTGTTAATCGAGTTAAATATTTTAAAAAGAAATTCATCGAAGCGAATATCGATTTGCACCTGATTTATTGCGAGGATAGTTTACCCCAATCTCATCAAAATAATTTATTTTATAAAATACCTTATGTTCATTTTTTCTATAAATTCTCTAGGTTTTTATTGAAAAAACAATGGCTTACTCTCTATAAAATCATTCATTTTTTTTACATCATTAGCAAAAAAAGAGATGTATATGATTTTTATAGAAATTATAAAGCGGTAGAATCGCAAATGGCAACAATTTACCATAAAAATGATGTAGTAATTACTTCTGCCCCACCTTATTCAGCCCTAAATGTTGGCTATTACTTAAAAAGAAAATATGGAGTAAATTGGATAATTGATTACAGAGATCCTTGGACATTAGGATATTCTACATTAGGGCACAGCAATTTTGCAGATAAACTCAGAAAGCTAATTCAACGTAAAGAGGAACTGAAATTCTTAGAATCTGCTGATCATATAATTACAGTTTCGGATAGTTTGCGAAGAATGTTTCCGGAAAGGTTTCAACACAAAATACACATCATACCCAATGGAGCAAATACGGATGAGATGGACTTTTCTAAAATAAATTCTACACCTAAAAGCTTTTCTATTGTGTATGCTGGCACTATGCATTCACAACAATTAGAAAATATTTATTTTTTTGATGTAGTTCGTAAATTTATATCTAATGAAAAAATACATCCGGAAAATTTTAAAATTCATTTTATTGGTGCAGCAGATTCTGCCGAACTTAAGTCGGAAATTAATAAGTATCAGTTAGAAGAATACGTGAATTGTACCAGTAGGGTACAGCTGAACGTGTTGTATGGTTATATGTATAATGCCTCTTTGTTTTTACACTTAAAATACTCAGAAAGAGACAAAATCATTACCTCTAAGCAATACGATTATTTAGCACTGCAAAAACCAATTCTATTGCCCGAATCTGATAACGGTGATTTGGAAGAAAGCATCTTAAATAATAATGCCGGTTATGTTTGCAATAATAAAGATCAATTATATCAAACACTACATCAAGAGTATTATAAATTTATTAATAATAAGGACATACGAATTCATCGTGATGATCATTTTTTACATCAAATAAGTAGAAATTACGCATCAGACAAATTAATGGAATTATTGTATGGAGAAACTATGCTAAGTTCAAAACTTGCAACAGAAATAGATTTGAAATTTACAAATAAACAATGGAACTAGTTAAACTAATTTTATTGCTTTGTACATCTTTTGGTTTTGTTTGGTTCGCCATTCCTACCCTCATAAAAGTTGCACATTATGGTAATTTTTTCGACAAACCAGATACTGTTCGCAAAGTGCATGAGTTAAGCACCCCTAACATTGGTGGCATTGCCATTTTTTTTGGCTTTCTGTTTGCTTGCATAATTTTTTTAAAGGCTACTGCTATAGAATATGGCAACTTTTTATTAGGGGCCTGCATGATCATTTTTAGCATGGGTATTCGCGACGATATGTTGGGCTTAAATGCATATGTAAAGATTGGTTTGCAATTAATAGCAGCATTTTTGGTGGTATTTTTTGCTGATGTTAGAATTGAAAGCCTATACGGATTATTTGGAGTAGAGATTTTACCCATTTATATTTCCATTCCTTTTTCAATTTTCACCATTATTGTAATTACAAATTCTATAAATTTAATTGATGGGATTGATGGTTTAGCTGCAAATATAGGGATCGTAACCTGCGGAATATATGGCATTATGTTTTATGACATGGGTCAGCAAGGTTGGAGCCGCATAGCATTTGCGTTATGTGGCGCCTTATTGGGCTTTATTAGGTTTAATTTTGCTCCAGCAAAAATTTTTATGGGCGATACTGGAGCGTATATTGTTGGATTTATTTTAGCTATTTTAACCATTCAATTTATTGAATTAAATCGGTTCGATACCATTACCAACCCTACGCCATATATTAAATCATCGCCTGCCGTTGGTATTGCTTTTTTGTTTATACCATTATTTGATACACTTAGAGCTTTCTCTATACGCATTGCAAAGGGTAAGTCGCCTTTCTTTGCAGACCGACAACATTTACATCATTTTTTATTAGATAAAAATTGGTCGCACAGGCAAATAAGTTTATTCCTTCCGGCCTTATCTCTATTTTTCATCATTATATGTTTATTGTTGCAAAATATTGGTAGTTTTATTATGATTACTTCCTTAATATGTATAGGAGTGTTAGGGCACTTTATCATTCAATATTTAAAGAACAACGATGAAAATTAAAAGCCTGTTATTTTTCTTTTTGCTTTTTTTTGTCTATAAATCAAATGCACAATTTGTTCCAATTTATCATTATTCCACCGAATTAAATTCATGGTACGATGATTCTAAATACAAACACACCTCCTTGCAACCATTCTACTCCAGCGATACCAGCTCCCAGATAAAGAGCAACAGAAAGAATTGGTTAAGCAGAAAATTATTTGATGAACATTTGTATCAAATTAAAAATGATAAATACACTCTAAACCTGAATTTTCTTCCAGACATGTATATTGGAACAGAAGGCGATGGAAGAATACTTTGGAATAATACACGTGGGTTTGACATTAATGGTTCTGTGGCTAGAAATTTTTCATTTGGATTTCAATTGTATGAAACACAATCTTTATTCCCTCAATACATAGATTCTATTAACATTGCTAAAAGGGTAGTTGTGGGCCAAGGTTGGTACGAACCACGCACTACACTTTTGCAATTGTTTGATTACACGTATAGCACTGCACACATTGCTTACAAAACTGGTAATTTTAATTTTCAATTGGCCAATGATAAGTTGTTTATTGGTGACGGGTATCGCTCCTTGCTGCTTTCAGATGTTTCTATACCTTATCCCTATTTTAAAGCAAGCTTCGAGACCAAACGTTTGCAATACACTTCTATATATATGCAGCATATAGATCCGTTTGCACCAACCTTTTCACAAGAATTAGGGCAGCGAAAGAAATGGGCCGTGATGCATTATTTAAATTGGAATTTTAATGAAAAATGGAGTCTCGGTTTGTTTGATGCAGTAATTTGGCAAGACGACGATTCTGTTGGCAAACGAGGCTTTGAAATGAGCTATGCAAATCCAATTATTTTTTTACGTGCTGCAGAATATACAACAGGTTCTTCGGATAATGCTTTAATAGGCTTGAACTTAAAATATCAATGGAATAAAAATAATAAAGTGTATGGGCAACTTTTAATTGATGAATTAAAAATCGATGAATATTTTGCAAACAATGGTTGGTGGGCAAATAAGTTTGGTGTACAATTAGGTGTGCGTTCTCGAAATATTTTTAAAATTGTAAACCTAAATGGATTTACAGAATTCAATTTAGTGAAGCCTTATACCTACACTCATAAAAATACACTTAGAAGTTATACGAATTATGGCGATGCATTAGCGCATCCATTAGGGGCTAACTTTGTTGAAAATGTGAGTAGACTTGAGTATGCTTACAAACGGTGGCGCCCCATGTTGCAAATTAATTATGCTAGGTACGGGGTTGATTCTGCAAACGGTAGTACCAACGTAGGTACAGATATTTTAGCATCTTATAATACTCGCGATAAAGAGTATGGAAATAATATGTTGCAAGGCATTCCGGCATCCTTGCTTTTTATAGATTTCCGTGTGGCATATGTATTTAATCCTAAAACTAATTTACGCTTAGAACTTGGGTACATTTACAGAGATAATAAAATCGACGGCATCTCAAATGTTAGCAACATTATTACCTTCGGACTACGAAGTTCGTTTAGAAATTTATACTTCGATCGATAAAAGCAAATTGATAAATGTGTAAATGCGTAAATATGCAAATGTGCAAATGTGCAA
>JBILKW010000075.1:0-10124 GCA_044376465.1 Sphingobacteriales bacterium | reverse complement strand
AACTATTTTTTTCATTTACTAATAAGTTAATAATTCATTAATTGCAACACTCACTTTTTCCGCATTAGGAATCATTGTTTTTTCTAATATTGAATTTAATGGAATAGCTGGTAAAGATTCTGAACCTACCACTTTAACTGGTGCATCTAAATGTTGAAAGCATGCTGAAGAAATTCTGCCAGCCAATGCCTGTGCAAATGAGTTATGTACTGGCTCTTCTGATAATACCATACATCTTCCATTTTTTTGTACAGAAGCAAATACCAATTCAGTATCCACAGGGTGTATACTTCTTAGGTCAATAATTTCTACTTTCGATTTTATTTCTTTGCTAGCATTTTTTGCCCAATACACTCCCATTCCGTATGTAATAATGGTAATGGTTTGTGAGTGTTCATCTGTATCCGATTCTTGCACTATTCTACCTTTACCAATTGGTATCATATAGTCTTCGCTAGGCTCAATGGTTTTAGCATCTTCGGTACCTTTTATTTTCGACCAATACAAGCCTTTATGTTCTAACATTACCACCGGGTTGGGGTCGTAATAAGCTGCTTTCATTAGTCCTTTCAAATCGGCACCGGTAGAAGGGTAACAAATTTTTATCCCACGAATATTTGCTAAAACAGATTCAACCGATGAAGAATGATAAGGGCCGCCGCTGCCGTATGCGCCAATTGGAACACGGATAATTGCACTCACTGGCCATTTTCCATTTGATAAATAACAAGAGCGCGAAACTTCCGTAAATAATTGATTTAAGCCTGGCCAAATGTAATCTGCAAATTGTACTTCTACAATTGGTTTTAATCCAACTGCCGACATTCCCACGGTGCTTCCAATAATAAATGCTTCTTGTATAGGCGTATTAAAAACTCTATTAGCACCAAACTTTTGTGCCAGTGTTGCCGCCTCTCTAAATACACCCCCTAAGCGTGCACCCACATCTTGCCCGTATAATAAACACTCCGGATGTTTCTCCATTAATTCTTTTACCGCAAACAAAGCAGAATCTACCATTACAGTAGCTTCTTTTCCTTGTGGTTCTCTTTCGCCTTCTTCTTTAGTAACAGGAGTTGGGGCAAAGTCATGCGTAAATAAATCTTCCGGACGAGGATCTTCGGCTAATAACGCACGATCGTATTGTAATTGTACATCTTTACGAACCTTAGCGTCCAGTGCATCTAAAATTAATTCCTCAATACCGAGTTCAATTAATTTCTTTTTGAATTTTGGAAAAGGGTCGCGCATGTTTGCTGCTTCCATATCATCGCGGTACCATTCTTTACGAACACCAGAGGTATGGTGATTTAACAACGGAACTTTCGCATGTATTAAAAACGGGCGACGTTCGGCACGTACAATGTTTATTACTTCTTCAATGGTGGTGTACGATTCCATAAAATCGGTTCCATCAATAGAACGAACTTCTAATCCTTTGAATCCTGCAGCATATTCGTTTGCATCCATCGCACGAATTTCTTTTGCATGTGCAGAAATATCCCATTCATTATCTTGTACCAAATAAATAATCGGCAATTTTTTTAGCACTGCCATCTGAAAAGCTTCTGCTACTTCGCCTTCAGTAATACAAGCATCACCAAGTGAACAAACTACTATTGGCGAATTTTCATCAATTGCCAATAAGCCAGTTTTTTCTTTGTATTGTATGCCCATTGCTACACCTGTTGTAGGAATAGCTTGCATACCGGTTGCCGAAGATTGGTGAGGAATCTTAGGCATATCGGGGCGATTTAAACTTGGGTGAGAATAATAGGTTCTCCCTCCAGAAAAAGGATCGTCGCGTTTTGCTAGTAATTGCAACATTAACTCATAAGGTTTCATTCCGATGGCTAATAAAATCGAATCATCACGGTAATAAGCCGATAAATAATCTTGTGATTTTAATTGCAAACCCATTGCCAATTGAATGGCTTCGTGACCTCTAGAAGTAGCATGAACGTACTTTGCTGTTACATCTTTATTTACTTCATAAAGTTCCGTGAGTGCTTTAGCAGTACACATTAACTCCCAAGCTTTTAATAAGATATCTTCCGAAATTTGGTTTTTAGGTGGAACAGCTACCGAGGGCTCTGCTTTCTTTTTGTTTACTCTAAGCATATATATTGCAAAAGTCTCAAATATAGAAAAAGTATTTTAATAGAGCAGGGAGCACAGCCGTTGCTATTCTAACGACTAACGACTAGAGACTAGAGTCTATTTCCCCTTAAACTTATTGATTGCATTTACCGTAAAGTCAGAAAGAACGAGTTTTCCGCTCATTTCTGCTCTTTCAATTAACAAGGTATCCCAATGGTCGGTTCCCTGCCAAGCGGCTTTTTTGAGTAACATCATGGCTTCAGGGTTAGAAGTAGATAATCGTTGTGCTAATTCATTTACAGCTTTGTCTAGTTCATGAACCTCTTCGAATATTTCTGCATACAATCCTTTTTCTTTTGCCCATTGTGCGCTTTGCCATTCGCTTGCATTTATGGCTAATTGGCAAAATGCCGAAGAACCTACTTTACGCTCAACTGCGGGGCCTACTACAAACGGACCAATACCCACTGCTAGTTCGCTTAATTTTACAGAGGCATTACTCAATGCTAATGTATAATCTGCTGCCGATGCAAGTCCTACTCCACCTCCTACTGCTTTGCCTTGTACTCTCGCAATAACAAACTTTGGTGCGTTGCGCATGGCATTAATGACTCCCGCAAAACCTGAAAAGAATTTCTTTCCAGTTTCTAAGTCTTTAATTGAAATTAATTCATCGAAACTCGCTCCTGCACAAAATGCTTTCTCACCTTCGCTTTGCAATACAATAACTTTGGCCTCAGCATTCTCACCCATCAATTCAATTTCTGACGCTAATTTTCTTAAAATTTCTCCCGGCAATGAATTACTCTGTGGATGAAAAAATGTAATGGTTCCTATACCGTTGTTGATGCTTGATTTTACGAATGCCTCCATTTGAATTGTGAGTTGTGATTTTTGGGTTATTGAGTTATTAGGTTATTAGGTTAATAAGTTATTAACCATTTTCTATTCCTGGTTACGCTTCTTTACCATCGTCAGAATCGTAGCAATTGCAACGGTTTCACCGGTTTCGTCGTACACGTCGACTAAAAACTTAACAATTCCTTTCGCAACATCTTCCTCCGAACGTTTTTCTTGATCAACTTTTTCTTTAACGGATAATTTAACGCCAATTGTTGCACCAGGGTACACGGGTTTTGTAAACCTACACTCTTCTAATCCGTAGTTAAGTAAAACAGGTCCTTTTTTAGCATCCACAAACAAACCTGCTGCTGCAGAAAGTATAAAATATCCGTGTGCAACTCTTCCTTCGAAAATTGTTCCATCTAAAGAAGTCGCATCTGTATGCGCATAAAAATGATCCCAACTTACGTTCGAGAAATTTACAATATCAGCTTCTGTAACCGTACGTTTTGCAGTAATTACAGTTTCGCCCACTTCAATGTCTTCAAAATATTTACGGAACACATGTACGTCTTTTTCTTTGTACTCTGATCCGTATTGGTATTGATTGGTTACTGCAGTTAAAGTAGTCGGTGAACCTTGTATGGCGGTGCGTTGCATGTAATGTAATACTCCGCGTTTACCACCCATTTCTTCTCCGCCTCCTGCTCTACCTGGGCCTCCGTGTGTAAGCAATGGCATTGGCGAACCATGACCAGTACTTTCTTTAGCACAATCAGCATTTAACACTAATATTCGTCCGTGGTGTGAGGCTGCTCCAATTACAAAATCTCTCGCAACTTTATTGTCGGCAGTTACAATCGAACATACCAAGGATCCTTTGCCAAGTTTTGTTAATTCAATTGCTTCTTCTAAGGTATCATAAGGTAAAATTGTACTCACCGGGCCGAAGGCTTCGATGTTATGGCAATCTAAATTTTTAAAGGGCTCTTTATTTAAAAACAATATTGGCGACATAAACGAGCCTTTGTTTACATCGGCGCCCATCACTTCTACTTTATCTAAATTACCAAACACAATTTCTTGTGTTTTCATTAATAATTTTACATTTTCAATAACATCATTTAATTGTTCCTTACCAGCTAATGCTCCCATGCGTACACCTTCTACGTTCGGATCACCAATTGATGTTTTTGCTAATCGTTTTCCAACTTCAATTTGTACATCTTCTACAAATGCTGATGGTACAATGATTCTACGAACTGCTGTACATTTCTGCCCCGCTTTTATGGTTATTTCTTTACAAACTTCTTTCACAAAAAGTTCGAACTCTGGAGTTCCCGGTTTAGCATCGGGTCCTAGCACACTTGCATTTAATGAGTCCGCCTCTAAATTAAAAGGAACCGATTCTGAAATTATTCGTGGATGCGCTTTTAACTTCATTCCTGTACTGGCAGAACCTGTAAAGGTTACTACGTCTTGGTTGGTAACCGATTCTAAAATTCCATTTGCTGAACCACAAATTAATTGCAGAGCACCTTCCGGAAGGATGTTCGATTTAACAATTTCTTTAACTACTACTTCAGTTAAGAACGATGTTACTGTTGCAGGTTTTACTACAGCTGGCACGCCGGCTAATAAGTTTACTGCAATTTTTTCTAACATCCCCCAAACAGGAAAGTTATATGCGTTAATGTGTATTGCTACACCTTCTTTTGGTACACAAATATGGTGGCCAATAAATGTTCCATTTTTAGAAAGTTTTGCAGCTTCCCCATCAACATAATAGGTTTCATCTGGAAATTGGCGACGTAAACTTGCGTATGCAAATAAATTCCCGATACCGCCTTCAATATCTATCCAACTATCAATTCTAGTTGCACCTGTTGCCCAACTTATTTTATAGAACTCTTCTTTTTTCGACATTAAATGCATGGCTAGAGTTTTCAACATTCGTCCACGTTCGTGGAATGTCATTTTACGAAGTGCTGGGCCACCAACTTTACGTGCGTAATCGAGCATAATCGTAAAATCCAATCCTGTGCTATCTGCTTCGTATATGGCTTCGCCATTTATAGAATTATATAAAGTTGTTGCTTTTCCATTCCCTTCTACCCATTTCCCTGCTGCGTAATTTTGTAATTTTTGCATGCTATATTTTATATTAAAAACTATGACTCTTATAAAATTTATTTTATTTATTTATTTTTTTTCCAAGTTAAATAAACATCTTGTTGTTTGGGTCTATTCATTTCAACTTCACGAAGTGGCTCGCATGTTTTTAAACTTTTATAACAATCTTCAGGCAATTGCTGATACAGCAAAGTACCTTTTGTTTTCCACTCAATCATATCATCACTTACTTCTTTGATTATTTTAGCAGGATTCCCTACAACAATTTTTCTTGATGGAATTTTAGTTTCCGCAGGTACAAAACTTAATGCACCAATAATACATTCATCACCAATTTCTACATCGTCCATAATAACAGAATTCATCCCAACCAATGTGTTTTTGCCTATTACAGCTCCGTGTATTATTGCACCATGACCAATGTGTGCCGATTCTTTTAAATGCACGGTGGTTCCAGGAAACATGTGTATAGTACAATTTTCTTGCACGTTACAACCATCTTCAATAATTATTAAACCCCAGTCGCCACGAATGGCAGCACCCGGACCAATATATACGTTTTTTCCAATAATTACATTTCCTGTAACGGCCGCTTGAGGGTGCACAAAAGCTGTTTCATGAATTACTGGTTTATATCCATTAAACTCGTAGATCATACTCTTTCAATTATTACAGCATAGCCTTGGCCAACACCAATACACATCGTTACCAAAGCATACTTTTTATTTTGCTCCTGTAATTCGATTGCTGCCGACAATAAGATTCGTGCACCCGACATACCTAGCGGATGACCCAACGCAATTGCACCACCGTTTGGATTGATGCGAGCATCGTCGTCTTTTAATCCCCAAGAGCGAATGCATGCTAAGCTTTGCGCTGCGAAGGCTTCGTTCAATTCTATTACATCCATATCACTCATTTTTAATCCAGCTTTTGCTAATGCTTTGTTAGCTGCTTCTACAGGGCCAATGCCCATAATTCTGGGAGCTACCCCTGCAGCACCCATAGAAACTATACGTGCCAAAGGTTTTAATGAATATTTTTTTATTGCTTCATCGGATGCGAAAAGCAATGCCGCTGCACCGTCGTTTAATCCTGAAGCATTACCAGCGGTAACCGTTCCATTTTTTCTAAACGCTGGGCGAAGGTTTGACAGCACTTCTGTTGTAGTGTTTGGTTTAATAAATTCATCGTCGGCAAATAATATTGCGTCTCCTTTTTTCTTTGAAATTGATATCGCTGAAATCTCTTTTGCAAATCGGCCACGTTCTTTGGCAGCTGTTGCTTTTTGTTGAGAACGTAAGGCAAATGCATCTTGATCTTCGCGAGAGATGTTGTGTAAGTCAACTAAATTTTCTGCAGTTTCTCCCATCGCATCTACGCCGTACATTTCTTTCATTTTCGGATTGATAAATCGCCATCCAAAACTTGTATCGTGCATTTCAACATCTTTACCAAAAGGAGTACTTGCTTTAGACATCACCCATGGACCGCGTGTCATGTGTTCAATGCCACCTGCAATCATTAACTCAGCATCGCCAACCATAATGTTTCTTGCAGCATCCATTGAGGCTGATAAGCCCGATGCACATAATCTATTGATGGTAACACCTGGAATTTCCTCTGGTAACCCTGCTAATAAGGTAGCCATACGCGCAACATTTCGGTTATCTTCTCCTGCTTGGTTTGCACAACCCAATATTACATCTGATACTTCTTTAAAATCTACTTCTGGATATTTTTCCATTAAAGATTTTAATACATGCGCTGCTAAATCATCGGCTCTAACAGTCGATAATGTTCCTGTAAAACTACCTATTGGTGTTCTTACTCCGCCAACTATGTATGCGTTTTTCATATTTGCCATTCTTTATCACTTCTATATACCGTACCCTTGAATAAGGCTACTACTTTATTATCTTGATTTATTACTGAAATATCATATATCCCAATACGATTTGTAAGCGATCGCTCCACTGTTTTTGTAGTTAATACATCTCCATCTTTGCATGACAAAGTATGCGAAATAGATGTTTCTATCGACATGCTTTTTCTACCGTAAGAATTACTTGCAAATGCCAAAGAGCTATCGGCTAATGAGTAGGTAATACCTCCGTGCAACACATCGAATCCGTTTAACATTTCTTTTCTGACTTTCATTCTCAATACGGAAATCCCTTCACCAATTTCTACTAACTCTATTCCCAACCACTTGCTAAAAGCATCGTTGTCGAACATTTTGTGAACTATTTGTGTAGATTTCATTTTTGGTTTTTGGTTAATTTATATCCAATAGGTGCTCTTTCAGTTTCGTCTTTTATAAATTGTTTAAGTAATTGAAAAACAATTGAGAATTGTTTATCAAACTTACCTTCCAATTCAGCAATCTTCTCATTTAACTCCTTATAAGAATCAATTGTACGTCTTAGTTTCACAAAAGCTCTCATAATAGAAATATTTACTAAAATAGCTTTTTCAGACTTAAGAACGCTTGAAAGCATCGCAACTCCTTGTTCTGTAAAAGCAAAAGGTTTGTATCTATTCCCTCCATGTAAACTTGAGGTCACAGTTTGTGACCTCAAGTTTACTAATTCCTCCTCAGTTAATTCAAACATAAAATCTTCTGGGAATCTAGAAATATTTCTCCTTACTGCTTGTTTTAAAACTTTTGTATTTACTTCAAACAACATAGCAATATCACTATCTAAAATCACTTTTTCTCCTCTAATCAAGTGAATTTTTTCTAAAATATAATTAACATCTAACTCTTTCATTGTATTAAATTTTCATTTTACAATGAAAGAAAAATATATCAAAAATAAAACTGCATTTATGCAGCTTTTTTTAATAGAAATGTTTCTTCTCCCTAACCATGTGTTTCAACAATACCGAAGCTCTATATCTATCTTCTTCGTATGTTGCAATTAATCTTTCTAATTCTTCTAATACAATACCTAAGCCAATTTCATCTGCCCAAGCTAATAATCCCTTCGGATAATTAACTCCTTTGGTCATCGCTAAATCGATGTCCTCTTTGCTAGCAATTCCTAAATACAAGGTATCAACGGCTTCGTTAATGAGCATGGCAATTATTCTGTTAAAAATATAGTTTCCTAAATCAGCATCAACAGTTGCTTCCGCTTTTATTGCACCTTCTCTATAATCGTAAAAACCAATACCCGATTTTCTTCCAAATCTTTTTGCTTCGTATAATCGCTTTTGTGTTAAGGATGGTTTAAATCGTGGGTCGTAAAATAATTGTTGCCATACGGTTTCGGTAACTTTATAATTTACATCGTGACCAATAAAATCCATCAATTCAAAAGGGCCCATTTTAAAACCACCAAATTCTTTCATTGCCCAATCAATGGTAGCAATATCTGCAATCCCTTCTTCGTAAATTCTTATGGCTTCGCCATAAAAAGAACGAGCCACTCTGTTTACAATAAATCCCGGTGTATCTTTACAAACTACAATTGTTTTACCCCAAGATTTTATCAGCTCGATACTATTTTTAAGAACATTTTCATTTGTTTGGATGGCTGGAATAATTTCTACCAGCGGCATAATTTGTGCCGGATTAAAAAAATGAATTCCAACAAAACGTTCGGGTTTGTTACATGCTGAAGCTATTGAGGTAATGGAGAGTGAGGAAGTGTTAGTTGCTAAAATACAATCGTCGCTTACGATACTTTCTAAAACTGTAAATACATCTTTTTTTATGTTGATGTCTTCAACAATTGCTTCAATTATTAATTGGCAATTTTTTAATTGCTCAATATTCGATTGAAAAAAAATATTGGCTAATACTTGCTCTGATTTTTCTGGAGTACACTTCCCTTTTTCTACTAATTTATGTACAGAGATTTTTAAATTATTTGCAGCAGATTGAGCAGCAACAGGGTTAGCATCGTACACGTGCACTTCATGTCCTGCCATAGCAGCCACTTGAGCAATTCCGCTGCCCATTGCACCCGATCCAATAATACCAACTTTTACTAATTCCATTTTTATTTCCCTTTAAATACAGGTTTTCTTTTTTCTAAGAAAGCATTAATTCCTTCTTGGTTATCATAAGTACTTGCAGCCTTTGCTTGCAATTCTTCTTCCAGTTCTAATTGTTCTTCTAAGGTATTAAACATCGATTCGTTTAATGCTCGTTTTGTTAAACCGAAACCTTTAGTAGGCATTTCCGATAATTTTTTGGTGAGAGCTAACGCTTCGTTCATTAAATTTTCGGCCTCTACCGTTTTATAAATCATGCCATATTGTTGTGCCTGTTCTGCACTCACTTTGTCTGCTAAAAACATCATAGCGGTTGCTCTTTGTAAACCTACCAATCGTGGTAAGAAAAAAGTACCTCCACTGTCTGGTATTAATCCAATGTTCGAAAACGATTGTATGAAGGAAGCTTTATCACTCGCCAATACAATATCACAACACAATGCAATGTTTGCACCTGCACCTGCTGCCACTCCATTTACTGCGCAAACAATAGGCTTTTCAATAGTTCTAATTTTTAAAACAATAGGGTTATAATGTTCTCTAACAATGGTGTCAATAGTAGGTGCATCTTCTGCAATGGCTTCTGCCAAATCTTGTCCAGCGCAAAACGCTCTTCCCTCGCCAGTAATAAGGATAGCTCTTACTTCTTCATCCTTTTCGCAATCATCTAAACATGCTTGCATATTCAACGCCATCTCTCTGTTAAAACTATTCAACACATCAGGCCTGTTAAGGGTGATGATTGCTATGTGTTCGCGTTTTTCGATTTTAATCATTATTTGATTAGTCTTTAGTCGTTAGTCTCTAGTCGTTAGAATTTCGTACCTAATTCAAAATTGACAATTAACAATTGACAATTCAGTTAAATGCATTTAAAATAATCAAAAGGCTCCAAGCACTCCTTACATTTATACAATGCTTTGCATGCTGTAGAACCAAATTGGCTTGTTAAACTAGTATTACTTGAACCGCAATGAGGGCAATTTACTTCCTCATCATGATCACCTGTAAGTACATTTAATTTATGTTTAATTTGTTCGTTA
>JBILKW010000004.1:0-28182 GCA_044376465.1 Sphingobacteriales bacterium | reverse complement strand
ATTAAGTACACCTGCCGACATGTTTAAGGATAGGTTTTGAATACCAAATAAGGTTAAATTAAGCTCCGAGAGGCCTAAGGTTTGTTCTACCGAAAATATTTTCACCCCAATAAATTCTGCAATAACTGCATTGGCAATAAAAAAGCAAGCGAGTACAATAAATAACCTAGTTTCCTTATTTTTGAGTATCATTATGTTTATATGCAAGATTTAAAAGTAAGCACTGTGCAAACCCATTTGTATTGGGAAGATAAGAAAGAAAACTTAAAAATGTTTGATTCTCTGCTAAAAAAATGGAGCGAGGATACGGATTTAATTCTCTTACCTGAAATGTTTACTACAGGCTTTAGTATGAAAGCCGAAGAATTATACGAAGAGATGAATGGCGAATGTGTAGCCTGGATGAAACAAGTTGCTATGGAAAAAAAATGTGCCATTGCAGGGAGTATGATTATAAAAGAGGGAACCAATTATTACAATCGTTTAGTTTTTGTAAATTCTGATGGCGCTTTATTTACATATGATAAGAGACATTTGTTTAGCATGGGCGACGAGCATAAACATTTCAGTCCGGGTAACAAACAATTGATAGTAGAGTATAAAGGTTGGAAGTTGAATTTAAATGTGTGTTATGATTTACGCTTTCCGAGATGGTTGCGTAACACCAAAGAAAATTCATACGATGCCTTGATTATAGTAGCCAATTGGCCTGAGAAAAGAATGCAACATTGGGACGCCTTGTTAAAAGCTAGGGCCATAGAAAACCAATGTTATGTAATTGGAGTGAATAGAATTGGCGATGATGGAAATGGCATAGCCCATGTTGGGCATACCAGCGTGTACCATCCTTTTGGTACCATTGAATATATTTCGGAACAAGCCGAAATACATACACATGTATTAAGCGCGCACGAATTGAAATTGAACAGAAGACAGTTTCCGTTTTTAAACGACATGGATTAACACGATGAAAAAAAGTATCCTATTAATTTTACTACTAAGTACAAAGCTAGTATTTGCAAGTACTTCAGGCACCGACAGTTTATTGTCAAATTTAACATTGAATAGCTATTTCGAAACGTATTATACCTATGATTTCGGAAAAGCCCAACCAGAGAAAGTATTAGGTTTGGTAAACCATCATAAAAATAATGAAATTGCCATTAACATTGCATTAATAAAAGCTAATTATAGCACCGAAAGATACAGAGCAAATTTGGGAGTAATGGTTGGTTCTTATGCAAATAAAAATTATGTTGACTTAGAATCTAATTTTAAAGATGATGCTGCAATTGTATTTAAAACAAACACCATGAACGAATTTGCATGCTCTGGCTTTTCTTTAAATTACGATTGGAGAATTAATGACGATGCGATGTTTAGAATTGAAGGTAAAATATTTACCAACGAAGAACCTGTATTTTTAGATAATAATGCCTTATCAAACACAAATCAATCAATTACAACTGCTTTTATATTAAATCTAAACCATTAACCAAGTATTTTGTGAGCAGGTATTAATACACACTAATTTTAACCACAAATTAAATACAAGATGATTTTTTTTACACCCGGAATTAGCTTATTAAGATTAATAGGTTACTTAGAAGGAATTTCTTTTTTAGTGTTGGTATTTATAGCCATGCCCATAAAATATTGGGGAGGAAACCCTGTTCCAGTGCAAATAGTTGGGCAAGCGCATGGCTTATTGTTTGTAATGTTTGTGGTATATGCAGTAATAATGTCTCTAAAACATAAATGGAAACTAGGCATCATTTTACAAGTGCTCGCTTCGAGCATCATACCATTTGGTACTTTTTACATCGATAAGAAAATATTGAGTAAAATGTAATGTTAGGATAACTCCACGCTAAAGTTAACTTTAGCTCCTAGCGCCTCAAAAACTTTTAGAATCGTTTCGAACCTGGCATTTTTTACACTATTTTCTATTTTAGATATTTGAGCTTTTTGTACCCCTACAAGTTCTCCTAATTGTTCTTGTGTTAAATTTCTATCTTGCCTAGCTTGTTTTATTGCTTGGCCTAATAAATCTAACCTTAATTCATTCTCAAAAGCATCACGTTTCTCGGTTCCAATTTTACCAATATGCTTGTTGATTAATTGATCGATCGACACTGTTTTAAATTTATTTTTCATCTTGATGGTTTATGTTGTTAATGTATAATCGTCGGATTTCCTCAGCTTTCTTTATTTCTTTATTTAGAGTTTTTTGAGTTGATTTAACTATACCATGAGTTGCAACAACCATGGTTACTTTACCATCAATTCTAATCCAGAATGCAAAGAATCTATAAGATAAACTATTGTACAATGTCCTGAATTCCCATATATTATTAGTTAATTTCTTAAATAATTCCACATCATTTTTGTATTGCGATTTTTTAAAATTGTATAAAATTTTATCTCTAGTTTTAGAATCAAGTTTTCCCAAAAATTCTATTGCCTCTCCTAGTATCTCTATCTCAAAGTTTGGTATCATTGATATTTTTTTTCAAATATAGCAGTTTCCTAAATAGGAAACAATATCCATTTAAATAATTTAATAAAACTTGTAACAAACCCGTTAGGCGAGTAACAAACCCGTTATTAATTCAATTGGTAGTATTGTATTTACTATACTTGATATTATGATTGAGTTAAAGAGCATCAGCAAATCGTATTCTATTGGCAACAACTCTATGAAGGTGTTGAAAAGCATTGATATGAAAATCAATGAAGGTGAATTTGTATCAATTATGGGATCATCTGGTTCGGGCAAATCTACCATGTTAAATATTCTGGGTATGCTGGATCAGTATGATGAAGGTGAGTATTGGTTAAACAATACCTTAATTAAAAATTTAACAGAAACGCAAGCTGCAAAATATAGAAACCAAATGTTGGGTTTTGTATTTCAATCTTTCAATTTAATATCTTTTAAAAATGCAATGGAAAACGTTGCACTACCACTCTATTACCAAGGGGTTTCTCGTAAAAAAAGAAATGCCATAGCCATGGAATATTTAGAGAAGGTTGGCTTAAGTGCTTGGGCAGAACATTTGCCAAGTGAAATGAGTGGCGGACAAAAACAAAGAGTAGCCATTGCAAGAGCCTTAATTGCTAATCCGAAAATTATTTTAGCAGATGAACCTACGGGAGCTTTGGATACACAAACTTCTTACGAAGTAATGAACCTACTAAAAGAAATTAACGATACCGGAATGACTATTATTATTGTAACTCATGAGCATGATATAGCTGCAAAAACCGATAGAGTAATACGATTAAAAGACGGCATTATAGAAACCGCATAAGATGTTCGATTTAGATAAATGGCAAGAAATATTTAGTACGATACAGAAAAACAAGCTGCGTACGTTCTTAACTGGTTTCTCGGTAGCCTGGGGTATATTTATTTTAATTGTGTTGTTAGGTTCGGGACAAGGATTAAAAAATGGTGCCGAAAAACAATTCCTCTCAGACGCGAGTAATGCCATTTGGATAGAAGGTGGAGTGACCAGTAACCCATACCAAGGCATGCAAGCAGGCCGAAGAATTATGTTAAAGAATGAAGATTTCGAATACATAAAAAACAATATCCCGGGAATAGAATACATCACCGTTTCTAGAGATGTTCAAAAAATAAAAAGCATAAACTACAAAAATGAAAAAGGTTCTTTTTTAGTTCGTGCTTGTGGCAAAGACCATGATAAGTTAGAGAAATGCAACATCATAGCAGGCAGATTTATCAATGAACTAGATATTACGGAAAATCGTAAAGTAGCTGTAATAGGCAAACCCGTAAAAGAAGCTTTGTTTAAAGACGAAGACCCTATTGGTAAATACATAGACATTACCGGTGTACCTTTTAAAGTGATTGGCGTTTTGATTGATGAAGGTAGGCAAGATAACGACCGCATTTACATTCCCATTAGCACCATGCAAAAAACATACAACGGGAAAGATTTTGTATCGGTAATTTGGTTTAGTACAGGCAAAGCAAGTTTAGTACAAAGCAAACGTATGCTAGAAGATTCTAGAACATATCTTCAAACAAAATACAAAATTGACCCTGCAGATGAGCGTGCACTATTCGCGTTTGATAATAATGAAAATTATAAAAACATAATGGATTTATTAAACGGCATAAAATTCTTTGTCGGCATTATTGGTATAGGAACTATTATAGCAGGAATTGTTGGGGTGAGCAATATTATGATGATTGTTGTGAAAGAGCGTACGAAAGAAATTGGAGTTAGAAAAGCCATTGGTGCCACCCCCTTTTCTATAGTGAGTTTAGTAATACAAGAGTCGGTTTTAATTACAGGATTTGCAGGCTATATTGGCTTAGTATTAGGAGTAATTGTAACCGAACTTGCGAAAAAATTTATGCCTCCCTCCGACTTTTTTAGGAACCCCGAAGTAGATTTAAACATTGCCATTGGGGCCACCTTATTTTTAATATTTGCGGGAGCAGTTGCTGGTTTTGTACCTGCTTTAAAAGCTGCCAGAATTAAACCTATTGAAGCACTTAGAGACGAATAATATGTTTGATAGAGATAATTGGCAAGAAATTTTTAGCACCATCAAAAAAAATAAATTAAGAACTACGCTTACTGCATTTGGTGTGTTCTGGGGTATTTTTATGTTGGTAATCATGCTGGGCTCTGGCAACGGATTACGCAACGGTGTTGTAGGTGGTTTTGATGGAATGGCTACCAATAGTTTTTTTATGTGGACGCAAAAAACGAACAAAGCGTATGCAGGTTTCCAACCAGGCCGAAGGTTTAATTATAATAACGACGATACCGAGGCCATTAAAAATACCATACCCGAAGCTCAATATGTTTGCGCACGCAACCAGCTTGGTGGTTTTAGAGGTGGCAATAATATTACACGTGGTGTAAAAACCGGTCAGTTTTCTATTTATGGCGATTTCCCAGAGTTCGAGAAAATACAACCCATGAATAATCTCAGAGGACGATTTATAAATGATTATGATATTAAAGAAAAAAGAAAAGTAGCCGTAATTGGAAACCGTGTACAAGAAATTTTATTTGAAAAAAACGAGGATCCAATTGGCCAATACATACGCATTAACGGTGTGTATTTCCAAGTTGTAGGATTGTTTAAAACCAAGCAGGCCGGCGGGCAAGGACAAGAAGAAGCACAAACAGTGTATGTGCCCTTTACCACTTTTCAAACTGCTTTTAATTATGGAAACGTTGTAGGTTGGTATGCCATTACTTCTAAAGAAAACATTCCAGTAGAAATAGTTGAAAACAAAGTAATAGAGTTGATGAAAACTCGCCATCATATTTCACCAGACGACCAATTAGCCATTGGACATTGGAACATGGGTAAAGAGTTTGGCAAAATTAATGGCTTGTTTAACGGCATTGATTTATTGGTGTGGATTGTAGGAATAGGTACCTTACTTGCAGGTATAATTGGAGTAAGTAATATTATGTTGATAGTGGTTAAAGAACGAACCAAAGAAATTGGAATTAAAAGAGCATTGGGTGCAACGCCAATAAAAGTGGTAGGACAAATAATCTTAGAATCGGTTTTTTTAACCACGATTGCAGGTTATTTTGGATTGGTTATTGGTATAGGGATTTTAGAATTGGTAAACATGGGCATGAGTGCAAACCCAGATGGTGGAATGTTTAAAAACCCACAGGTAGATTTAAACATTGCCATAACTGCATTAACGGTGTTAATTGTTGCGGGGGCATTAGCAGGCTTTATACCGGCGAGAAGAGCAATACAAGTGAAGCCTATTGAAGCCTTACGTGCGGATGGGTAAATGTGCAAAAATTAGTAAATACGTAAATGTGCAAATAAAAAAAATTGAAAAATAAATTTATATGAAAAAAGTTGTTCGAATTGTATTGTTTAGTTTGTTAGGAATTGTATTTGTAGGTACGATGTATTTCCTTTATAAGAAATCAGAAAAAGCTCCAGAGGTTTTTAATATTGAGAAAGCAAGTGTAAACAACATCATCAAAAAAACAGTAGCAACAGGTGCTGTAGTACCGCGTAGAGAGGTAGATATAAAGCCTCGTGTATCGGGTATTATTGAAGAGTTGTATGTTGAAGCTGGCAAAATGGTTCGTCGGGGCGATAAAATTGCGCGTGTAAAAATTATACCCAACATGGTAAGTTTAAACGAAGCAGAGAGCAGACTGAACCGTGCTAAAATAACTTTCAACAATGCGAAAGTAGAGTACGATAGAAATAAAAAACTCTACGACCAGAAAGTAATTTCGATGGCAGAATTCCAACGAATAGAAGTTACGTACAACAATGCTAACGAAGAATTAGAAACAGCCGACAATAATTTGCAATTGATAAAACAAGGCAGCTCTAAATCGATGGGTAATGCTACTAACACTATTATAACTGCAACCATTGATGGGATGGTATTAAATGTGCCTGTAAAAGTGGGTAACTCAGTAATTGAGAGTAATACTTTTAATGAGGGTACTACCATTGCCAGTATTGCCGATATGAAAGACATGATTTTTTTGGGCAAGGTAGACGAATCTGAGGTAGGAAAAATAAAATCGGGTATGGCCTTAATTGTAACTATCGGAGCCATCACTACCGAGAAATACGATGCCGTTTTAGAATACATTTCGCCAAAGGGTGTAGAGCAAGATGGTGCGATACAATTCGAAATTAAAGCAGCCATGAAACTAAAACCAGGTAGTTTTATACGTGCAGGTTACAGCGCCAATGCCGACATTGTATTGGATCGTAGAGATTCTGTATTGAGCATACCCGAAAGTGTTATGAAGTTCGATAAAGAAAAAGCATACGTAGAAGTAGAAACAAGTACTCCGCAGAATTTCAAAAAAGTATTTATAAAAACTGGTTTATCTGATGGAATTAACATTGAAGTGTTATCGGGTATAGATAAGAGTTCGAAGTTGAAAGGGAATAAGAAAGAGGATGTTGTGGAAGGCGAAATGGCGAATTGACGAAATGGCGAATTAGCGAATTAGCGAATTAGCGAATTAGCGAAATGGCGAAATAGCGAAATAGCGTTTTTTGCGAAAACTACAAAGTACTTAGTACTTTTAATTCGTTGCGGTATAATATAACTTTGTTTTCGTTTTCGAGCATTTTTAAGAGCCGAGAAACCACTACTCTACTAGTTCCTAGTTCATCGGCTATTTGTTGATGCGATGCGCTTACTACCATTTTACCGCTAGCTGCAGTTTTGTTTTTGAGGTAGCGTATCAAACGATCGTCGAGTTTCTGAAAGGCGATGCTCTCTAATGATTTTAGTAACTCGTTGAACCTAGCCGTAAAGCTGTTGAATATATACGATTTCCACGATGGATATTTTACCAACCATTCATCTAGCTTATCATGAGGTATAGAAAGTATTTCGGTATCGGTTTCGGCAATGGCTTTAATTTCACTCTTACGTGCTTCCATGCAGCAGGTATAGGCCATAGCGCAACTCTCATTGCTATTCAAATAATACAATAAAATTTCTCTGCCTCCATCCTCTTGCCTCATTACTCGTATGCTTCCGCTCAACACAATAGGCATGGCCTTTATCATTTTATTATAATCGATAATTACATCGCCTTCTTTGTGTGATGAAATTTTGCCAAATTCAATTATTTCATCAATTAATTTATTTTCGAGAATGCTGCTTAATCTTATTTTTAAATTTTCCATTTTGTACTCTATCCTTAGATCCTAATGTCTACAATAAAGTTAAAATTAAGCATATTTATTTTATTATAAACATGTTTAGCTTGCAGCAACTCATCGCTGCCATTAAATTTATTAGCCATTAGTACTCTAAACTCCATGCCTTTCCAGAAATTTTGGAAATTATAGCTCGATGAGAGGTTGAGTTGATGGTAACTAGGCATTCCGTATTTATTCAACCTGAAATTATAAACACTTGGCATATTTACATAGCCATACGAAATACCCGATTTTAATTTATTGTTTAAGCTCGTATATACAAAGTTTGTAGTAAAGGCATGTACATTTCCAGCTCCCTCATTTCTTTCTCTTGGTAAAAAAGTATAAAAAGGGTCGCGGCCCCATTCTCTTGGCATTAAATACCTACCATCATCTGTAATATGAGTATAATTTGCGTTTACATTCCATCTCTTTTTCTTTGCTCCTATTTGTACACTTATTACATTAGATTTTGCATTTTTATTGATGTATGTTTTAGCCTGATCGGCATTGCCTCCATCTTTAATTGCTCTTTGGTGGAAGTACATTAAACCGTTGTAAACAGTAACATTGCCTAGTATTTGTTCGTGTTTTATTTCGAGCATACTGGTGTTTAAAATATTTTCGATGTAAGCATTCCATAGAATTATTTCTGCCTTATTTTTATATTTATAATTTAGGTTGAATAATACAATGCCCTTGCTTTCTAAATTATTTGCATAGTTAGATTTTGTACCGTCAACATTTACTCCTTGCCCGTAAATACCAATAGATTCGGCTGTTTTAAACCAATCTACTGTAGAACGCGGAGATACTCCCCAAATATAGCCGGCTTGTATTTCTACATTTTTTAGTTCTTTAGAATTTAACCATACTCCTTCTTCAATGGTTGGGCGCATACGGCCATCTTGCATATTTAAAAACGGAGTTTGCAATTCCATTCGTCCTAGTTTGAGGTAGCTATTGCTAATTTTGTATTTAATAAATAAATCTTCGAGTCTATCAAAATCATATTTATTGGTAGGTCGTAATACATCAAACTGCCCTAATTCATAGCGGTTCATTAAACCTGTTGTAGAATCTGGGCTGGCTAAATCTGATGAAAATACATTGAAAATAAAATACCCACTTAAACCTAATTGGATGCCTTTAATTGGAGTAGTGAGCAAACCAATTCCAGCACCTTGAGCCATAGCATAATCATCTTTCAAAGCACCTTCGTTTATAGTCGTCATAAAAAAACTACGACTGTGGAAATGCCAATCAGATTTATTCATAAAATCTTTTATTGATTCAATTTTAGTAGAATCAAGCTCTATACTTTCTGCCTCGTGTTGTGCAAATGATGGAATAGCAATGCTTAAGAATATCAATATACTTGATACCTTTAAAATTGAAAAATTAAACATTTTGTGTATTAAAATCCAGATTTAATATATGACCAACCTTGTTCTTGTTTGCTAACAATTTCTATAATGCCTGCTGGCACATAGCTAGCACTCTCTATCATATTTGTTTTAGAAACATTTCGCTCTTTCATAGAAAACTCACAGGCATTAAATACTACACCTTTGTTTTTAAATACCTCAATTTTATCTTTTACGATAGATTTATTTATCATGAGCATTTCCAAGCCAGGTCCGTGGCAAACAATTTCTATTTTAGTGCTAGGTGAAACGGCTAAAATATTACCCATCTGTTTCATTAATGCTTTATGGGCCATTGTATCGCTTACACTTAATTGAAATACAATTTTATGCTCTGCAACTTGTGCTTGTACTGCATTTAAACCAAATGCAAACAATGCTAATAGTATGATTTTTTTCATTTTGTTTTTATCTAAATTGATAATCAACTCCTGTAACTTGTGTTAATAAATCTTGCGAAGCATCTAAAATCTTAGCTGAGAAAGGAAGTTTAGGACTAACAGGGCTGTTTGCCGCTAAATATTCTTTCATTACGCTGTGCAAGGTATTACTAGTGTTTCTTGCGTTTTTAACACCACGTATTCTACACAACATATCATCTGGGTCGCCGTCGCGTTCGCATGCACAAATTTTATAGGTTTTTTCTGGGTCTAATGCTTCATTAGCAACCATTACTTTTTGCACACGTTTCCCTTTATCAGCAAATGCATTAAACTCTATGTTCATGCCTTTAAATTTAATTACCCAACCACCAAAACGTTCGGATGCTTCTTTTGCAAAAACATTGTTCAACTCTTTCTCTAACCATTCTTTTATTTGTTTACCAGTTACCTCAGCTGTTCTCACGGTACTATCTACCGGTAACATATCAAACACAAATCCGTTGGTAATAGGAATATTCCCGGTATGGTCTGGAGTGGTTCTAGGAGGGCAAAATCTAAAGCCATTAGAAAGTACAATGTCTACTTCTTTTACTTTCCAAGAGAGGGCATCTAAAATTAAGGTATCGATGGTATTTTCAACAACAAAATACCTGTATAAAGGAATGGTACTATAACCAATTACTTTATTTATATCCTCTTTAAAGGGTTGTTCATTTTGTTTTATAATCGATAAAACTTCTTCATCTGCTTTGTAATTACGCTCAGAAATTTCTACCAATTCATATTCATCTTTTACTAATTTATTATCTTCAAAAGTTAGGTTTAGTTTCCCTACAAAACTTCCGAAAGCACCTGGTTCTACAACTTTAGCGTACTTACATTGTATGGGCACTCTAACACGCTCATGAGTATCTCCACCTAAAATATAGTCAACCCCTTTGCAAACTTCATTATTTGCTAAATGTATTTGCTGAGATAGACCTAAGTGTGCAATAACTATTACGGCTGCACATTGTTCTTGATTTCTTAATACATCAACATAATGTGCAATATTATCTTCTGGTTTGGTGTAAATTATGCCTTTGCTATAATTTGGCGATTGTCTAATTGGAACCAAAGGATCAGTATAACCCAAGAAACCAACCTTAATTCCGTTTACATTCCAGACATGGTAAGCCGGAAAAATTAATTCGCCTTTTTTACCCTCGCCTAAATCATGATACATATTGGCACAAACTTTAGGAGCATGTAAAGCACCTAATAATTTCTGCATCGCTTTTTTATAATAAATAACTTCCCAATTTCCGGGTAAATACAGATCGTAGCCTAACTTATTTAAAATAGGCACCATAGCTTCGCCAGTAGTTTTTACAGATAGTTCACTACCCTGAAACATGTCGCCTGTATCAATTAAAAAGCTGTGTTTATTTTTTCTTTCTTTTTTCAAATAGCTCGCCAATTGTGCATAGCCACCTGTTTTTCTGAATACCGATTTTCCATTTTCCCAAAACAACTCATCATGTGGATATACTTGGCAATGCACATCTGTTGTTTGTAAAATACTTAAGGTAGTTTTTTCTGAAGAACTAGGCTTTTTTTCATCATCAAATTCCGATTCAATTTCTTCTACAGAATTGGCAATGCTTGTAATAGGGCTAGCACTTGCAAGAAAGGCAGTGGAAAAAACCATGCCTGCTTTTCTTATGAAATCTCTACGTTTATTTGCCATCTGTATTAAGTATTTTTTGGGGTTTGTGTTGATGATTTTTTTAGCTGTTCTAATTTAGCTTTTATTGGCTTATAAGGGCCATATTTATGTTCTTTTTCTGTAAAACCATCAGCATACGGGCCAAAAGGATGATCGAATGGTTTCTCTGCAATGTTTGGCCAATCTTTTTTGATGTTCTTTTTAGGTCTGCTTTGTGAATTAACAAATGCTGCCACATCCCAAGCTTCTTCGTCTGACAATTGAGTGTTTTCATGATTTACACCTAAAGGCATGTTGTATTTTACATACTTTGCGAAGTTCGACATTCTGTATAATCCTGCACCATCATTATAACTATTTTTACCCCAAAGTGGAGGATAAACAAAGGCAGTTTTATCTTCTGTTAAAAGTCCTTCTCCTGTTGTTTGGTGGCATGAAACACATTTTTGATCATACACTACTTTCCCTTTTGTTGGATCAATAGCGCGATCTAAAAATGCAAGATCTTTAAAGCCTACTCCTTTGGGTTTTTCACCTTTGGCAACATCTTTACCTAAAAAATTAATATAGGCAACAATGGCTTGCATTTCTTTAGCGCTTGTATCTAACGCCTTGCCGTTTAAACTTCTTTCGAAACAATCGTTTACTCTTTTATAAATATTTTCTGTAGAACCAGAGCGTGCTCTAAATTTTGGATAGGTAGAAGCTACTGCCGAATAATTATTGCCGAACACTTTAGTACCTGCATCTAAATGGCAATTTTGGCAATTCATGCCGTTGGTAGCATTTGCATTTACAGTACCTTTAGCGCCAAAATATACCGAGGTATGTGCAATTATATCTTTACCATATTCAATTAATTTCTTTTGCTCGGTGTCTTTAATTTCTTCTATGGATGGTGCTGTCCAGAAATTTTCTACAGGCTTCGATTCTGTTGTATTATTTAGCACAACAGCACTTTCTACAGAGGGTAAATTTTCTGTATTTGTGTTGCTATTATTTGCTAATAAAAAATAAATCGCAAATACAATAATTATCAGAATTAATAAAACATTTAAAAGTAATAACTGATTAATTAACTTAAATGCCGACTTATTTAAATCATCAGAATTAGTATTGTTTTTTAATTGGTCATTCATAATAAGTTATATTTTTAAAAATTAATGAGGCAAATAATTTTTAATAATGCCATATAAATAAGTTCCTACAATTGCGAAGAAAAATACCACTAACATTGATAAATATCCGTAGCCAATGTTTACAACCATAGGTCCAGGACAAGCACCGCTAAGTGCCCATCCTAGACCAAATATGGAACCACCAATTATGTATCTTGTATATGCTTTATCTTTTGGAAAAAACAGGATGGGGTTACCATCTAGATCTCTCATTTTAAATTTTTTAATGAGGAACACACCAATAGCACCTAATACCACTGCAGTACCAATAATACCGTACATGTGGAAAGCTTGGAACCTAAACATTTCTTGAATGCGGAACCACGACATTGCTTCGGATTTAGCCATTACTACCCCGAATACAATTCCAATGATTAAGAATTTTAATAATTTCATGTTTTTATTTATAATATATAGGGTAACAATAAATGTGTCATTACTAAACCTCCTAAAAAGAAGCCGATAACGGCAACTAATGAAGGTAATTGGAAATCGGATAAACCACTAATTGCGTGCCCCGAAGTACAACCGCCGGCATACCTAGAACCAAAGCCTACCAATAATCCACCAATAGCAAGTATTAAAAATCCTTTTAAGGAGAACATGGCATCGAGGCTAAAAAGCTCTTGAGGTTGCACAGAAATTGGAGCTGCTATGCCTAGTTTATTTAAATCGCTAATGGTATTAGCAGAAATTTCTAAAGGCATACCGTTAGAGAAAAACTGATTTGCTATATATCCTCCAATAATTGCACCTAGCAAAAACATTAAATTCCAAATTTGTCCACGCCAATGGAAATCGAAAAATTTTACAGATTTACCTAAACCTGCTGCAGAACAAATGGTTCTTAAATTTGAGGAGAAACCGAATGATTGCCCGAAGAACAATAAAGCAAACATTACACTCGCAATTATTGTACCTGAGAACCACCAAGGCCAAGTATTAGTTAAAAATTCGGGCATATTTTTATGTTATTTTATTTGAAAAGAAATGATTGGTTTGTATAAGTGATTAATTAATTTTTCGGTTACGCTCGAATAAAACAAGCCTCCCTTGCCATGTGTGCCTATGCATACCATGTCAACCTCATGCATTTGATTAAAATGTACCACCCCATTTTCTATATCAAAATCATTTAATAAATGATTAGAGTAGTTTACAATACCGTTCAATTTTGCATGAGCATCCATCTGATCTAAGATCATTCTCGACTCAAGCTCATTAGTACTATCTAGAATATGTAACTGATGAACTTTTGTATCAAAATACTTTATAAACTTTCTTAAGAGTGATAGATCGTATTGTTCAGTATTATTTTTAAAATCGTGTACAAACAATATATTCTTAATAACCAAATCAGATCTATCGCACATTAAAGAAAGTAATGGGATATTAGATTTTCTGGCAACCATTTGAGTTTCGGAACCCGATACTTTTTCTTTAATACCCGATGCTCCTTTAGTACCCATTACAATTAAATCGAAGGAATGCTCTGCAGAAAACGAAATTATTTGATCGGTAACTTTACCAAACACAATGTGAGTATGTATTTGATTTCCATACTGAGCTTTTAAACTTGATAGTTTATTTTCTGCAATGTTTTTCTGACTTAATACGTACTGAACATCAATTTCACCACAGGTTTGCACATTTCCATCTTTATCCATCGTTACCGTACTAGGTACGTTCATTACATGTAAAAAATGAATTTCTGTATCAACTTTTTCTTCAATTTTCTTTACCATTAAATAGGCATAATCTGATTGAACACTAAAGTCTGTGGGTATTAAAATTTTCAAATGGTCCATAAAAATCTAATTATTAATCAATGTATTGTTTGATGTCTTGCCATGTACCACCATTGGTTACATTCGCAATACCATGTTGCTCTAAAATTGCTTTTGCTTGTCCGCTTCTGTTTCCACTTCTGCAAAATACAATTACTTGATCTTTACCTTTAAATAAGTCGATGTTATTTTCTACAGTATCCAAAGGAATGTTTACCGAATTGTTTACATGTCCTTCGGCCCATTCTGCTGGAGTTCTTACATCGACTAAGAAAGCTCCTTTTTTTATTAAGTTTTCCATATTTTTTATATATTTCTTTTTGCTAAATACCAATCCACCATTTCTAAATCACTTGCTTTTCTCTCTAATAAAGTCTCCACAGTTTTAGGGGCAGGCACAATTACTTTCTCTCCAGCTTTCCAGTTTAATGGCATAGCGCATGAGTTAGCATCCGAAGTTTGTAATGCAATTAATGCACGTTTTATTTCTTCCATGTTTCTACCAACGTTTAATGGGTAGTACATTAGTAAACGTACCTTTCTGTTCGGATCTATAATAAATACCGCTCTTACCGCTGCTGTTTCGCTTTCACTTGGCTGTAACATTCCGTATAATTTCGAAATCTTCATATCAATGTCGGCAATAATTGGGAATTCAAACAATACTCCAGTTTTTTCATATACTGCATTTACCCATGCAATGTGCGCATGTATGCTGTCTATGCTCAGCCCTAATAATTTGGTATTATTAGCTGCAAAAAAATCTTTCTCGAGTGCAAAGCCTGTCATTTCTGTTGTACACACCGGTGTAAAATCTGCGGGGTGCGAAAAAAGTACTACCCAACTATCTTTACCATATTCTGATAAGGTTAGTTTACCTGTAGTTGTTAGGGTTTCAAAATCTGGAGCTAAATCTCCAATTCTTGGCATGTAGTTCATTTCTGTAGTTTCCATTTTTATTTTTTTAGCACTATGATTTTAATACTTTACTTTGACAAACAAAATCTGTTTTCGGAACATTGGTTTCTGCAATTTTGTTGAAACCACCTTCTACTTCAGAGAAGTTACGGTAGCCTCTTGCTTGCAAAATACTTGCAGCCATCATGCTTCTATAACCACCTGCGCAATGCATAAAGAAATGCTCGTTCGGGTTAATGTCTTTTATCCACTCGTTAATGTATGCTAATGGTTTGCTGTAAGCTTCATCAATATGTTCTGCTTCGTATTCAGATTCTTTACGAATGTCTATTACTTTGCTCTCTCCAATTTTTACTTGTGCAGCAAATTCATTGGCTGTAATTCTTTTCACAGAATCAACCTCTCTACCGCTTTGTATCCAAGCTTCTACACCACCAGCTAAATGTCCTATTTGATTATCGAATCCAACACGTGCTAATCTTGTAACCGCTTCTTCTTCTTTACCTGGTTCTGTAATTAATAATAATGGTTGCTTAACATCTACGATTAAAGCACCTACCCAAGGAGCAAAATCTCCGTTAAGACCGATGTTTATTGATTGTGGCACAAATGCTTTTGCAAATACTCCGTTATCTCTAGTATCTAAAATTAATGCTGATGTTTCTTCGGCTGCAATTTCAAATGCTTCTGGACTTAAAGCACGCATTCCGTTATTTAATACACTTTCAAAATCTTCGTATCCTTTTTTATTCATCGCTACGTTCATTCCGAAATAAGCTGGCGGAGGTGTTAAGCCATCTGTTACTGCTTGTATAAACGCCTCTTTGCTTGGTTGATTTAATGCGTAATTCATTTTTTTCTGATTACCCAAAGTATCAACCGTTTCTTTCATCATGTTTTTACCACAAGCACTGCCTGCTCCGTGAGCTGGATACACAATTACATCATCAGCCAATGGCATGATCTTATTGTTTAAACTCTCATATAACAAACCTGCTAATTCTTCTTGCGTCATGCTTGCTGCTTTTTGAGCTAAGTCTGGGCGACCAACATCCCCTAAAAACAAAGTATCACCACTAAAAATTGCATGATCTTTACCGTTTTCATCTTTCAACAAATAGGTAGTACTTTCCATGGTATGCCCAGGTGTGTGTAATACTTTAATTGTTAACTTTCCTACTTTAAACTCTTGTCCGTCTGTAGCCGAAATACATTCAAATTCACATGCTGCATTTGGTCCGTACACAATAGGTGCACCTGTTTTCTTACTTAAATCAACATGACCCGAAACAAAATCGGCATGGAAATGCGTTTCAAAAATGTACTTCAACTTTACATTGTCTTTAGACAATCGATCCATGTAAGGTTGTACTTCTCTTAATGGGTCAATAATTACAGCTTCGCCATTTGATGTAATGTAATAAGCTCCTTGAGCTAAACATCCGGTGTAAATTTGTTCTATATTCATAATTATATTTTTTCTTTTTTATGTTACTCAAAAATAAGGTACTCAAATTTTATAGTTAGTTACTTTAGTTACATTCAATTTATTTAAACATGGTTTCTTTAATGATGATGTAAATACCCATCACTAATACAAACCATCCAAAGGCAGGCTTTAATTTAGCTCCATTAATTTTTTTAGATAAATAACTTCCGATAAAAATTCCGATTACTGCAAATGCAGAAATAGAGAGCAATAGGCTCCAATCCAATTGCACTTCGCTGGCTTCGCCAAAAAATCCGATTAATGATTTGGTTGCAATAATTACTAAAGAAGTGCCTACTGCTTCCTTCATTGGTAATTTAGAAAGTACTACCAATGCTGGTATTATTAAAAATCCTCCACCTGCTCCTACTAAGCCTGTTAATACTCCAACTACAAAACCTTCAATTAATATTAATGGGTAATTAAATTTCTGTGGGCCATCTGCTTCTGCCGATTTCTTTTTATCTTTTTTAATCATGCTGTACGATGCCGCAATCATAAGTATGGCAAACAATAGCATCATCAATATGCTTTTAGTAACCACAAAATCGCCAATCGTTAAAATTTCTTTTGGGATGGCAGGAACAATATATGCACGTGTTAAAAACACAGCAACTATAGATGGTATTCCGAAGATAATTGCAGTTTTAATATTCACCAACTTGTTTTTGAAGAATGTGGCAGTTCCTACTGCACTGGTAACTCCTACAATAAATAATGAATAGCCTGTTGCAGTTACAGCATCAACACTAAAAATATAAACCAATACAGGTACAGTTAATATACTTCCTCCACCACCAATTAATCCGAGTGAAACGCCAATAAGAATTGAGAATAAGTAGCCTAAAATTTCCATAGTTAATTGTCTTTTGTTATCTGAATTCAAAAATCCACTAAAAAAAGTGTTAATTATGCAACTTAAGTTACAATAAAAAAATATAAGATAGACGTACAACTAATCTACTAATTTATACGTCTTTACACTATCAATCATCGTTCTTTATGGTCCCAACAACGTTATGTTTGATTGATAGCATAAAAAAACCTCCTGTACAGTATGCAGGAGGTTTTTTTAAAATATAGAGGTGATGTCTGTTACTTCAATAATTTTATTTACTGTGAAGCCTTCTGCAAAAGTACCGTTTTTAAGGAGTTTGCCGAATTGTCTGTTGCCACTAATTAAGGATTCTAGAAAATCGGGTTTGGAAATATAGGTAATAGGCTCCGTAGAATCTGGGTTGTGAAATTGAGTTTTATAGGCTTTTATCGATTCTAATTTACGATCAATAAACGGGGTAATATCAATTACAAAATCGGGTTTAATATACCGATCTTGTATGTAATGAAACAAGGAATCGGGGCGGTATGCTTCTTGTGAAATACCATTTTCATCATGCGTTTCAATTTTTGGTAAGCCTGCCTTAAAAAATGCTTCTTGTACTAATTTCGCTGCTCTTCCATGGTCTGGATGCCTATCCTCTATTGCGTTTGCCAATACTACTTGGGGTTTGTATTTACGTATTTTACTGATGATGCGCAGTTGAGTTTCTTTGCTTAAATCAAAAAAGCAATCTTCTAAATCTAAATTCTCACGTACATGTATACCCATTATTTGGGTGGCAGCTGCACATTCTTCGGCCCTGGTTATAGCAGTACCTCTAGTACCCATTTCACCTCGAGTTAAATCAATAATTCCTACTTTTTTACCATCAGAAATTGCACGCATTAAAGTTCCCGCGCAACTCATTTCAGCATCGTCAGGATGTGCAGCAAATACTAGTATGTCCAGTGTTGGTTCTGTGTTCATAGCTGCAAAGATAGTGATTTCGAAGAGGAAAATCCGAAAACCCGATAGACCGATAATCCGAAAAATCGAAAATCCGAAAGGCCGATAGACAGAAAAGCCGAAAGACCGATAGGCAGAACTTTAGGTTCATCGGAATATCGGTCTTTCGGAATTTCGGGTTATCGGATTTTCGGATTCTACTCCAGACTCACTACAATCTTCTCTATCTCCGCATCTTCGCCCAGCGGATCATAATGCGATTTGAGGTTGGAGCCGAATAAGCGTGCGAGCGATTGCCAAACAAAAGCAGAGAACTTCCCTTTTAAATCTTGTACCACCTTAAAAGAAGTGTTGCCTGTTTGCCTATCAATTAGTTTTATAAGAATGCGACCTTGAGTTACGGTTAGTTTTTTAAGTTCGGCTTCAAACTTCTCCATAATCTCTTTCTCCGTTTTATTTATCAGAGCTTGTTGAACTCGCTTATCATTAGTCATGTTAAGTTCTTTCTCTAACTGTTTAAACATAACACCAGCAAGCTTTGCATAAGGCCAAACTTTAGTAACATCTCGGCGCAATTTTGTATATTTAATTTGCTCTCGTTTTGATTTAAAAATACGGGTAGTATAAATATTGATGGTGGGTAGCCAAATGTATGGAATAGTATCGCCATCAACAATAATTGCAGGAAGCATGATGGTATCATTTTTGCCAATTGGTTTTATAACATCTTGTGCATTCACACTTTTTAAGCCATAAAACGTTAATATTAATACAATTAGAAGAATTTTGGGAGTTAACTTCATAAGATATTAACCAAATATCAACATTATTATTATTTTCATTTATAAAAAGCACTATTTTTTTTACATTTAGGCATGTTAAAAATCGATTTAGAAGCGGAGAAAAAGGAAATACAAAAGCGATACCGCGCTTTATTGAAGGCCTGTAAACCTACCATGGAAAAGGGTGATAAGCGACAAATTCGTTTGGCCTTTGAAATGTCGGTAGAAGCCCATAAAAACATGCGTCGAAAATCTGGCGAACCCTATATTTATCATCCTATTGCAGTTGCTCAAATTGCTGCAGAAGAAATTGGTTTAGGTACCACCTCTATTGTGTGCGCGTTGTTGCACGATGTAGTAGAAGATACCAACATTACTCTCGAAGATATAGAAAGAGAGTTTGGCAAAAAGGTATCTAATATTATTGATGGCTTAACCAAAATATCGGGTGTTTTTGATCAAACAAGTTCTATACAAGCGGAAAATTTTCGCAAAATGTTGCTAACTCTAGCAGACGATGTTCGGGTAATATTAATAAAACTTGCCGACCGTTTGCATAACATGCGTACGCTCGATAGTATGCCAAGAGATAAGCAATTAAAAATATCATCGGAAACCATTTACCTATATGCCCCTCTTGCTCATAGATTAGGTTTGTACACCATAAAATCGGAATTGGAAGACCTTTCAATGAAGTTTACAGAAACGAGTACCTATAAATTTATTGCCACTAAACTTAATGAAACCAGAGGAGAACGCGCTAAGTTTATTAAAGAATTCATCACACCGATAAAAGATGAGTTAAATAAACTAGGTTTAGAATCTGAAATATTAGGCCGCCCAAAATCAATCCATTCTATTTGGAAGAAAATGAAATCTAAAGGGATTCCTTTTGAAGAAGTATATGATTTATTTGCCATTAGAATTATTTTAGAATCGAATTTTGAAACAGAAAAAGCCGACTGTTGGAAGGCATACTCTATCGTTACAGATAAATACATACCCAACCCAGATCGTTTAAGAGATTGGGTTTCTTCACCGAAAGGAAACGGATACGAATCGCTACATACTACAGTTATGGGGCCCAGTGGCAAATGGGTAGAAGTGCAAATTCGTAGCAGGCGTATGAATGAAATTGCTGAGAAAGGATTTGCTGCACATTGGAAATACAAAGAACAAACCAGTGAAAATGGGCTCGACCAATGGATACAAAAAGTACGCGATGTATTGAATAGCACCGAGGCAAATGCCCTAGATTTCTTGGATGATTTTAAGATGAACTTGTTCTCCGATGAAATTTTTATTTTTACTCCAAAAGGCGATTTAATAAAACTCCCATTTGGTGCAACAGCACTTGACTTTGCATTCGAAATACACTCTAACCTGGGCACAAAATGCATTGGCGCCAAAGTAAACCATAAATTAGTACCTCTTTCTCATGAATTACAAAACGGCGACCAAGTAGAGGTTATCAGTTCTGATAAACAAAAACCCAAAGAAGATTGGTTGAATTTCGTTATCACAAGTAAGGCCAAATCGAAAATTAAATCGGTAATTAAAGAGCAAAAAGTAAAAATTGCAGAAGACGGCAAAGAGTTATTAGATCGGAAATTAAAATCGCTGAAGCTTACCAATACCATTAAAACCATCAATAAAATAGCCCTTTTCTTAGGTTATACAAACAATACAGACTTGTTTTATAATGTAGCGCTTGGAAAAATTGATATGAAAGAACTCCGAGAGTTCCAAGTTGCAGAGAAAAAAACAAGTCAGAAAAGCCCCAATAAAATAGACAAGGATGGACTAGAGCAATACATGAAGCAAGTGAAGAGTAAAGACTCTGACATATTGGTAATTGGGGAGGATTTACATAAAATTGATTACAAATTATCTCCTTGTTGCAACCCTATTCCTGGCGACGATGTATTCGGTTTTGTAACCATAAATGAAGGAATAAAGATACACCGAACCAATTGCCCTAATGCCATTAAATTAATGTCCAATTTTGGATATAGAATAGTGAAAGCCAAATGGACCGGACAAAAAGAAATTGCCTTTTTAACAGGAATAAGGCTTACAGGTACGGATGATGTGGGTGTGGTAAATAATATTACGAAAGTTGTATCGAATGATTTTAAGGTGAACATGCGCTCAATAACGGTTGATAGCGACGATGGAATATTTGAAGGCACTTTAATGGTATACGTAAACGATACTTCGCACCTCGATACTTTGATTAAAAAGTTGAAGTTAGTAAACGGAGTAATTAATGTGAGCAGATTTGACGCCAACAATGTAAACATTTAATGTGTAAAACTTCGTAATATCTATTTCTACGATTCTAGAATATTTATTTAATTTTGAGCGTGAACAAAAAGGTATATGACCAGCAAAGAAACTATTGAAAGTGTAAAAAAGATTTTTGAAGCTTATTTAGAAACCAGAAGTTTGCGTAAAACACCTGAACGTTTTGCTATTTTAGAGGAAATATACTCCAGAAACGATCATTTTGATGTGGAATCTTTGTATATACACATGAAAAACAGAAAATATCGTGTAAGCAGGGCTACCGTTTACAATACATTAGAACTGCTACTTTCCTGCGATTTGGTTACAAAACACCAGTTTGGTAAAAATATGGCTCAATTCGAAAAATCCTATGGATATAAACAACATGACCATATTATATGCCTCGATTGTGGTAAAGTAGTGGAGTTTTGTGATCCAAGAATACAACAAATTCAATCCATGATGGGTGATTTATTGAAGTTCGAAATTACTCATCACTCGTTAAATTTATACGGCGCATGTACCACCTTAAAAACTTTAGGTAAATGCGAACGTATGAATTCATCTAAAATTAACTCATAAACAACAAATTAACGTTAAAATATGCAAGTGGACGTATTATTGGGATTACAGTGGGGCGACGAAGGTAAGGGTAAAATTGTAGATGTTTTGTGCCCAGGTTACGACCTTATTGCTCGTTTCCAAGGCGGACCAAATGCCGGTCATACATTAGAGTTTGATGGCAAAAAATATGTGTTAAATACTATTCCCTCAGGAGTATTTAACCCAAAAACACTTAATCTAATTGGGAATGGTGTGGTGATAGACCCCGTCATTTTTAAAAAAGAAATTGATAAACTTAGAGAAAACGGGTACGATCCTATCAAATCTGGTAAATTGGTTATTGCTAAAAAAGCACATTTAATTTTACCCACACACAGGTTATTAGATGCTGCAAGCGAAACCAAAATGGGCGTAACTAAAATAGGTTCAACTTTAAAAGGTATCGGCCCTACCTATGCAGATAAAATTGGAAGAAATGGATTACGTGTTGGTGATACCATGCATGCTGATTTTAAAGAGCGTTATGAAAAACTACGCGATAAACATTTAGAAATTCTCTCTCATTACAATATTGATATTGATTACAAAGAGTACGAAACACATTGGTTTGAGGGCATAGAACTCTTGAAAAATATGCAGCAAGTAGATTCGGAACATTTAGTGAATGAATATATCAAAGCTGGTAAAAAAGTATTAGCAGAAGGTGCACAAGGTACTTTGTTAGACATTGATTTTGGCTCGTATCCTTACGTTACTTCTTCTAACACTACCACTGCCGGTGCTTGTACAGGTTTAGGCGTTGCGCCCTCTAAAATTGGCAGTGTTATTGGTATTTTTAAAGCTTACTGCACACGAGTTGGCGGTGGCCCCTTCCCTACAGAATTAGATAACGAAGTAGGTGAAGAAATAAGAAGAATTGGGCACGAGTTTGGTGCCACTACTGGCAGACCACGTAGATGTGGTTGGATCGATTTACCTGCACTTAAATATGCTATTATGCTAAACGGTGTTACCGAATTGGTAATGACTAAAGCGGATGTGCTAAGTGGATTTGAAAAAGTAAACGTATGTACACATTACATTTGGAACGGTGAGAAAATAGATTACATGCCATTTGATATTTTAACGATTAAGCCAGAACCTGTTTGGGTGGAGCTTGATGGTTGGAACGAAGATCTTACTGGCATTAGAGCCATTAACGAGATTCCTCAAAAACTACAAGATTATATTAATTATTTAGAGAAAGAATTAGAAGTTCCTATTAAATACTTATCTGTAGGGCCAGATCGTTTGCAAACGTTAATACTCTCATAAACATGTTTAGTATTCCTTCTACTGAGGAAAACAAAAATAACCTGGTTAGAAGCATCGATCAGAACGAAAAGTATTTCTGTTTATTAAATTCTAATACATATAAAGATAAATACAGCAGTATAACTTGGAAACTTAGTTACGGACAAAAACTATTGTGTTTGTATGATTCAAAAGATGCATTTGCTAAACTTAAAGAGTTTGTAAAAGAAGAAAACTATTGTGGTTTTTTAGCATACGATTTAAAAAACGATGTTGAAAAACTAAGTTCTAAGAACCCTCCATTTATTAACTTTCCTGAGCTTTTCTTTTTTGAAATTGAAAATAGTTTTGAAGAAAAAAACAATCAACTACATTCAAAAAGTAGTATTGATATAGGCTGGATAGAGAATATTCCTAATCCCATCCTCCCTAAAAAACTCAATATACAACAAGCCATCAATAAAGAAGCATATATTGAAACGGTAAATAAAATTAAACATCATATTATAGAAGGTGATGTGTACGAATTGAATTACTGCATACCCTTTGAAATTTCCGACATAGAACTAAACCCTGTGGAGTTGTATTTTAAGCTCAACGATAAATCGCCTAACCCCTTTTCTGGAATTTTAAAAATTGATAATTTATACATACTAAGTGCAAGCCCCGAAAGGTTTTTATGCAAGCGAGGTTCGAAATTAATTTCTCAACCCATAAAAGGAACAATTAAACGAACTACTAATATTGAATTAGATAAAGATATTTTACTTAGCTCCGAAAAAGAGAGAGCAGAAAATGTAATGATAGTAGATTTAGTTCGAAATGACCTAACAAAGTCTGCTCTTATTGGAAGTATTAAGGTGGAAGAATTATTCGGTATTTACACTTTCCCGCAGTTACATCAAATGATAAGCACTGTAAGTGCAGAATTAAAACCGGATATACATTTTGTGGATGCCATTAAAAACGCCTACCCAATGGGATCGATGACGGGTGCACCGAAGGTTCGGGCAATGGAGATTATTGAAAAGCAAGAAGTATTTAAGAGAGGTCCTTATTCTGGTGCCATGGGCCAAATAGAAGCAAACGGCAATTTCGATTTCAATGTGCTTATTCGTTCTATATTTATAGATGTTGAAGCAAAAAAATTATGCTTTAATGTTGGGAGTGCTATTACCATAAACTCCGACCCAGAGCAAGAATACGAAGAGTGTTTACTTAAAGCAAAAGCAATATTTGAAACACTCCTATAATCGTATAATCGTAGAAAACCTACAAGCCAAACGCAACTCTCTCCGTCTTTACCACCCCATCAACACTTAATCGCAATAAGTATACTCCCGATTTCAATGTAGCAGTATACTCCGAATCAATGCTTAGCTCTTGCCTGCCTGAATTTAATTTGCCATCAAATACATTTACCACCTTACGACCAAAAACGTCGTACAAGTCGGCTGTTACATTTGCCGTAAACAATAAATTGAACATCACTTTTGTGTTGCTCGAAAATGGATTTGGTGCAACGTTTAAATTTAGGTTATTCAATATTAAGTTTTCTAATCCTGAAGTTACACTGACGCTAATATTGTCAATATAAATATTATTACCTGGACCATTATTAGTTGCTAAAAACCTAATTTGTGCATTGTCTTCAGTTGTGTATGCGCTTAAAGAAGCTTGCACTTGTTTCCATTGCGAGGAATTTGTTGGCACAAATTCTGCTGAAGATATTGCAGAGGTTGCCAATGCAGCTCCTGTTACATTGCTAAGTGTATTAAACGACAAACCACAATTTCTAGAAATACCAATGGTTAATCGATCTAGAGAAGACGATGATCGTTGTGCATAGGCATAATAATAACTCAATACAGGATTTGTGGTTCCAACTAAATTAATTGTGGGTAATAAAAATGCGTTCGCTCTACCATCAGAAATAGCGTGGAATTTCATATATACTGATGAAGCAGAATTGTATCCTGCTGATGTGGTTCTTAACCACAACGACTTGTTATCAGCACGGTTATAGATATTTTGTTCGAAACTGCCTGCATCTTCCATATCTTGTTCATAAGGCAACGTTCTAGTAGAAATATTTTCAAATATTTTCATAAAATTTTGTTTCACTAAACTATCTGAACCACTAGCATTTGTTACTTTTAATTTTACATCAAATGAACCTGCTGTGGCATACGTAACACTTGGTGATTTATCTGTAGATGTTGCTGGACTGCCGCCTTCAAACTCCCAATAGTAAGAGGTTACATCTGCACGTGTAGAATAATCAACAAATGAATACGCTAAACCCGTACAACCTTCTTGTTTTCGATAAAAATTTGCCAAGGGTACACATGGTAAAGCGTTATAACCATCGTTAGTTCCTGTTGCAATTAAATTAGCAGATGAGTATAAATTAGAGCGGCTATTCTGACTACCGTTCCAAACTACATCCATACGTGCTTTTTGTCCTGCACTAAACATATTCTGGCAAGAGCCGTTGGTATAATCCATATAATTTTCTGACATTTCAATTCTATTTCCAGAGCAAATAGAAACTTTATTCTGCGGGCAACCATCATTCGCTGCTCCGTGTGGTGGCGTATCATTTACAAAATCGGTAGCACAAACACCATCACCCCATATGTGGCGAAGGTTCAACGAATGCCCAACTTCGTGTGTTAACGTTCTACCGTAATTATTAAAATTTGTGGTGTTTCCACAAACACTGTATTTTAATAGTACCCCGTCTGTTAAATTATTTCCACCCGGAAATTGCGATCGACCTAAAATCACACTTCCAGCCGGTGCACCGCTAATACTTTCTACTACCCAAACGTTAAAATATTTATTATTTGGCCAACGACTAACCGCTTTAATATTATCATCAGCATCATAAGTTAAATCCGTTTGTACACGAACAATTCCATCAGTACAATTGCCATTAGGATCTAATTTTGCCAACCTAAATTCTATCTCGCAATCTGCAGCAATCGATTTATAAATTGGGTTCGTAAGATTCGTGTCTGCATTTAGGCGTTGAAAATCTTTATTCAATATTTCAACTTGTTCCAAAATTCTCTCCTTAGCAATATTCTCCACTCCATTGTTGTGAAAAATATGGAATACTATTGGTATAATCCTCTTCACTTTTTGTCCTTTCTTATGTCCGCTTTGCATCATTTCTAGATACTCTTGTTCTAAAAGTTGTTGGTTTAATACAAATTGAGGATCTTTCATTTGTACATTTTCCATATACTCATGAGTTGTACACGGAATTACCTTTAGCTCTTGAGCTTGCACATTAAGTGTGATGATGGTAACAAGAATTGTTACCAAGAAGAGGTGTTTTTTCATTTTATACTATTTATTATTCTTTTATGCAAAGCTCATTTATTTAGGAGCTTCATTTTTCTTATTAAAGATATTCGCTTTAGACTCTTTCCCTTTAAGTAAACGTTCTATATTTTTTTGGTGAGTAAACATCACCAATATACAAACAGATATTGCAAATAAAAGTTGGGTTTTAGTAGTAGTTTCGTTAAAAAATAAAATAATGTTTACCGGAAACATAAAGCTTGCAAACATCGAACTCAATGAAACATACCTTGTTAGCAAAAGAACCATGATGAATACACCGCAAGAAATTAAAGAGGCTTCTGGATGTACTGCTAATATCATTCCGAACAATGTAGCAATGCCTTTACCTCCTCTAAATCCTGCAAATATTGGGAAGATATGCCCAATAACTGCTGTAATACCCAGCACTAATTGTAAATTAGCAAATGGGACGGATCCAGGAATATAATTACCTACAAAATATACCAGATTGGTTGCCGTAAATCCTTTTAAAATATCAATAATTAAGACCGGTATCCCTGCTTTTTTTCCTAAAATTCTGAAGGTATTCGTTGCACCGGCATTTCCACTACCATATTCTCTAACGTCTATGCCATAAAAAGCTTTTCCAATCCAAATTGCAGTAGGAATTGAACCGTATAAATACGATGCCAAGAGCGCTATGGAAGTACTAACTGATAGCATGGTTTGTTGCTCTAAAATAGTGTTTTTATTAGCGAATAAGTATTTATTTATGAATATATTGAATTAAAAGACTGTTTTAATTGGCTTTTAAGCTTAGGTCTAAAGACTTAACAGAATGTGTTAACGCACCTATTGAAATACAAGACACCCCATGAGCTGCATATTCCGCAACATTGTGTATGGTTATCCCACCTGAGGCTTCCGTTTGGTATGAATTACCTACCATTTCCACTGCTTTTTTCAAATCATCTATGCTAAAATTATCAAACATGATTCTATAAAATCCTCCTTCTAATAGGGCCTCGGCTACCTCTGTTAAGGAACGAGTTTCAATTTCTATGGGTAAATCCCTATTTGTATCCATTAAATATTGTTTAGCGTTTCGCAAGGCTTGTGTAATTCCGCCAGCATAATCAATATGGTTATCTTTTATCAAAATCATATCATACAATCCGAATCTATGATTGAAGCCTCCTCCAATTAGCACTGCCTCTTTTTCTAAGAAACGGAGGCCTGGTGTAGTTTTTCGAGTATCTAATATTTTGCACTTGGTATGAGCCACCATGCTCACTACTTTATTGGTATAGGTTGCGATTCCCGACATTCGTTGCATTATATTAAGCACCAAACGTTCTGCCTTTAAAATGCTGTGCGCACTACCCTCTACGGTTAAAACTACTTGCCCGTAACTAACCGGATCTCCATCTTTTAAATAAGTAGTAACTTTTAATGTTGGATCGAAACGATGAAATATTCTTATGGCCACGGATACACCAGCAATAATACCTTTTTCTTTAACCAACAGTTGTGCTCTGTTTTGAGTGCCA
>JBILKW010000215.1:0-3186 GCA_044376465.1 Sphingobacteriales bacterium | reverse complement strand
AAATCATTTAATTTCGCTGCTATTAATTTTCTATCAAATGGATTATACGTATATGATTTAAATCCATAAGATAATAATGTTGCATTAATCTCTTCATCGGAATATCCATAATTTTTACTACTACCATTAAGTTCAATAATAATTGCTTTTAAACTTTTATTGCCTAAAATTTCATTGGCACCATTTAAAACTTCATATTCAAAACCTTCTACATCTATTTTAAGTAAAGAAGCTGATAGGTTCCCTAATATTAAATCTAACGTTGAAACCTCTACTCGTTTAGAATCAACAGAAATACTTTTGGAATTTTGAACGTGATTCATTGAAGAATCTAATTCATCTGAAAAAAACAATTCACCAGGTTTAGAGGCTAAACCTAGGTTATATATAATTGCTTTAGCAGATATGTTATTTAAATTAACATTTTCTTTAAGCTGATTATAGGTGCTTTCTAAGGGTTCAAAACTATAAGAAATTGCACCTATTTCTGCCGAAGCCAAAATCGAATAACTACCGATATTTGCACCTACATCAATAAATATTTCATCTTTACGCAAATAATGAAGTAAAAACAACATTTCTCTATACTCATGTAAACCACAATATAAATTCCCGGTTGCACCGGTCATGCCCTTTGCAATCAACAATTTAGAATGTTGAGTAAACTGATGTAAATATATTCTATTGGTGAACAAAGATCTCAACTGCCACCAAAAAAACCTCAATACGGACCTAATTTTTGAATGATTAGAAATAGGATGTTTAATAATATAATAAATGATATTAAATAACCCCATGTTTTAATTTAATGTCTTGTGAAATAATTCTGTTTGCAATTTTGTTGTATTAAATGATGTGTATTTATCAAAATTACTCCAATTTATTTTATTGGTGTGATTATTTGTATATGCTAATTGAATATAGTTTATAATTTTTTCAATTATAACTTGTTCCCTTTCCGTATCAAAATTTAAGCTCAATCCTGCGTTACAATCGTTCATAAAATCGTTTACACTACTGCTCGAATGAAATAAAGTTAACAGTGGTTTATTTAACCATACATATGAATAAATTTTAGATGCTGTGTAACCAATATTATCAGATCCTGGTACAAATAAAAAATCAGCTTCACTTAATATTTTTAAACTTTGGAAGTAAGGAATTCTATTAGAAAATTCTTCTACACAATCAATCAATCCCAATTGAGAGGCTATAGGTTCAACAGTTTTTATACCTTTACCCGTACTATCATAACTAGTACCAATATAAAATATCTTTATATTTTTAAATTCCTCAAATTGATCTCGACCTTTTTTAATCGCTTTTAAAAATAATGTGTTTGATAAAACCATATCGTATCCAGCTCTTCCAATATAAACTATGTTAAATTTTCCATCTTTCTTATCAAAATAATTATTTTGAATACAAATCGACCTGGTTACCTCAACATCTATTTTATAAGCGGCGAAAGGAATAACAGCATGTGGAATCAATTTCAATTGTTTATATCTCTCTGTTAATACATCAATATAAGTCTGGGAAACAGACATTAAGCCATCTACTTTAGCCATACTAAATTTTTCTAAAATAGAATCTAGCCTAAAAGATAGCCAAAACTTAGGCGGACGTTTATCTTCTGGTAAAGATAAGTAATGATCGGGCCTCCATGGATCCTGCATGTCAATGATATATGGTATCTTATGCTTTGCCTTCCATATCCGACCTAATGCACATAATGGGTATGCGGTAGTGGAGAAAAATATTAAATCGAATTTATTTGAAGATAGCAACCTGTCAACATATTTCCAATATTGATACATTGATCTATATGCTATACTTCCTAATCCAAAGTTCTTGGTAATTTTTATGCTAAAAGCTTTTACTTTATGTACTAAAATATCATTAGGTATGGTTTGTACCAAATTTTCATCTTTATGTATATCAATATATTGAGGATCAACCGTAACTATTTCAGCATTCCATCCGTTTTCATTATAATAAATCAAACTTTGGCGTATGCGTTGCATATCAGCTGAATTAATTGGTGGAAAGAATGGTGAAATAATTAATACTTTTTTCATTGCATTAATTTTTTTAGCTCTACTAACCAAGGCAAAGAGTGTGTATCCCAATTGTATTTATCCTCTGCCAATTTTAAACTTTTACTTTTTAAATTAGATATTTCTTCAGTATTATTTATTAAAACTGAAAGTATACTTTTTAATTTCTGAACATTACCTGGCTCGTACAAATAACTATTTGCATTTAATTTCGATAATATATAACTATGACCTTTAGTATTGGTTGCCACAACCATTAATCCCTTACTAATGTAATCTAGAATTTTATTAGAGATACATAAATCTCTGTTTAGACTATTAGGTGCTTCAAGTGCTAAACCAATATCGTGTTCTGCATTTCTAATTTCTAATTCATCATTGGAAATAAGTTCATGAAAATATATATTTTTTAGTTGTTGAGTATTTGTGATTAAACTTAATAAATAATATTTAACATCTTCTTTGCAATTTCCTCTTATATGTAACTCGTATTTTGAAGAATCTAATTCGTTTATTGCGTTGAATACATCTTGCAAACCTCTATTTAAACCAACAGTTTGCGAAAACCAATATAAAGATGTTTTAGATAAATCTTTTCGATCTTTAAACTCAATTGGCTCATTTTGTTTAACATTAAACACGTTTAGCAAATTAATTGGCTCAACAGTTAAGTCATATAAACTCTTATAAAGATTAGCATATAAGGGGCTCGCAGTGCTCAATAAAACTGCTTCATTTATGTATTTTTTTTCGATATTTACAATATCTTTATTTGGGTTAGAAAGAAAATTTTCCTGATCTACAAATGGAAAAGCATCTTCAATATCATATATAAATTTAGCCTTGTATTTATGAGCGGCTTTTGCAACTGCAGGAAGTAAACTCGGATGATGCGCAATGTATAAATCAGCTTTAATATTTAATGTAGCATTTATTAAAATATTAGAAGTTGATTGAATATAGTCGTCATTAAATGCAAAGTAAGTATTAAATTTATAAATTATTTTTGAGAACAAAACCTTTAATTTATTTGATTTACTTCCGTTCCAAGATATAGGATAAAAATTCCAGTTAGGGTGCTTATCTCTTATTTTATCATCTAAACTTTCTAAAAATGACAAGGAAT
>JBILKW010000214.1:0-3198 GCA_044376465.1 Sphingobacteriales bacterium | reverse complement strand
GCCAATGGTACTGCAGTAAAATGTGGGAGAGTAGGTCGTCGCCAATCTTTATTAAACCCCGTCACGTGTATTCGTCGACGGGGTTTTTTTATGACCGATAATCCGAGAGACCGATAATCAGAAAGACCGATAATCCGAAAGGCCGAGAGACCGAAAATCCGAAATGTCGAAGAGTCGAGAGTCAGAAACGTTGAGTGAAGTGGCGGAACTATTTTCTAATTTCTATTTTCAGATTACCAACGACTAGTACAAAAAAAAAGCAGCACAATTTGTGCTGCTTTGTAGCGGGGAGCAGAATCGAACTGCCGACCTTAGGGTTATGAATCCTACGCTCTAACCATCTGAGCTACCCCGCCATTTTTTAATTGGTTTGCAAATATAGAAGAAATTGTTTTTCTTTAAAAAAATCATTGATAATAATATTCACATTAAGCAGATAAGAATGAAGAAGAAAGAAAAAAATAGACAGAAAATAACTTTGGAGTTTGGACTAAAGTCCTCAGCCAAAATACTTTTCAGCTATTTAAGCTCGCCCAATGGGCTGGCAGAATGGTTTGCTGACGATGTGATATACAAAGATGGGTATTACCAGTTTATTTGGGACAATGAGACACTTCGAGCGAAAATGGTCGCTAATCGTGAAAATAAATTAGTAAGATTTAAATGGGACGAAGAAGATTCTTCTTATCTTGAATTCGAAATTTTACAAGATGAATTAACGGGTGATGTTGCACTTTCTGTAACTGATTTTGCATTTGAATCTGAATTAGAAGACAAAAAAATGATTTGGCACAATCAAGTTGATGATCTTATACATGTACTAGGTGCATAAAATGCTGTTTCAATTTAAAAAAGTACATAAGTTAATAATAGGGTCCTTTATAGGGCCTTTTTTCCTTACGTTTCTTATTGCCATCTTTATATTGTTGATGCAATTCTTGTTTAAGTACATCGATGATCTGGTAGGTAAGGGGCTAGAATGGTATGTGGTGCTTGAACTTATGATGTACGCTTCTTCTACCTTAGTTCCGATGGCCTTGCCGCTAGCTATTCTATTATCCTCTATCATGACATTCGGGAACCTCGGTGAACACTATGAATTGGTAGCACTAAAATCTTCTGGTATCTCCTTACGAAGGATCATGATGCCACTCATTAATATCGTAATGATAATAAGTATAGGTGCATTTTTTTTCTCGAACATTGCCATGCCTTTTGCAAATTTAAAAATGGGTGCTCTTATGTGGGATGTTCGAAATCAAAAACCCTCGCTCGCAATTAAACCTGGCGAATTCTATAACGGGATTGATGGGTACAGTATTCGCATAGGTGATAAAGATAAAGATGGGACTTATTTGAAAAACATTGTGATTTATAATCATTCATCTAATAACGGGAATATGAATGTGTTAATGGCCGATAGTGGTAAAATGTTAAAGTCAGATAATGATCGTTACTTAGTGATAGAACTTTATAATGGCATTAGTTACGAAGAAAGTGGTGTGCCGGGAACCATTAACGATCGAAAACAATTAACTCGTGTGAAATTTATTCAACACGAAGTAAAATTTGATTTGTCGAACTTTCAACTTAATAGAACCGACGAAGCGTTGTTTAAAGATCACTACACCATGCTTAATCTCAAACAGCTCAGATTTTATGAAGATTCTTTGGAAACAAGATTAGGCCGCGATAAACAATTTTTCCGACAGAACTATGCGATGTACACATCCATGGATAAGCATATGAAACTTGATAGTTCTATACTTCCTGAAAAAAAAGAATTAAACGCTGATATTATTAATAATTTTAAAGCATCCGAGCGAAATTTAATTATTGGAAGAGCTTTTTCTACCATCAGAAATATATCAACTTATACAGAAACCGCTAAAGTTGATCAAGCTAATCTTAATGAAAAAATAAGACGACATCTAATCGAGTACCACAGGAAGTTTACCCTTTCTTTTGCCTGTATGATTTTGTTCTTTATTGGTGCTCCTCTAGGAGCCATAATTAGAAAAGGTGGTTTAGGGATGCCTATTGTTATTTCAATTTTCTTTTTTATTTTCTTCCATATCCTCTCTATAACAGGCGAAAAAATGGCCAGGCAGGGAGTTGTGCCAGTATGGCAAGGAATGTGGATGGCGAGCTTTGTTTTAACTCCAATAGGTGTATTTATTACTCGTAAAGCTACTTTAGATTCCACCCTTCTTGATTTGGATGTTTATGTTAACTTTTTCAAGAAATTAGCGGCTAAAAAAAAGTAATTTTGCCGAAATAAATAGAACCCAAAAATGAAGATTCTTTTACTTTGCAATCGTATTCCATATCCTTTAACGGATGGTGGTGCCATTGCTATTCATAATATGATAAAAGGATTGAAAGAAGCAGGAAATAGGGTGGATGTTTTTTCGCTCAATACCCTTAAGCACTTTGTGGAACCAACAAAAATTCCTTCGTTCTTTAATGAAAATGGGAGCTTAATTTATGTTAATGTAGATACCTCAATTAAGCCCTTGGATGCTTTTCTGAATTTATTCGGTAATAAATCCTATAACATAGAACGATTTTTTCAATCTGTAGTTATGGAGAGGTTGAAAAAACTGTTGTTAACTTCACAATACGATTTAATCCAAATTGAAGGGTTATTTATGTTGCCATATTTAGATACTATAAGAAAATTTACTAAAGCTAAAGTTTCTTATAGAGCGCATAATATTGAATCGCAAATTTGGTCGCGTTTAGCAGCATCAGCAAGTGGGATTAAAAAATGGTATTTAGAATTACTTAGCAAACGCTTGATGGAATTTGAATCCAAAGTTCCTGGAAAAGTTGATGTAATTATTCCTATTACAAATGATGATGCTCAGTTTTTTAAAACATATTTTAGGGATGTAAAAATTTTTGTGTCGCCCGCAGGCGTTGATTTAGATAATTTTAAAAACATAGATGTCAAGCCAATTGCAAAATCCTTTTTTCACTTAGGTGCTTTAAATTGGTTGCCCAACCAAGAAGCGGTAAGTTGGTTAACTAAGTCTATCTTTCCAAAACTTATTTCAAAACGGAGTGATTTTTCAATTTATATTGCAGGTAAACATACTCCGAGTCGTTTTTTTGATTATCAAAATTCAAATCTATTTGTACTTGGAGAAGTAGACGATGCGATTAAATTTATGTGCCAACACGAAGTAATGTTAG
>JBILKW010000074.1:0-10227 GCA_044376465.1 Sphingobacteriales bacterium | reverse complement strand
GTACAAAAATGGCAATTGCATGTTCTCCATATTTTTTCTTTAAACGTAAGCCACCTTCTACATCTAAATCAAAAATTACATGTTTATCATCGTTCCAAATTCGTGCTAATTCATTTTTTAATGTACCATAAAAAGTACCAGAATACACTTCTTCAAACTCTATAAATTCGTGCTTGGCAACTTTATGTAAAAACTCTTCTTTCGATACAAAATAATAATCCTTGCCATTTACTTCCTCTCCTCTCAATGTACGTGTAGTAGCTGAAACCGAGAATTGTATGTTCGGAAATTTTTTTAATATATGATGAACAATTGTTGTTTTGCCTGCGCCAGATGGTGCAGAAAATATAATGAGTTTGCCTTGCTTGTTCATTTATTTATTAAATAATATTTAACAATTGTTCTTTTATTTTTTCTAACTCATCTTTCATGCCCACAACAATTTTTTGTATTGCCGCATCGTTGGCCTTAGAACCAAGTGTGTTTATTTCTCTTCCAATTTCTTGAGAAATAAAACCTAGTTTTTTGCCATTTGCTTCTTTCTCCTTCATTACTTGGAAGAAATAATCGCAATGTGTTTTTAATCTTATTTTTTCTTCTGTAATATCGAATTTTTCTATAAAATAGATAAGCTCTTGTTCTAATCTGTTTTTATCTACGTTATCGGAACCAACGGCTTCTTTCAACACAGCATCTAATTTATCTTTAATAGCCGGGATTCTGTTTTTTTCGTATTTCTCTGCTTCAGGTATCGCATTTAAAATTAGTAAAACTCTTTTTTCTAAATCGATTGATAAAGTTTTACCCTCATCTGTTCTAAATTGATTAAAGTTTTCTAATGCTTTTAAAAAGGTATGGTAAATAACTTTCCATTCTTCTTCATTCAAACTTTGTTCTTGTACCGACCAAACATCTTGTATAGAGAGTGTTTGTTGAAATAGCTGAGAAGTATCTGCACCAAGTTCATTTGCTAGTTGGGTAAGCTGTTTATAATAAGCATTAAATTTATCCTTGTTTAATAAAGAACTTTCTTGGGCGTCAGATTGCTCAATGCTAATGTTAACATTTGCTTTGCCGCGTTCAATTGCTTTAGTAGCCTCATTTCTAATTAAGCTCTCTCTTTCAGAATAACTTCTTGGAAGTTTTATATTCAGCTCTAAAAATTTAGAATTTAGAGAACGAATTTCAACCGTAATTTTTTTCTGTAAATACTCTGTACTTGCTAGACCATAACCGGTCATTGATTTCAACATACCTATTGATTTAATTTTCAAAGATATAAATAATAATATTAATTAATCTTTACGCCGAAGGAGAGGGAATGTAGCCGGCAAACTAACCAAATAAACACCAGCAAATATTAAAAAACCGAACACAATTTTTTGCCATGTAAGTTCATCTTTACTTAATATAATTGCAATGATAGAGGCCAATATGGGTTGTAAGTAAATATATGCTCCCACTAAAGAAGAGTTTGCATGCCTTAATGCCCATCCATTTAATAAATAGGTTAAAAACGTTGCACCAACTATTAAGAATACAATGCTAGCCCAGATGTTACTAGGTATTACTTGCCAGTTCACTTCTTGCAGCTCCGGAATAGAGAAGGGTAATATCATAATTCCTCCGAATAAGAATGTCCATTTTATAACGGTAATAGGATTGTATTTGTGTAACAGTGGTTTTGCAATAATTAAGTAATACGAATAGATGATTGCATTTAACATCACCATTACGTCTCCGCTTAAGGTTGCCGATGAAAAGGATAAGGTAGGACCAATCAATAAAAGTAATGCACCACTTAAGCCTAACATTAAACCTATAATTTTTAATGCACTCACTTTTTCTTTCAAAATAAAAAAAGAAAAAAAGCCTACAAACAATGGGGTGGTTACCATTAAAATTGCACCATTAATTGGTGTTGTAATGGATAAGCCTTTGAAAAATAATAACATATTTGCAGCAACTCCAAACACTGCACATTTCATTAATTCAAAATAATCTTTTTGATCTCTAATTTTTTCACGAACAAAAATTGCGTGGGTTATCCAAAGTAAAATAATTGCACCCCAAACACGTACACCTATTAAACCCATTGGTTTTACAAAGACTGGCATCACTTCTTTAGCGATGCTAAATGTTGCGGCATATATTAACGAAACAATAAATAAAGCTAAGTGTACTCGAAAAACTTTTGGCATGATGAGCATTAAATTATTGATTTTTGATAATCAACTCTTCCATAATTTTATACACTTTTTGTTTCAGTGTTTCAAGATCATCCAAGGTATAGGTATTTACTTCTATTGGATCAGAAAAAACTATTTTCATTATACCTGGTCTAATCGTTAATGGGTTGTTACGAGGCATTAAATTTCTAGCATTTATTACTACAAAGGGAGCAATTGGGGTTTGAGTTTCAATGGCTATTCTAAAAGCACCGTCGTAAAAATCTGTTAAATGATTTGGAGTTCTATTCATGGTTCCTTCCGGAAATATTAAAATAGAAATGCCACGTTTTAGTAATTCTTTGAGTTTCTCAACACTTGCAGATCTGCTCTCTTTAGTACTTCGATCAACCATCACTACTACACGACTGTATATAAAACCAAACATAGGTATTTTCGACATTTCAATCTTACCTAATGGTTTAAACGAAGTTGGAGTGGCTAAAACTACTGAAGTAGAATCAAGATAAGAACCGTGGTTTGCAACATATATATAGGGTTTATTCTGATCAATTTTTTCTCTTCCCTTTACCTTGTAAAAGAACAAACATAAAATCGAAAATAGAGCTGCCCATACCCTTAGAAAGAAAAAAGGTATGGTTGCGCCGTATTTATTTGGTATAAAAGAGGTGATAATGATAAAAGGTAATACCAATAGCATTACCGAAAAAAAGACTATTAATCCGTATGCAATAAATAAGGCTCCAAAAAATTTTCTCATATGAGTATATTTAATGCTAAACATGCTTTTTCAGCTGCATTTTTTTCAGCATTTTTTTTACTGAAGTCTTGACCAATTCCCATTTCCTCTCCGCCAATTAATACACGAACTGTAAAGAGTCTAGACTGACCATGACTTTTTTCATCCATTAATTCAAACAAAATTTCTTTGCTTTCTCTTTGAGCCCACTCTAATAAACGACTTTTAAAATTAGATTCGGTATGTTCTAAATGATCAATATCTACGTGAGGGGTTAAAATTCTATTGATTATAAAACGACGAGTAAACTCGTATCCCTTATCTAAATAGATGGCACCAATTAAAGCTTCAAAAGCATCTCCAAAAAGTGACGAGTTTTTATTTCCTTGGTTGTGTAATTTTGCATCATAGGAAATCATTTCAGCAATTCCCATTTTTTTCGATAATTGATTGAGGTGAGATCTGTTGACCATTTTAGATCTCATTTCGGTAAGGAAGCCTTCGTCTTTGTAAGGAAATTTTTTGAATAATACCTCTGCTACAACTGAGCCTAGTATGGCATCTCCGAGAAACTCTAAACGTTCATTGCTATTTTTCACGCCTTTTTTATGCGTGTCAATTGCAACTGATTTATGTCTTAACGCTAAACGATACAATGAATAATTTCCAGGAATAAATCCTAAAATATTGCTAAGCGCTTTTAGTTCTTTTTTATAAGGGGAAGTATAGAGTTTTAAAACACCTATTGGCATACACAATAATTAACGGTACTATACAAGCATCAAAACCAACAATATATTTTTCAAAAAAGATGTTATTCAGCTTTCTTGAAAATTACGGATGCATTGTGGCCACCAAATCCGAAGGTGTTACATAATGCAGCACGAACTATACGTTTTTGAGCTTTATTAAATGTTAAGTTTAAACGGGGATCAAATTGAGGGTCGTCTGTAAAGTGGTTAATAGTTGGAGGTATGATGTCGTTTTGTACAGAGAGAATAGAAGCAATTGCTTCCAATGCACCAGCTGCACCTAACAAATGCCCTGTCATTGATTTGGTAGAGCTTATATTTAAATTATAGGCATGCTCGCCAAAGCAAGAAATAATCGCTTTTGTTTCGCTAATGTCCCCAAGAGGTGTAGATGTTCCGTGAACGTTAATATAATCAATATCTTCGGGTGCCATTTTAGCATCACGCATAGCATTTTTCATTACATTTTTGGCACCTAATCCTTCAGGATGTGGAGCAGTAATGTGGTTTGCATCTGCTGATAAACCGCCACCCACTAACTCTGCATAAATTTTTGCACCACGACGTTTCGCATGTTCGTATTCTTCTAGAATAAGAGTAGCGGCACCTTCACCTAATACAAATCCTTCGCGGTCTAAATCAAAAGGACGTGAAGCTGTTTTCGGAGAATCATTGCGTGTTGATAATGCATGCATGGCATTAAAGCCACCTACTGCAGCTTCGTTCACACTCGCCTCAGAACCTCCAGAAATGATCATATCAGCCATTCCTAAACGAATGTAATTAAATCCATCAATTATGGCATTTGTAGACGATGCGCATGCAGATACCGTTGCGAAGTTTGGGCCACGCAAACCATATTTTATTGAAATATGCCCTGGAGCAATATCAATAATCATTTTGGGAATAAAAAAGGGATTGAAACGAGGGGTACCATCACCTGCATTAAAATTGGTTACTTCATCTATAAATGTGCGCAATCCGCCAATACCCGAACCCCAAATTACTCCCGCTCTATCGCGGTCTAAGGTTTCGAAGTCGATATTTGCGTCTTTTACAGCTTCATCTGTAGATGCCAATGCATAATGAACAAATGGATCTAGTTTCCTAGCTTCTTTTCTGTCGAGGTAATTTTCTATTTGAAAATTTTTTACCTCACAAGCAAACTGAGTCTTAAATTTTGAGGCATCAAAGTGAGTAATAATATCGGCACCACTGACTCCATCCACTAAATTCTTCCAAAACTCAGGAACAGAATTCCCCAGTGGAGTCAGTGCTCCAATACCTGTAACTACTACTCTTTTTAATTCCATAAGTAAGTTAAGTTTACTACTACTTAACGTTCTTCTCTAAATAAGATACCGCCTGTCCTACTGTACCAATAGTCTCTGCTTGCTCATCAGGAATAGCGATGTTAAATTCTTTTTCAAATTCCATGATCAATTCTACTGTGTCCAGTGAATCGGCACCTAAGTCGTTGGTAAAGCTTGCTTCTGGCGTTACTTCACTTTCGTCAACACCCAACTTCTCTACAATAATTGCTTTTACTCTTGATGCAATATCTGACATAATTTTAATATTTAGGTTTTAATAATTCTGTGCAAAGAAAAAGATATTATAACAAATAACAAAAAATAAATTTTTTGTGGCTGTAAAGTGCCTGTCCATGCTTTTTCTAGCTCAATAGTAGTCTTTTTTATTAATTTTGACAAATAAATTTTAAGCATTTGACTAAGAAAATACTACGAGTTGATTATAACCATGATATTTCTATCATTGGTATCAGTTCGGCTTCCCGAGATTACCGCTTATGCTGGTTTATTAATAACCATTTGCCGGTAAGGTTTATTAGAATAGATGACCTGCTGATTTACAGTGATTTTGGTGAAGAATCTTATCACTCTTGCTATAAATACAGCCAGGAAAACACAGAAAATGAGCTCTATTTTTTAAGTAATAAGAGTGGTAATTCTTATCTAGTTCCGGAAATGAAAGAAAGTGATTATTTTATTTTGAGCACTGAAAGTTTATTATCCGAAGACCAAAAAGAGCTCATCCAAATGCTAAATAAGATTGACGTGGTTCAAACTGCCTACCCAATCGACCCTTATTCTTTAAAATCTAAAGAAAATCTATTCTTCTTTTAATTTGATTTTCACTTCACAAGCTTTATACTTGATGCATAATACTTAATACTTATTGTAATAAGTACACTTATTAAAAAAAATATCTTATGTTTGAGTATTACAAAATCCATATTTATGAAAATATATCATAATAGAACTAAAATTGTTGCAACGCTAGGACCTGCATCTTCATCAAAAGAAGTATTATTAAAAATGATTAAAGCAGGAATGGATATTTGTAGAATTAATTTTTCTCATGGTAAACATGAAGATCTTGCAAAATTAATTACTACAATTAGAGAGATAAATAAAAAACACAATTTACACGTTGGAATTTTAGCCGATTTGCAAGGACCAAAAATTCGTGTTGGTGAAATGGTTGATAACAGAGTTTTTTTGAAAAAAAACCAAGAGTTATTAATGACTACGAAGCCTTGTATAGGTAATGAAGAGAAGGTATACATCTCTTATCAAGCTTTTCCGAAGGATGTGAAACCAGGAGAAATCATTTTATTAGACGATGGTAAATTACAATTCAAAGTAATTAGTACAAACAAAAAAGATGCTGTAAAAGTAAAAGTAATTTACGGTGGAATATTATCATCAAACAAAGGTGTAAATTTACCAGATACCAAGGTGTCGATACCGAGTTTAACACCAAAAGATTTAAAAGATTTAGATTTTATTTTGAAGCAAAATGTTGAGTGGATAGGATTATCATTTGTACGTGAAGCGAAAGATATTATTGAATTAAAAGAAATTATAAAAAAGCGGGGTTCAAACGCGCGAGTAATTGCAAAAATTGAAAAACCAGAAGCATTGGTAAATTTAGATGCAATTGTGGAAGCAACAGATGCAGTAATGGTAGCAAGGGGCGATTTAGGGGTAGAGTGCCCGATGGAGGAAGTTCCAATTATTCAAAAAAGAATTGTGAAAAAATGCATGGAGCACGCGAAGCCTGTAATTATTGCTACACAAATGATGGAAAGCATGATTACAAACCCACGCCCAACGAGAGCTGAAGTGAATGATGTGGCAAACTCTGTATTAGATGGTGCAGACGCAGTGATGTTGAGCGGAGAAACATCTGTAGGAGAATACCCTGTTGAAGTAATTACAGCCATGCAGGTAATTATTAGGAACATTGAAAAGTCGAGCTACCCATACATGCAAATGCATGCACCTCATAAACGTTCTTCAACTTTTTTATCAGACAGTATATGTTATACCGCTTGTATATTAGCAGAGCAAAACGATTCATTAGGAATTGTATCCATGACCCACTCTGGTTATACAGCTTTTAGAATATCAAGCCATAGACCAAAAGCATTAACCTTTATTTTTACGTCCAATAAATCATTGCTTTGTTTGCTAAGTTTAGTTTGGGGGGTAAGAGGTTTTTATTATAATAAGTTTGAGAGTACAGACAAAACCATGAAGGATGTGAACGGAATTCTTAAGCAACACAAGCTAGTGAAGAAAGGTGACTCTGTAATTAATACTGCCAGCACGCCAATTGGACGAAGTGGCCGTACAAACACTATAAAAATAAGCACTATAGAATAGTCGAACTTTTGTTTGATTTTTCTTGAAAAAATATTGAAAACCAAAGTTTTCCACAGGGCTAAAACTTTGGTTTTCTTCGTTTTATAGCATTTTACTTCATGTGAGTGTGCTTTCTTAAGAACTATGTGGAAAACACTATTTTAAGCACCCATTACTGTCTATTAAATTTGATGAAAAACCCCTATACTTTTTTTAATGTATAACTAGAACTAAAACAAATATTAATATTACAATGAGCAAGAAAGAATTAAAAGGCAAAGGAATGAAGTTAGACCGCTACTTCACTCAAAAAGGAAAGAGTCCTTACGATCTATTTACCTATGAAAAGCGAACTTCGGTAATTCGTAATCCAGCAGGTGATGCTGTATTTGAAATGAACGATGTAGAAGTTCCCGCCTCTTGGTCGCAAGTAGCCACAGATATTCTTGCTCAAAAATATTTTCGTAAAGCGGGTGTACCATTAGCCGACGGAACAACAGGTTCGGAAAAATCAGTAAAACAAGTTGCACATCGTATGGCAAATTGTTGGATGGATTGGGGTAAGCGCTACGGATACTTTGCAACAGACGAAGATGCAACCGTTTTTTATGACGAGTTAGTATATACAATAGTTGGACAATTAGCAGCACCAAATTCACCACAGTGGTTTAATACAGGTTTGCACTCATCATACGGAATTACAGGTAAGCCACAAGGTCATTACTTTGTAAATCCAGAAACAGAGCAATTAGAAAAATCAACATCGGCATACGAACGCCCACAACCACACGCATGCTTTATCTTATCTGTAGATGATGATTTAGTAAATGAAGGTGGTATTATGGATTTATGGGTTCGTGAAGCTCGTATATTTAAATACGGTTCGGGGGTAGGTACAAACTTCTCTCGCATACGTGGAGAAAGTGAAAAATTGTCTGGCGGCGGACATTCATCAGGTTTAATGTCGTTTTTGAAAATTGGCGACCGTGCAGCTGGTGCAATTAAATCTGGCGGTACTACACGTAGAGCGGCGAAGATGGTATGTTTAGATTTAGATCACCCGGAAATTGTTGGTTTTGTAAACTGGAAAGTAGAAGAAGAGAAAAAAGTTGCTGCATTAATCGCAGCAGGATATTCATCAGATTACGAAGGTGAAGCATATAGAACAGTTGCAGGACAAAACTCAAACAACTCTGTACGTATACCTAATTCATTTTTCCGTGCATTAGAGAATGGAACGGATTGGGATTTAATTGGTCGTACAAATGGCAAGAAAATAAGCAGTGTATCCTCACAAAAATTATGGGACGATATTGCTTTTGCAGCTTGGGCTTGTGCAGATCCAGGAGTACAGTATGATACCACTATTAACGAATGGCATACATGTCCACAAGGCGGAAGAATTAATGCTTCCAACCCTTGCTCGGAGTACATGTTCTTAGATAATACAGCATGTAACTTAGCCTCAATAAACTTACGTCATTTCTTTAACGAAGATACATTAGAGTTTGATGTAAAAGGTTTTGAGCACATTTGCCGAATATGGACAATGGTGTTAGAGATTTCTGTATTGATGGCACAATTCCCATCAAAAGAAGTAGCACAATTATCATACGAATACAGAACTTTAGGTTTAGGATACGCAAACTTGGGTTCTATGTTAATGGTTGCAGGTATTCCTTATGATAGTGATAAGGGTCGTGCAATTGGTGGAGCTATTACTGCTATTATGACGGGTGTTGCTTATTCAACCTCAGCAGAAATGGCGAAATACTTAGGGCCATTTACAAAATTCGAAGAGAACAAAAATGACATGATGCGTGTGATGCGTAATCATAGGTATGCAGCTTACAATGCCACTGATGCTTATGAAGGCTTAGAAATCGCGCCTCCAGGAATTAATCCTAAATACTGCCCAGATTATTTATTATCTGCAGCATGTAATGCATGGGACAAAGCAGTAGAATTAGGAGAGAAACACGGGTACAGAAATGCTCAAACAACTGTAATTGCTCCAACGGGTACAATAGGTTTGGTAATGGACTGTGATACCACAGGTATTGAGCCAGACTTTGCCTTAGTGAAATTTAAAAAATTATCAGGCGGTGGATATTTCAAAATCATCAACCAAGCGGTTCCTGCAACTTTAAGAAATTTAGGATATGATGAAAATCAGGTTGATGCCATCATTAACTATGCAAAAGGATATGCAACTATTAAAGGTGCACCACATATTAACTTTGATTCATTAGCAGCCAAAGGATTTACTCAAGATGATTTAGAAAGAGTAGACAAAGGCATGATGTCTGCATTCGAAATTAGCTTTGCATTTAACGTATGGTCGTTAGGCGAAGATTGCATGAAGAGATTAGGGTTTAAAGCAGAGCAATACAATGCACCAAACTTTAATTTATTACAGGCATTAGGCTTCAGCAGAACACAGATAAACGAAGCAAACACATATGTTTGTGGAACCATGACTACGGAAGGCGCGCCTTACTTAAAAGAAGAACATTATCCAATTTTTGATTGTGCAAATCGTTGTGGAACTATTGGAGTAAGATACATTCATGCACATGGCCATATTAAAATGATGGCTGCAGCACAACCATTCTTATCTGGAGCTATTTCTAAAACTATCAACTTACCAAATGAGGCTAATGTTGATGAGATTAAAGATTGCTACCAATTAAGTTGGGAATTAGGATTAAAAGCAAATGCACTTTACAGAGATGGTTGTAAATTATCGCAACCATTATCAACAAAAGCATCGGATGATAAAATTGAAAGTGTTGAAGAAGTATTAGGTGAAGCAGCAAATGTTAGATTAAGCGATCTCACACCAGAGCAAGTTTTAGAAGCTGCAAGAGCAATTT
>JBILKW010000073.1:0-10230 GCA_044376465.1 Sphingobacteriales bacterium | reverse complement strand
ATCAATAGTTTTTTCACAAACGCTTCAAACTCCATCTTAAACTCTACATAATGTTTCCCGGTTGCAGGACCAGAGTAGCCCGTATGTATTTTTCTCACTTTGCCTTTTTTATCAATAACTATTAGGGTTGGAAAAGCTATGAAGTTTTTTAACATTGGAAGCGACTCGTTTACGTTTCCCTTTTTATTAGTTCCAGCAATCAAGAGTTCGTATGGAATCGATAATCTGTTTTTTAATTTTTTTGCATTGTTTGCAGCGGCATTAAAATCTTCGCTTCGCTCATAGCACAAGCCTATAACTTCGATGCCCTTATTTTTATTTTCGTTATACAATGGAACTAAGTAATTTGTTTCGTCGATACAATTTGGACACCACGATCCCATTATTTGAACAAGCACTACTTTGTTTTTGTATGTATCATTTTTTAGAGAAATAAGTTCGCCTTCAATGTTTTTAAATTCAAAATCAATTTCGTCATAGTCATCTTTTAAGAAAGTTAAATTATCGGCATCGGGTAGTTTTGCATATTGGTCGTATTTGGCAAACCACTTTTGTTTATTCTTGTAACCTGAATAAAATTCGCCATTTACCAGCTCTGTATTTTTATTGGCAATTTCTGCTGTAAATAAATACACATGCGAACCATCAAAGGCCGATAAATAAAGTTTGTTGCTATCCGACAATCCTTCTAAGTACCTATAGTCGCCTGTTGTTGATAGAAAAGTTCCTACAATTTTATTGTCGACCATGCGTATTTCGGCAATGGCAGTAGAAGTATCTTTACCATCGTCGGAAACAAAGGTACTGCTCCAAGTACCAACAAAATCTGAATTTTGTTTTCTGTTTACAACGTTAAATCGTTCTTGAACATTGTAGTATGCCTTAACTGGCATTTCCATTTTGTAATTTTCGTAGTTCTTCGTCCAACGACCAATCATAGAATCAGAATGTAAGCCAAGTACAAATTCCGAATCGTAAAAAGGCATCACAATTTTTAAACTATCGCCAACAATTTTTAAATCGTCTACCAGTAATCGTTCTTCGGCATTATGTATTTCAATGGAATAGTTCCCTTGGTTGTTTTTCAATTCAAACACAAAGGGGATTTCAACATTGTCTTTGTTCAATAATACTGCTCTCCATATGCCAGATTGAATGTTGTTTTTATTATTGGATGAGCATGAAAATAAAGTAACGACACAAAAAAATGTTGTTACCTGAATGTGAAATTTATATAAAATCCTCATTTAAATAGATCTAGAGTAGATAAAGTTACTAAACCTTTTAATAAATCTCATAAATATTTATATATTGGCAGAATAAACCATAACAAATAATGATGAAAGCATTTCGAGTTTTAACTATTTTAATAGTTCTTAGTATTACTCCTGTATTTACGTTTGCACAGAGTACTAATGATAAGAAAAAATTAAAAAAAGAATTAAAAATCTATCGCAAGATGAAGCCAATGGAAATTCGTAACATGAAAATGAATTACGAAAGTAAATTAAAAGATAAGAAAACATTAGACTTGCGAATCAAGAATTTACAGAGAGCTTCAGACTCATTGCAAAGTTTAATAAATGTAAATAATGCCAAGATTTCTCAATTAGAAACGCAATTATTAGCAGAACAAGGAGCGGCTAATTCAAAACCAACATCAGCTAAAGGATATTACTACAGAGTGCAATTAGGTGCTTACAAACAATATAATATTAAAGCTAAATCTACTAGTGACGAATCGTTTAGTGTAGAAACAGAAAACTCGATGAATAAATTAACTTTAGGTTTGTTTTATACACTTGTTGAAGCTGATCAGTTTAAAGAGGATGTTCGAAGAATGGGAGTTAAAGATGCCTACGTTGTTCCATTTAAAGATGGTAAGCGTATTACTCACAAAGAAGCAGCAGAAGGACTGAAGAAACGATAAAACGAATTAGCGAATCGACGAACTTGCGAATTAGCAAAAAAGAGAAAAGCCCTGAGATTAGTAAATCATCAGGGCTTTTTTCGTTTATCTCAAACTCGTTAATTCGATTTCTAGCTTGTTCGCAAATTCGACTATTTAAGAATTTCTCTCGAAATAACGATACGCTGTATTTCAGAAGTGCCTTCGTAAATTTGAGTAATCTTAGCATCACGCATTAAACGCTCTACATGGAATTCCTTTACGAATCCATATCCACCGTGAATTTGTACTGCTTCAACGGTTGTTTTCATAGCCACTTCTGATGCAAATAATTTTGCCATAGAGCTCAGCTGTGCATAATCCATTTTTTTATCTTTTAACCATGCCGATTTTAAACACAACAATCTAGCTGCCTCAATTTCTGTTGCCATGTCGGCAAGTTTAAATTGTATTGCTTGGTGGTTAGAAATAGTAGTACCAAAAGCTTTACGTTCTTTAGAATACGCTAATGCTAATTCATATGCACCAGATGCAATTCCCAAAGCTTGCGAAGCAATTCCAATTCGTCCGCCTGCCAATGTTTTCATTGCAAATTTAAAGCCGAATCCATCTTCTCCAATTCTATTTTCTTTTGGAACTTTTACATCTGTAAACATTAAAGAATGAGTATCCGAACCTCTAATACCTAATTTGTTTTCTTTCGGACCAATCTCAAAACCTGGCATTCCTTTTTCTACAATTATTGCATTAATACCTCTATGTCCTTTCGCAACATCTGTTTGTGCAATTACAATGTAGTACTCTGAATTACCACCGTTGGTAATCCAGTTTTTAGTTCCGTTTAATAAATAATGATCGCCTTTGTCTTCGGCGGTAGTACGTTGCATGGTTGCATCCGAACCTGCTTCTGGTTCCGATAAACAGAACGCCCCAATTTTTTGACCAGTAGCTAACGGCACTAAATATTTTTGTTTTTGCTCTTCGGTACCATATGCTTCTAATCCATAACATACCAATGAATTGTTTACCGATACTACTACCGATGCAGAAGCGTCTACTTTCGATAATTCTTCCATTGCCAGAACGTACGAAATGGTATCTAAGCCCGCACCACCGTATTTTGGATCTACCATCATACCTAAAAATCCAAGCTCTCCTAATTTTTTAATTTGTTCTGCAGGAAATTTTTGATGCTCGTCACGCTCAATTACTCCAGGCTTTAATTCATTTTGGGCGAAATCTCTCGCTGCTTGTTGAATCATTAAATGTTCTTCTGAAAGTTCGAAATGCATAAAAAAAATTATTTAGTGTTTTTAATTCTGTTAATTATGTTAGTAGTAGAATAACCATCTGTAAAGTCCATTGTTTCAACTCTACCTCCATTTGCAATTACTACATCAGCTCCTACAATCTTATCAATGCTGTAGTCGCTTCCTTTGACTAATACATCGGGTTTTAAAAAATTTATCAAATCGTAAGGCGTTTCTTCGTCAAATAATACTACCGCATCTACAAAAAACAAAGATGCCATTATTTCCGCTCTCGAACGCTCATCTTGTATCGGCCTATTAGGCCCCTTAATTTCGCTTACTGATTTATCGGAATTTAGTCCTACAATCATTCTATCGGCTATGGAAGCTGTTTTAGAGAGATAATCTACGTGTCCTTTATGTAAAATATCAAAACATCCATTCGTAAAAACTACTTTTAAGCCCATATAATGCCAAATGCTGAGCATACTTTGTGCTTCTTCGCGACCAACAATTTTCGATCGCAATTTTTCATTTTTATCAACTGTTATTTTCATTCTTCTTATAGTTTATAAATATAAATAATAAGCTGATGCTGCCAACAAATAAAATAGATAATATTTGAGACGAATGATTTAATGTTGCATAGATTAAGCCATCGGCCGAATTAATACCATAAACCAATAAAGCTAATTGTATAGCCGCTTCATAGGCTCCAATGCCTCCTTGAACAGGGGCAGACATTCCTAGGCCTCCCACCGCCATAATAAATATAGCTGAGCCCATGCTCAAATTTGAAGTAGGCTCAATTGCGAAGAAACACATCCAGGTAGAAAGCGTGTACATTGCCCAAATAAAAATTGAATAAAAAATAAACAAGCCCTTTTGTTCGAGTTTTAGAATTGATAAGACACCGTCTTTAAAACCCAATAAAAGACCCCAAATTTTATTGTATATTTTATTTGATAATAATTTCCGATGGTAGATCTTGAGCAAATAAATTGCAATTGCTCCCGTCAACATCAATAAAAATAAAATAAGTACGCTTGATGAAGCATTTTGAAATTTACCCAAAAAGGGATTGATAATATTTGTAAATAAAAACTCGTGAATAGTTGAATATTCTATAAGTACGGAGAGCATTAAAATGCCAATCAAAAATAGCACATCCATAATTCTTTCGATAATTACAGTGCCAATCAAAGCGTTAAGTGGAATTTTATCAGTTCTATTTAGTACACCACATCTAGAAACTTCACCCATGCGTGGCACCGCTAAGTTGGCCAAATATCCAATCATTACGGAGTGAAACATATTGGAACTTTTAGGTTTGTAACCCAAAGGTTCGATGAGCATTTTCCATCTAAGCCCTCTTACATAATGTGCAAGAATTGAAACAAGCACAGATGCCAACACCCATGCATAATTTGCATTTAAAAGATGATGCCAAATTTCCTTTATGTTTTGCCCTCTGAATGCGAACCATAATAAAATTACAGCCACAGCCAGTAATAAGATGTATTTCAGTATGGGGAAAATTGCTTTCAAAAACTTAGATTAATCTGTTATTAGCATCGGGGAAAATAGAGATGGGCTCGAATTTTTTGGCGGCTTCAAATTCCATAGAGGCATAAGATATAATAATTACGATATCTCCTACTTGAGCTTTACGAGCAGCCGGGCCATTTAAGCAAACAATACCCGAGCCACGCTCACCCTTAATAACATAGGTTTCTAATCGCTCGCCATTATTTACGTTTACTACTTGTACCTTTTCGTGCACAATTATATTGGCGGCTTCCATCAAAACCTCATCTATGGTAATACTACCAACGTAATTTAACTCAGCTTGAGTAATTTTTGCTCTATGAATTTTTGATTTTAAAACTTGGATTTGCATAGGGCGCAAAGGTATGATAATAATTCAAATTTTGAAGAATTAGGCCCTGATGTACATATTGTCTATCAGCCTCGTGCTACCCAATCTAACTGCAATAATCATCAATAAAGCGCTATTCTGGCCAATATTATCAATTGTTTCTAGCGTATCAGGATTTACGATGTCAACATATTCAATTTTTATACTTGGGGTTGTATTTAATATGTTTACGGCCTGTTTTTTTAGGTACTGAAGGTCAGTAATCCCATCTAACAAGCTTAACCTAGTGTTTTCTAGTGCTTTATAAATGTTGCCTGCGCTGTTTCTTTCTATTGCATTTAACCTTCCATTCCTAGAACTCATGGCTAAACCATTTTCCTCCCTTACAATTGGGCAAATATGTAGCGTTGTGGATAGGTGAAATTCATTTATTAACTTTTTAATGATAAGCGTTTGCTGAAAATCTTTCTGACCGAAATAAGCATTTGTAGGCTTAACAATGTTAAAAAGTTTATATACCACTTGGCCCACTCCTTTGAAATGGCCTGGTCGCATCGCTCCTTCCCAAATATGTTCGAGTTCACCAAAAGAATGTTCCCAAATTTCGTCTTCTCCATAAATTTCGTCAACTTCTGGCATAAATAAGCAATGACAACCTGCAGATTCTAAGAGTTCAATATCTTTTTCTATTGGGCGCGGGTACTTTTCTAGATCTTTAGGGTCGTTAAACTGAGTAGGATTTACAAAAATACTGCAAATTACGAGCTCGTTTTCTGAGATAGCCTTTTTTAACAAGGAAATATGACCTTCGTGCAAAGCTCCCATAGTAGGAACGAAGCCAATTTTCTTAGCGGATGAGCGTAAAGGCGAGAGTACTAATTCTAGCTCTTTTGAGGTTTTTACAACTTTCAAAATAGTCTTTAAAAAGAGAGCTAAATTTGGAAAAATTATCAGAATAACAAGGGCTTTGTTATTAATTGTTGAAAAAATTGAATATTATTTGTATATTTGCATTCCCAAATCATTTCGCCTACGGGCGGTAATTTGTTGATTAGGAGTAAGTTCAGTATGGCAAAAACAAAGATTCTCTTTATCACTCACGAAATGTCTCCTTTTTTGGAGATATCAAAAATCGCGAAAATAACACGTCTGTTACCTCAGGCAATGCAAGAAAAAGGATTTGAGATCCGTATTTTGATGCCGCGTTTTGGAAATATTAACGAAAGAAGGAACAGATTGCACGAAGTAATTCGTTTATCTGGGATGAACATTGTTATAAAAGACAACGACAATCCATTAATTATTAAGGTGGCTTCGTTACCAACTGCACGAATGCAAGTGTACTTTTTAGACAATGAAGAGTATTTCCAACGGAAATCTATATTCAGAGATGCAAAAGAAAATTTCTATGTGGATAACGACGAGCGAATGATTTTCTTTTGCAAAGGTGCTATAGAAACCGTTAAGAAACTTGGTTGGATGCCTGATGTTGTGCATTGTTTCGGATGGATGAGCAGCTTAGTGCCAATGTACCTAAAAACTTCATATAAAGAAGATCCTATGTTTAAGAATACTAAAGTGGTGTATTCTGTTTATGAAAATTGTTTTACTGAAACACTAAACAAAGATCTAAAAACGAAGTCATTGATGCCTGAAATGTCGGCAACAGACACCGCTTTATTAAAAGACGGCTCATGTAGCTCTTTGCATATTAATGCGATTAATTATTCTGATGCCATAATTAAGGCAGACGAAAACATAGATAGTGCCGTTATTAAGTTTCTTTCTAAGCAAAGCGATAAAAACATCGTAGAGAATGTGAATCACAATGAAATTGATTTCGATGCTTTTGTTCAGTTTTACGAAGAAGTAAGTGAAGAATTAATAACTGCTTAATTATCGGTAATAAATGAAATTTACTAAAAGTAAAGACTTATTAATCTTATTAATAAGTCTTTTTATTTTACAATCCTGCAAAAAAGAAGGAGACATCGGCTTGGAGCAACAAATCAACGAAGAAGGCTTATATGGCACCTTTGTTGATACGAACACCGTTAAACTATTTTCTGTAAAAGATGACAGTTTAATTTCCTCGAACTTTTTAAGGAATCAATTAGGCGATTTTCAGGACCCTTTATTCGGTAAAACTATCGCTACGATTGCTTTTCAGGCAACATTGCCAAAAAACAATGTTAATTTCGGCACAGGAGCAGTATTAGACTCGGTGGTTTTAGTAATGGCCTATCCATCTGTAAAAGGAGATCGTTTCTACGGTGATTCTAGCTCAAGATTTGACCTAAAGCTTTATCAGCTTGATGAAGACATTTACAATGATTCCGTATATTATTCTAATAGAAGTTTCAAAATAAAATCCACGCCAATTGGCACCATGTCTTATAAGCCAAGACCTGATGATTCTATTACGATTCAAAATATTAGGGTAGGAAAAGCAGACACCATTGCAAAAATTTACCCTCATTTAAGAATGCGTTTAAATAATTCATTTGGAAACGAAATATTAGCAAAATCTGGCCAAACGGATCTAAGCAGCGGTTCTGCATTTTTAGCAGCATATAAAGGTTTTTACCTTAGCGCTACAAGAGTTTCTGGTGATGGTGGAATATTATCTTACGACTTAACAAACACCAACAGATCCTACCTTGTGCTTTATTACCGAACAACAACAGATACGACTAATTTTGTGTTAAATGTTAATTCTGCATCGGCAAATATTAATCGCTATGAGCATGATTATACGGGCACAGAAGTTGCATCTCAGTTAGCCGATTCTAATTTAGGAAGAGATAAGGTTTTTGTTCAATCATTATCAGGCCTAAGAGCCAAAATGAAATTTCCGAACTTAGATAGGCTATTAGATTCGGGAGCAATTGCAGTTAACAAGGCGGAGTTAATCTTCAAACCCTTAAGCGGCTCCGAAAGCCCTTACGCACCAATAGTTACATTTGCTATTAAAGGAAGATTCTCGGATAATTCGGAAACTCTTTTAAATACTGGGGTTTACAACAGTATAAAAAAAGAATATAAAATAGATCTGACACGTTCAATACAATTTATGATCGACAAGAAGTTGGTGTTGAAAGAATTATACATAGAAGATAACTCCAAACAAATTAATCCTCGCCGAACATTAATAGCCGGAGTCAATTCTGCCAATCCAATTAAACTCAGAATTTTTTACACTAAACTTTATTAGAATATAATTAGAATCTTTTTATTTTTATATATTAAAAATTATCGCTCATGTGTGGAATCGTAGGGTACATAGGCTTTCGAGAAGCCTACCCAATTATTATCAAAGGCTTACAAAGATTAGAATACAGAGGCTATGACAGTGCAGGTGTTGCATTGTTAAATGGCGAAATGAGAATTTACAAAAAGCAAGGAAAAGTAAGCGATCTTGAAGCGTATGTGGCCGACCAACCCACCAATGCAACAGCAGGTATGGGTCATACACGTTGGGCAACACATGGTGCACCAAGCGATCGAAATTCTCACCCACACACTTCTAACAATGGCAAACTGAGCATTATTCACAACGGAATCATAGAAAATTACGCTTCGATTAAAGAAGAAATGATTAAGCGCGGCCATGTATTTAAAAGTGATACAGATACTGAAGTATTAATTCATTTGATTGAAGACATCCAAGAGAAAACAAAACAAACCTTGGATGAATCGGTACGTATTGCATTAAAAAAAGTGGTTGGAGCATATGCCATAGTAGTGATTTCTAAAGATCATCCCGATGAAATTATTGCTGCACGTAAAGGCAGCCCAATGGTAATTGGAGTTGGCGAAGGAGAGTACTTTATAGCTTCTGATGCATCGCCGATTATTGAGTATACAAAAAATGTGATTTTCTTAAACGATAGTGAAATGGCTATTGTTAAACGTGATAGTTTAGTAATTAAAACCATAGACAATGTTGTACAAGACCCATATATACACGAGTTAGAGCTTCAATTAGAAATGATTGAAAAAGGTGGCTACGAACATTTCATGTTAAAAGAAATTTACGAACAGCCTCGTTCTATATACGATAGTATGCGTGGCAGAATAAATTCTAAAGATGGGTTTATTGGCTTAAGTGGCTTGAATGAATACGAAGAGAAATTTAAAAACGCAGAACGAATTTTAATTGTTGCATGTGGAACCTCCTGGCATGCTGGCTTAGTGGCCGAATATTTAATTGAAGATTATGCAAGGATTCCTGTTGAAGTTGAATATGCTTCGGAATTCCGTTACCGTAATCCTATTATTACCGAAAAAGATATTGTAATTGCTATTTCACAATCTGGTGAAACCGCAGATTCTCTTGCTGCTATAGAGTTAGCAAAATCTAAAGGAGCAACCATATTTGGAATTTGTAATGTTGTTGGTTCTTCAATTCCTCGCGCATCTAATGCTGGAGCTTATACACATGCCGGACCAGAAATTGGTGTTGCATCAACCAAAGCATTCACCGCACAAGTAACTATTTTAACATTGTTAGCTTGGTCTATCGGGCAGAAAAAAGGCGCTATTAAGAAAACCAGGCTAATGGAGTTGCTAACTGCGTTGGAAGAGATTCCTGCAAAAGTTGAAAAAGCATTAGAAAGTAATGATGAAATTAAAGAAATTGCTGAGCGTTTTAAAGATGCTCACAACTTCCTTTACTTAGGTAGAGGTTATAACTTCCCTGTTGCATTAGAAGGTGCTTTAAAATTAAAAGAAATTTCATACATACATGCAGAGGGTTACCCAGCTGCAGAAATGAAGCACGGACCTATTGCATTAATTGATGAAAATATGCCAGTGGTTGTGGTTGCAACAAAAGGCACCATCCTCGAAAAAATAATTAGCAATATACAAGAAGTTAAAGCCCGTAAAGGGGTAATTATTGCGATAGTTACTGAAGGTGATGAGGAAGTGAGAAAGATGGCTGATTATGTAATAGAAATTCCTGAAACAGAAGAATGTTTAGTTCCATTATTAGCAACTATTCCTCTACAGTTATTATCATACCACATTGCAATTATGAGAGGCTGTAACGTAGATCAACCAAGGAATTTGGCGAAATCGGTTACGGTGGAGTAGAAACAACATTAAGAATTAAGTATTAAGTATTAAGAACTATGAAACTTTCTTAATACTTAATACTTAATTCTTAATTCTTAATACTACTAAGTAGC
>JBILKW010000213.1:0-3209 GCA_044376465.1 Sphingobacteriales bacterium | reverse complement strand
TGCAATACGGCTGCCAATCGAATATTCATTCATATTTTATGAATGTTTATGAATGTTAAATATTCGTTATATGCATCAATTATTAGAAAATATGAAATAATTATACTTTAATATTCTTATCATTAGAATATTAAAGTCTTCCAAAGTTTAGAATATTCTAGAGAAAGGAGGTGTAGGTCCGAATTGGGAAAACAACAAATGGAAAAATAGGGGATTATTGAAAATACAATCGAAGAGTACTATTACTTATTCGTAAATTAACATGAAAAAGGTTTCTGAAATGCAGATACCTTTTTCATGTTATCAATCTAAATGCGAGCTTTAGAAAATTTGATTAAAGCTTTACTTTCTTCAATACTACCTCTGTACCAGAGTTTAGACTTACAAAGTAAATGCCTGGACCGAGGTTATGAGTAGAGATATTGAAGTTTTGATATCCTTCTTGCAATAAAAGTTTTTCTGTATAAATGGATCTGCCGCTTAAATCTCTTACCAAAATAGTAGCATTACTTGCCAATGGTGAGAACACTCTTAACTCCATGCTCTCCGCTCCTTGCTGTATACTCCTTGCTACATGCTCCACTCTCAATCCTCCATGCTCCATGCTCACTGCTACCGGCGCGAATGTTTCAAACTCACCGTTAAAATCGTATTGTGTTAAACGGTAGTAAGAAGTTCCTTTTAAAGGGTTTGCATCTACTGCTTCGTATGCGTTCAATTCTTTGCTGTTACCAGCGCCTCTTACTTCTGTAACTCTTTCAAAATTTTCTCCATCTGCCGAACGCTCGATGATGAATTTATCGTTGTTTATTTCTGTTGCCGTAGCCCAAGAAATTTTTACTTTCTCCGCTAATTTAGTTGCTTCGAATTTTAAGAGAGAGATTGGGAGGGCTGCATTAGCTGTTATTGAAACATCATCAATTGCTAAAGCTTGTGCATTTGATGTTGTAGTACCTGATACAACTGAATAGTTCCATGCGAAAAAAAAGTCTGATCCAGCAGTAACTGTAACATTAATCGATTTGTTAACATTCGTACTAGAAGATGGAGCTGAAACAAAACCATCACTATTAGCATCAGCGGCAAATGATGTTAAAAAATCATTTCCTGCCGATGTCCAAGTGGATCCATCTGGAGAAGTATACATTTGAATCATATATCCAGCAGCATTAGTACCATTTCTATATTTCTCCACATTATAAGAAACAGTAAAACTTAAAATACTTTCTGCACCGTTATTATTTAATCTTACGCAAACATTTCCACTTTTAGTGCTACTACTAGAAGAGACAAATCCAATTGCGCGATCTGTAGCAGAGGCTGGTAGTCCAGCTCCAAAATTATAAATTCCATTTGTTGCTGATGAAGATAAACCATTACCACCTACTTGCTCAGTAGCCGAAGTCGATGATGAAAAGGCAACAACCGTTCTAGCAGATGTGCTTTTTGAAACTCTCCAATCAGGTGGTGTTGCGGCTGTAGCTAAGGCTCCTATAGAGAAATCTTGCGTTACTGTAGTTCCATTCGAAATACTAATCTGCGCACTTGCCATCCCAGCTAATGCCATAATTAATGTGAGTGTAAAAATTTTTTTCATATTGGGTGTCTTAAATAATTATAAATAGAGTTATGTATATACTTAGTCAAATCTATATAACTAAAATATGAAAAAAGAATTTAAATATTATGTTTAAGTTAATTAATTGGGGGAGAGACGCAGAGGAGGGGTTGTTAGTGTGCTGGTGTGCTGGTGTGATAGTGGGTGCAAAATGGTTATGGAGTGCAAGAAGGTGGCTTTCTAATTATCGTATAATCGTAAAATCATATGCTACGATTATACCAAGAAAGCAGGGCTTAGCGTTCTTTGCGTGAACGACTAACGAAGGCGATCTGCAGAGCGGACCAAATTTTCGTCTTTTTTGATGGCACGTGCAGCAAGGGCTGCGAACACGATACTTACACTCGGGAAGATGACGGCCATGCCCGTAACTATGTTACTTACTCCTTCGGCATTTACCGTGTTATAAGCAGATGAAAGCAAGGTGATGATGAATGCAAAAATTGCAATGATCATTAACCTAGCAATACGCAATTGCCTTACTCGGTTGTTGTATTGGAAAATAGCCACAAAAAAAGCCAAGCCAATAACCAATACCATTAAACTTTTTGCATAATTAGGTTTCGTAATTACAAATTCATTCGTACTGAAATCTTTTTCGAACCTCCCCTGTATAGTTAATTTTACTTCTTTAACACTCGCATCTGTTTGCTTCTCTGAAAAGGTATAAATGGGGAAGAAAAACATAAGTGCCAACGAGATTGAGGCGATGAAGAGGTAGAGGGTCTGGATACGTTGGATCATGGTTAATTGTGAATTGTCAATTGTTAATTGTTAATTGTTAATGGGGCAAATTTAGTTTTTTAAATTGTTTTTTTTAGTGATAATTATTCTGGTAATTATTTTATACACATGTAATGCGTCGTCTTGAAACTTTTCATAAACTTTTTCTTCAATAAAATTCGTATCCTTTAATAATTCTAACCAAAACATAGTTTCATTGGCCTCTTTTTGAGATATTGAAAATTTATTAATGAAATCTTTTCCAGATTGTGCATCAATTGCCTCTCTTACATTTGATGCTATGGATGTTCCTGATCTTAATAACTGCTTAGAAATAACAGTTTCATTGTGTTTAGCCTTTATGTCTTTGTAAATATTTACAATATCAACTGCTAACTTGTACGATTTTGTTCTAATTATATTATCCTTCATCACAAATCTTTATTTTATTATACAAATAAACTATCGAAAAATTACATAATCAAATTAAAATAAAAAAACCCGCATTTATTAAGGATGATAAATGCAGGTTTGTGGCAATAATTGTTTAATTATTAAATTCAATTGACAATTTACAATTCACAATTTACAATTTCCTAAAGCTTGCTGCACCATAGTTCGCACTTGCCCCCAACTCTTCCTCTATGCGCAACAACTGGTTGTATTTCGCGATCCGGTCTGAGCGTGATGCGGATCCAGTTTTTATTTGTCCGCAGTTTAAGGCTACCGCTAAATCTGCAATGGTATAATCTTCGGTTTCGCCAGAGCGGTGGCTCATTACCGAGGTATAGCCTGCTTTGTGCGCCATGTTTACGGCATCAATGGTTTCGGTAAGGGTACCAATTTGGTTTACCTTTACTAAAATTGA
>JBILKW010000212.1:0-3226 GCA_044376465.1 Sphingobacteriales bacterium | reverse complement strand
TCTTTCATGTTGCATCGCTAAAAATTTCTTCTTAGGTACTACACAAGATGCCATCATTACAATAGCAAAAACTAGCAGTAGGGGAGAAATGATTCTTTTCATGTTCATATTGATTTATAATTTTTTTTAATATAATACATCAAAGTTAAACTCCTTAAAGGATGTAGAAGGTCGCGATTTATCCACATTTATGAAAAATTGTTAGAATAGTTTGATTTACAAGTGTTTCAGATGATATACTATCTTCATAATTAGCTGAAAAAATTATTAAATTTGCGACGACAAAAATAAGAATCATGGAATTTCGTATTGAAAAAGACAGTTTAGGCGAGGTACAAGTACCTGCAGATAAATATTGGGCAGCGCAAACACAACGCTCCTTACAAAATTTTAAAATAGGTGGCCCTGGCGACAAAATGCCGATAGAGATTATTCGTGCATTTGCCATTTTGAAAAAGGCAGCGGCCTTAACCAACCAAGATTTGGGAGTGCTGGCGGCAGACAAAGCTGCATTAATTGCAGAAGTGTGCGAAGAAATTTTGACTGGTAAATTAGACGCCGAATTTCCTCTGGTAATTTGGCAAACAGGTTCGGGCACTCAAAGTAATATGAACGTGAACGAAGTGGTAGCGAATCGCGGACACGTTCTACGTGGTGGAACCTTATTAGATGAGCATAAAATTTTGCACCCGAATGATGATGTGAACAAATCACAATCATCTAACGATACTTACCCAACGGCTATGCACATTGCAGCCTATACACAGGTAGTAGAAATTACCATACCCGGCATGTTGCAGTTGAGAGATACGTTAGAAAAGAAATCTAAAGAATACATGAACGTGGTAAAAATTGGTCGTACTCATTTTATGGATGCTACACCCTTAACATTAGGTCAAGAGTTTTCGGGTTATGTACAACAAATTACCAATTCCGTACGTGCATTAAACAATGCATTAGAAATGGTAAAAGAATTGGCATTAGGCGGAACCGCAGTGGGTACAGGATTAAATGCACCAAAGGGTTACGCAGAATTAGTAGCGAAAAAAATCGCAGAAATTTCGGGATATCCATTTGTTACTGCACCTAATAAATTCGAAGCATTGGCAGCACACGATGCGATGGTAGAATTATCGGGAGCATTAAAACGTTCGGCAGTTGCCTTAATGAAAATTGCGAATGACATTCGTATGTTGAGTTCTGGCCCTCGTTGTGGAATTGGAGAAATTATAATTCCGGATAACGAACCAGGTTCTTCTATTATGCCAGGTAAAGTAAACCCTACACAACCAGAGGCACTAACCATGGTATGTGCACAAGTAATAGGAAACGACATGGCAGTTTCTGTTGGTGGAGCCACAGGTCATTTCGAATTAAATGTTTTTAAACCAATGATTGCCGCGAATGTATTACACTCGGCACGTTTAATTGGCGATGCATGCGTTTCATTCGATTTAAATTGTGCAGTGGGCATTCTTCCAAATTACGACGACATTAAGAAAAATTTAGATAATTCTTTGATGCTTGTAACCGCATTGAATACTCATATTGGATATGATAATTCTGCAAAAATTGCGAAGAAAGCGCATAAAGAAAATAAAACATTAAAAGCCGCAGCCATTGAATTAGGCTTGTTAACTTCAGAACAATTTGACGAATGGGTTCGCCCAGAAAGTATGGTTGGTAATTTATAATTTCAACACATGAAAAAATTCGGACTAATAGGATATCCTCTCTCTCATTCTTTTTCGAAAAGTTTTTTTGATAAAAAATTTGATAGAGAGAATATCCTCGATGCCGAATATCAAAATTACCCTCTCGAAAAAATTGAAGACTTCCCAGCACTTATAGAAAACATTAAAGACCTCAAAGGCCTTAATGTTACTACTCCTTACAAAGAGAGCATCATTCCGTATTTAACAGAACTAGATGATACGGCTAAAGCAATTGGCGCGGTAAATACTATTAAATTTATTGATGGCAAACTAATTGGTTACAATACCGATGCATGGGGTTTTGCAAAATCGTTATTAGGCATGGCTCATGCCGATATGAAAACAGCTATTATTATTGGTGATGGTGGTGCGGCAAAAGCAGTGAAATATGTGTTGGGCAGAATTGGAATTTCCTATAAAACTGTAAACAGAACGAAGAAAGAAAATTCACTTACTTTCGAAGAACTTAATGATGAACTCATTTCATCTACAAAATTATTTATACAAACTACTCCTGTGGGCACCTTTCCGAATGTAAACGAAATGCCACCAATCCCAATGAATGCAATTAACTCCAGCCATAAGGCCATCGATTTAATTTATAACCCCGAAGAAACTTTGTTTTTAAAATCGATGAAAGAAAAAGGAGCGACCACTAAAAATGGTTCGGAAATGCTACATGCGCAAGCGCTAGAAGCATGGAAGATATGGAATAATGGTCTTTAGTATTTAGTCGTTAGTCTTTAGACAGTCTAAAGACTAACGACTAGTGACTAGATATCAAATTTTATCCCTTGTGCCAATGGCAACTCAGTACCAAAATTAATAGTATTGGTTTGTCTGCGCATGTAAACTTTCCAAGCATCAGAACCCGACTCGCGTCCGCCACCTGTTTCTTTTTCGCCACCAAATGCACCGCCAATTTCTGCACCAGAAGTTCCGATGTTTACATTTGCAATTCCACAATCAGAACCTTCATGCGATAAGAATTTTTCTGTTTCTAAAATATGGTTTGAGAAAATAGCCGACGATAATCCTTGTGGAACATCGTTATGCATTTGCATCGCTTCTTCTATAGTCGAATATTTCATTAAGTATAAAATTGGAGCAAATGTTTCTTCTTGTACAATGTGGAAATGGTTTTGCGCTTCGGCAATACATGGGCGTACATAACAACCAGATTCGTAACCTGCACCACTTAATACTTCGCCACCGTATAAAATGCTGCCACCTTCTTTTTTCACGTGCTCAATTGCGTTGGTAAAACTTTTTACTGCATCGGTATCAATAAGTGGTCCTACAAGGTTAGAAGTATCTAATGGATTACCAATGGTAATTTGTCCGTATGCTTTTACTAATTTTGCTTTGAAAGCCTCGTAAATACTGTCTTTTATAATTAAACGGCGAGTAGAAGTACAACGCTGACCAGCTGTACCTACTGCACCAAATAATACTGCTCTTAATGCCATATCTAAATCGGCATTTTCTGTAATAATAATGGCATTGTTACC
>JBILKW010000072.1:0-10314 GCA_044376465.1 Sphingobacteriales bacterium | reverse complement strand
CGAACGTATCAGCGGCATTAAAAGAAGTATTTGGGTTTTGGTGGGTAGGTTTTTATTTGGTAAAAAACACTGAATTAGTGTTGGGTCCTTTCCAAGGTCCAGTAGCATGCACCCGAATTGCTTATGGTAAGGGTGTTTGTGGTAGCTCCTGGAAAGAATCAAAAACCATCATCGTTCCAGATGTGGATCAGTTTCCCGGACATATTGCATGCAGCGCTGCTTCGAGGTCTGAAATAGTTTTACCTCTTTTTAAAAACAATGAAGTAATAGCTGTGCTCGATGTTGATTCTGAACACCTAAATCATTTTGATATAAATGATGAATTGCATTTAACTAAAATTCTCTCTCTCCTTCGTGATAATGAATAGCCCTCCGATTATTTATTATATATCCGGATTAGGTGCTGATCATAGAGCCTATATGTTTTTACAAATAGATGGTTATGAAACCAAAAATATTAATTGGGTTCAGCATGCCGATAAAGATAGTATGAGCGATTATGCAGCTAAACTGATAGAGCAAATAGATACAAGCAGACCAGTAGTTTTAATAGGAACTTCTTTAGGCGGAATGCTCGCTGTTGAAATTTCAAAAAGAATTAAAGTAGAACACATTTTTTTAATTTCTACCATCAAAAATAAATCGGAACAACCGGCTTATTTTAACTTTTTTAGATGGTTCCCTCTATACGAATGGATGCCCAATAAAGTGATTGCAAACCCAGACTTTTGGCTTAAAATCTTATTCCCAGAAGGAATGAAATCTGAATGGAAAGTAATGTTTAAAGATATGTTTAGCAAATGGTCGCCTAGCTTTTTACGCTGGGCGTTGCGCGCCTCTTTACAATGGAAAAACGATACTAAAATAGATAATTTTACACATATTCATGGAGGTTGCGATATAGTATTTCCTCATGCACATTTAAGCGATTTTCATTTGATAAAATCGGGTACTCATATCATGGTGTTAACTAAAGCTCGAGAACTAAAGGCAATTATACAGGCAGAATTACAAATGAAATTCAATTAGAACGTGGTCGTCTATTTACTATTTCATTTTTTGCCAATTCTTTAACTAATCGTTTGTTTCTTTTTAACTATTTAAGCAAATTTTTTTACATAAAATCGAATTTGCCGACCTTTATTATGCAGTAGCAAATGTGGTGATGAGTATGATTATAATTACAAATAAAAAGGTAATATCAATTGATTTTTTATTTGTTTCAATATTGAAAATTGGTTTCATTGAATCAGTACTATTTTCCATATTTGGGATTTTTTATATTTTAATAGGAATTAATTATTTAAAAAATTATGAATAGAATCTTTGTTTTTAGTGTCCATTCGTAGTTTTGTTGTATAAATAAATTCTTTTTGAAATATAATATGCCAATTCTATACCATTTAAAAGAAATCCGGACATTTTCTCCCGATTCTAGTAATGATAGGATTCGTTATGTAGTACGTTAACCCAATATATCCAAGAGGAAGTTGATAAATGTCTTTGCCAATAAGGTATTCAACACCAATTTGTGTACTGATATTTTTAGATAAGAAATAATTGTAATTAACTCCGATGTTCAATAATTGAGATGAGTTATTGCGTGCACTTATTTCTGTTAAATTCCCTTCATAGGTTTCTTTAAAAGTCATGCTGCCAATACCGATTTTAGTGTTTAGCCGTGCTAACGGACTTAAAATATAATCGTAGCTTGTAGAAAGCATATAAATTCTGGTGTTATGAACCCTAATGTAGCTTAACCTGCTATCTGTATTATCAAAAATCGGCCCGATACGATTTAGACCGTACATGTAAGAAGCCTCTATTTTTAAGCCATTCTTGAAATATTTGCCTAGCCTTATTCGTGTAGATGATTCTAAAAACTTTTGTTCATACTTTGTTTCTACATGAACCATTTTTATTTGATAAAGACCGGCATCAACTCCTAATGTTAAGCTATTATTATACCTTTTTTTTAAAGTTGTTTTAGATTGTGCCCAAGTAGGTGAATATGCAAGAATAAATGATATGAATATAAAAAACAGGAGATTATTTTTTATAAATTGAAATGAAATATATGTACTATTGTTGTATTTCTCCATTTTTAGGAACAATTTTTAAATAATGGGAAATTAACTTTCATATAATATTTTGCTAGAAGCCATATAAACTTCAATAAAACACTTAACGGATGCCAATTTCCAATTATTACGTATTAATTTATGCCAAATGCATGCCTAATTAGAATGATTTGACATAATGAGTACACAACAAAGTAACTATACTCAAGCACAAACGGAAGTAAAATCTATTTAAACACTTACCAGCTTGTTACAAAAGGTTTGAGTTTAGAATGAAAAATATGAGTTAAAAACAGCACAAAGTAGGATAAAAATGTACTTAGCGTTCTGAATTTTTATGGTTGTGCTACCTAAATTGTTGCAATACACTTCAACTCTATCGCTATTGGTGTTGGTAAACAATTAATTTCGCATGTGGTTCGGCAAGGTAAATTATCCTTAAAATACTCTGCATAAATTTCATTATATTTCTTGAAATCGTCTTTCATGTTGGTAAGAAAAACAGTTACGTCTACCAATTTATCCCAAGAGGATCCTGCTTCTTCCAAAATTAATTTAACATTGTTAAATACCGATCTGCATTGAACTTCGATATCATACGAAACTATATTTCCGGCTTCGTCTAGTTCTACCCCTGGAATTTTTTTCGTTCCCCTTTCTCTCGGTCCTACGCCCGATAAAAATAATAAATCGCCCACTCGCCTTGCGTGAGGATATAAACCTACTGGTTCTGGTGCTTTGCTTGAATTTATAATCATTGAATGTTAATTGTGAATTGTGAATTGTTAATTGTTAATTATGGCAACACCTTCTAAAATTTGCAAGCTGTCCTTTTCTTAATACTTAATACTCCATACTCAATACTCAATACGCTATGCAAACATTCTTCGCTTCTGTAAAAAACCTCAGTGCTTCCCAGCCGCCTTCTCTGCCTACTCCAGAGTTTTTCATGCCGCCAAAAGGTGTACGTAAATCGCGAAGTAACCAACAATTAATCCAAATAATTCCGCTCTCTACTTTCTCTGCCATGCGGTGCGCTCGCGAAAGGTTTTCTGTCCAGATGCTTGCTGCCAAACCATACTCTGTTGCGTTTGCATACATCAATACTTCTTCCTCTGTATCAAATGGCATTAAGGTTACAACTGGCCCAAATATTTCTTCCATATTCGTTCTACAATTGTATGCCAAGCCTTCTATTACCGTAGGTTTTATGAAGTAACCATTTGCACATCTGCCATCAGGTTTATAAGCTTCTCCTCCTGTTAATATATTGCCACCTTCTTGCTTTGCAATTTCTATGTAAGATAATACTTTTTCGTAATGAGCTTTAGAAACGATAGCTCCTACATTTACATCGCTATTTGGGTCGCCAATTTTGAGTTCATTTACTTTTTCAACAAAAGCGTTTTTAAATTGATCGTAAATACTTCTCTCCACAAAAATTCGCGATCCGCACAAACATATTTGACCTTGATTTTCGAACGATGAACGAACAGTTGTTTTTAACATCTTATCGAAATTACAATCAGCAAAAATGATGTTCGGATTTTTACCGCCCAGTTCTAATGATAATTTTTTGAACATAGGTGCAGCAATACTCGCTATGGTTCTACCCGTTGAAGTCCCACCTGTAAAAGAGATGGCTTTGATAAGTGTATGTCTGCTCAAAGCATCGCCCACCCTAGGTCCTAGGCCATGAACAATATTTAACACTCCTTTTGGTAATCCTATATCTTTGCACACTTCAGATAATAAATACGAAGTATAAGGAGTAATTTCTGATGGTTTTGCAATTACACAATTTCCTGCTGCTAATGCCGGTGCAATTTTCCAAGAAAATAAATACAAAGGTAAATTCCACGGCGAAATACAAGCCACCACACCAATTGGTTGGCGTAAGGTATAATTTACCCCTACTCCTTCCATAAAATGTGTTTCAGTTGATTGTTGTTGTATTGCTGTTGCAAAAAATCTGAAATTACTTACTGCTCTGGGTATGTCAACTCTTCGCGCTAAACTCAGTGGTTTACCATTGTCTAAACTTTCTGCCACCACAAATTCTTCCATTCGCGCTTCAATTCCTTTCGCAATGGCTTCTATGTAGGATGCGCGTTTTTCATAATGCATATTGCCCCAAGCCTCTTCCGCTGCTTTTGCTGCATCTACTGCTTTTTGCACATCCGTTGCATCCGAATCTGGTATCATCGCAAAAACCGAACCCGTAGCCGGATCAATATTCTCTAAATATTGCCCCCCGCTCGGCTCTACCAATTCACCATTTATGTAATTTTTAATATTTATCATCCTAAAAAGATTTAACTCCTACGGAGTATAATTCGTAGCTCCTTCGGAGCAATATTTACAATTTACAATTCACCATTAACAATTAACAATTTAAAACGCCATCGTTCTTCCCCCATCCACTGCAATGCTCTGCCCATTTATATATCCACCAGCCGGAGAAGCTAAAAAGGCTGCAAGCCCTGCGATTTCATCTGCTGTACCAAATCTTCCTGCAGGAATTTCATCGAGCATTTCCTTTTCGATAGCATCTACTGCATGTTGTGTTTTTTGAGCTTTGCCTTGTATAATATTTTCTAATCGTATGGTTTTTGTGGCTCCTGGCAATACATTGTTTACCGTGATGCCATCTTTTGCCAATTCAAAACTCAATGTTTTAGCCCAACCAGCAACTGCTGCTCGAGTAGTGTTACTAACTCCCAAGCCTTTTAATGGCTGACGAACAGAGGTTGAAACTACGTTAATTATTCGTCCCCATTTATTGCTTTTCATATTAGGTATTACCGCTTGCACCAATACATGGTTACAAAGTAAATGCGATTGGTAAGCGGCTATAAATGCTGATGGTTCTGCGTCGGTTATTGGGCCAGCCGGTGGACCGCCAGTGTTATTAATTAAAATATCTATTTTCTTGCTTTCTAAATACTGAGCTATTTTAAACTGAACATTTTTATAATCGGAGAAATCGGCAACCAAATATTCATGTGCACCCTGATTGGGTAATTCCAATACTACTTCTTTTAGGGCTTGCTCATTGCGAGCTAATAAAGTAATACTTGCCCCTAATTGAGCCAATTCAATAGCTATGGCTTTGCCAATACCCTGAGTACTACCACAAACCAATGCTCTTTTACCTTTTAAATTTAAGTCCATCGTATATTTTCTTCAAATATACATAAGTACTGCGTATCCGGAAATGAAAAAAGCAGGTTTAGGGGCTTTGTAATGCCTTTTTCAAATTGTACATTTACCATCTCTAAATAATTATACCATGGCTATACAAAGACCTTTCAATTTCAAAAAATGGATTGATGATAATAGACATCTCCTAAAACCACCTGTAGGAAATCAATGTGTATATAAAGATGCAGAAAACTTTATAGTGATGGTGGTTGGTGGACCGAATTCGCGAAAAGATTTTCATTACAATGAAAGTGAAGAATTGTATTTACAAGTAGAAGGAAATATGGTACTTCGAATTATTGAAGATGGTAAACCCGTAAATATTTCTATTAACGAAGGCGATATGTTTTTACTTCCTCCGAAAACACCACACTCTCCACAACGTCCAGAAAATACAGTGGGACTGGTGATTGAAAAAGTTCGCGAAAACAAAGAAATAGACGGTTTTATTTGGTTCTGCGAAAATTGCAACGAGAAATTATACGAAGAATATTTTGAACTCACCGACATCGTAAAACAACTCCCTCCAGTAATGGAAAAGTTCTACTCGAGCGAAGAGAAAAGAGTTTGCAACCATTGTGGTAATGTGATGCAACCGCCGAATGCGAAATAACGAATTAGCGAACTGGCGAATTAACGAACACACGAGCACATGAGAATAGATATTCACACACATATAATACCTGAGCACATGCCCCGATGGGCGGAAAAGTTTGGTTACGGTGGTTTTATACATTTAGACCATCACAAACCTTGCTGTGCAAGGATGATGCAAGACGATAAATTTTTCCGAGAGATACAAGATAATTGCTGGGATGCAGAAGTTCGTATTAAAGAATGTAATCACCACCATGTAGATGTGCAAGTATTATCTACCATTCCGGTAATGTTTTCTTATTGGGCAAAAGCGAAGGATGCATTGGATGTTTCTAAATATTTGAATGATCATATTGCTGATATTGTACGTAAATATCCAACTAAATTTGTAGGGCTTGCTACCATTCCTTTGCAGGACATAGATTTGGCAGTACAAGAGCTACACCGTTGTATAAAAGAGTTGGGCATGGCCGGTGTACAAATTGGGTCGCATGTAAATGATTTGAATTTAAACGATCCATACTTCTACCCTTTTTATGAAGAAGCAGAAAAACTAGGTGCTGCTATTTTTGTTCATCCTTGGGACATGATGTCGAAAGAGAAAATGCAAAAATATTGGTTGCCCTGGTTAGTAGGAATGCCTGCAGAATCATCGCTTGCCATTTGCTCTATGATCTTCGGTGGTATATTTGAAAAGTATCCAAAACTACGTGTTGCCTTTGCGCACGGTGGTGGAAGTTTCCCTGCAACCATTGGTAGAATTGAACACGGTTTTAATGTGCGACCAGATTTAGTTGCCGTTGATAACCCAATTAATCCACGTAATTATTTGAATAAATTTTACATAGATACCCTGGTGCACGATCCATTAATGATGAATTATTTGATGGAATTATTTGGCCCAAATCAATTAGCATTAGGGACCGATTACCCATTCCCATTAGGCGAATTGCAACCTGGAAAATTAATTGAAAGTATGCCATATTCAAATGAAGTAAAAGAGCGATTGAACTCGGGAACAGCTTTAGAGTGGCTGGGGCTAAGCAGAAGCAAGTTTGAATTTTAGAATTTAGAATTTAGAATTTAGATATTAGAATTTAGAATTTTATTATTAGAAAATAGAAAAAAGGAATTAGAATTAAGTATTAAGAATTAAGAAAGCAACGCTTGTCCTAATTCATCATTCCTAATTCATCATTCATAATTCACCAAGATGATATTTGAAAATACACTAGCCTTTGCACAACAACTAGATGCAAACGACCCTTTAAAAGAATTTAGGTCGGCGTTTTTATTTCCGCAACATGAAGGTAAAGATGCCATCTATTTCTGTGGAAATTCATTAGGCTTACAACCGAAAGCTACACGCGATTACATTTTAAAGCAGCTCGATAATTGGAGTGCTTACGGTGTTGAAGGACATTTTAAAACAGATACTCCATGGATGTATTACCAAAAAACTACAAAAGATAGCTTGGCGAAATTAATTGGTGCCAAACCTATTGAAGTAGTAGCCATGAACCAGCTTACAGTAAATTTACACCTATTGATGGTCAGTTTTTATCGACCTACTAAAGTTCGTTATAAAATTATTATGGAAGGCGGAGCTTTCCCATCCGACCAATACGCCATGGAATCGCAAGTACGTTTTCATGGATTTGCACCTGATGATGCCATTATAGAATTAACACCTCGCGATGGTGAATATACCTTACGCCACGAAGATATTTTAGATGCCATAGAACAACACAAAGATTCATTGGCATTAGTAATGATGGGTGGAGTGAACTATTACACCGGTCAGTTTTTTCCATTAAAAGAAATTACCCAAAAAGCACATGAAGCTGGTGCATTTTGTGGATTCGATTTAGCACATGCCATGGGTAATGTACCGATGGAATTGCACGATTGGGAGGTTGATTTTGCCATGTGGTGTTCTTATAAATATTTGAACTCTAGTCCGGGTGGAATTTCTGGAATTTACATTCACGAAAAACATTCTACAAACCCCGACACACCTCGTTTTGCGGGTTGGTGGGGATATAAAGAGGACATTCGTTTCCAAATGAAAAAAGGATACATTCCGGAACCCGGTGCAGAAGGTTGGCAAATGAGTAATGTACCGGTATTAACCATGGCTGCACATAGAGCTGCCTTAGATTTATTTGATGAAGCAGGTCTATCAACCTTAAGAGAAAAAAGTTTGAAACTAACCGCCTACATGGAATACATTGTGAGAGAAACAAACAAAAAAATAGGTTTCGAAAAATTCAACATTATTACTCCTTTGGAACCTGCTAATCGTGGAGCACAACTCTCTATTATTTGCAAAGAAGGTGGCAAAATAGTATTCGATAAATTAACCGAGCAAGGTGTAATTGGCGACTGGCGCGAACCGGAAGTGTTACGCTTTGCTCCTGTTCCAATGTATAACTCGTTTGAGGACGTTTATCACTTTGGACAGATTTTATCTCAATAAACGGTACACTGTATGTTGTACAATGTACTAAGTACAAAATACAATGTGCCCTAATTCACAATTAACAATTTACAATTTACAATTCACAATTCAATCTGCATGGAATCACAAAAAAATATAACCCTCATTGGTGCCGGCTTAGTCGGTTCGCTGCTCTCGCAATATTTAGCTAAGCGTGGACATAAAGTAAGCATTTTTGAAAAACGTTCGGACATGCGTAAGGCTGGATATGTAGGCGGAAGATCAATTAATTTAGCCTTAAGTCACCGTGGTTTTAATAGCTTACGTGCCATGGGCTTAGAAGAAGAGATACGCAAAGTGGGCATCCCAATGTACGGTAGAGTAATTCACCAAATAAATGGTGATGTGCAATATCAAGCTTACGGGAAAGAGGATGAAGCAATTTATTCAGTTTCGAGAGGAGGCTTAAATAAGCGACTCATGGAATTGGCAGATGAGAATCCAAACATCAGCATACATTTTGACGAACGTTGTTTTGATGTGGATGTGCAAAATGCTACTTGCCATTTCGAAAACGTGAACACCAAAGAACATACTGCAGTAAAAGCTGATTTAGTATTATCTGCAGATGGAGCATTTTCGGCAGCACGTTTAGCATTACAAACTAAAACAGACAGGTTCGAATATTCTCAACATTATTTAGACCAAGGCTATAAAGAATTAACCATACCTGCTGGCCCAAACGGTGAGTTTTTATTAGAAAAAAATGCTTTACACATTTGGCCTCGTAACCAGTTTATGTTAATTGCCTTGCCAAATTTAGACGGTAGTTTTACCTGTACCTTATTTTTCCCGTTCGAAGGAAATCCATCTTTTGCAAGTTTGCAAACGGAAGCACAAGTAAGAGAGTTTTTAACAAGAGAGTTCCCGAATGTAGTGGCTTTATCGCCAGATGTAGTAAACGAATACATGGCAAATCCGAATGGATCTTTGGTTACCGTGAAATGTTTCCCTTGGGTATTTAAAGATAAATTAGGCTTAATGGGCGATGCTTCTCATGCCATTGTTCCTTTTTTCGGACAAGGAATGAACTCAGGTTTTGAAGATTGTTTTGAGTTTGGTAAATTGATGGATAAGCACGGTGATAATTGGGAAGCCTTGTTAGCGGAATTTCAAGACATCCGTAAAATAAATGCAGATGCCATAGCAGACATGGCCGTAGAAAATTTTATTGAGATGCGTGATAAAGTAGCCGATCAGAAATTTCTATTACGTAAAAAAATTGAAGCAAAACTTAATAAGATTTTTCCTGACCACTATGTTTCTAAATACTCTTTGGTTAGTTTTAGTACAAAGCCATACAGTTATGCATTAGAAATGGGATTCCGCCAGGATGCACTATTTGAAAAGGTATTAGCCATACCTGAGATTGAAAATAATTGGGACAGCGATGAAACTTTTACAAAACTTGAAGTGTTGTTGAAAGAATTTCAATTCTTAAATTAATTTGATAAAAATTGCCTTTGATCCTATTTATGCTCATCCTTTACCAGCGGGGCACCGATTCCCGATGTTGAAGTATGAGCTTATTCCAGCGCAATTATTGTACGAAGGTTCTATTACTCAAAATCATTTATTTAGTCCGGAAGAAGTACAAGAATCATATATATTACTTGCCCATACTGCAGAATATTGGCAAAAACTAAAAGAGCAAACACTCTCCTACCACGAAATCCGCAGAATTGGTTTTCCGCTATCAGAGCAATTAATTAAGCGCGAGCTTATGATAACTCAGGGAAGTATAGATTGTGCATTACACGCTTTAAAATACGGCTGTGCTTTAAATATAGCAGGTGGCACTCACCATGCCGGTAGTAATTGGGGCGAAGGCTTTTGTTTACTCAACGACCAAGCCATTGCCGCGCATTATTTATTGCAGCATCAACACGTAAAAAATATTTTAATTATAGATTTAGATGTACACCAAGGCAA
>JBILKW010000003.1:0-28906 GCA_044376465.1 Sphingobacteriales bacterium | reverse complement strand
TTATTTAACACAGCGCGCAATAGAACGCAGAGTTCGCATGAGCATAGCTATTGATAGTGCTGATATACCAGTAAACGCTAGCTATTTAAGCGGAGTAGCAAGTAAGGGTGCAAAAATTTTAAACACTTCTCGTTGGTTTAATTCTGCTATAGTACAAGCAGACACCTCGCAAATTATTGCAGTGGGTACTTTAAATTATGTACACTCTTACGTCAAAATGTTTGGTGAAAATTTACATAAAACTATCATTAAACCTAAGTACGAAGAGGTAATGGAAGAAAATGGAAATGCGAATAGATCTAAGATTCTTGGAGGATACGGAGGGGCAAGCAACCAAACACAAATGTTAAATGCAGATTTATTGCACAATGCAGGTTACACCGGAAAAAATACTGTGATTGCTGTAATTGATGCAGGCTTTATAAATACGGATACACATCGAGCATTCGACTCTCTTCGCATACAAAATAAAATTTTAGGTACCTGGGATTTTTCTAAGAACAATGCATTTGTTTATGATTACAGCAACCATGGAACGAGTGTGCTTTCGTGCATTGCAGCCAATGTGCCCGATACAATGATAGGTACTGCCCCGCACGCAAAATTTTATTTATTACGATCAGAAGAAGAAGCTACAGAATATGAAGTAGAAGAATACAACTGGGCCTCGGCGGCAGAATATGCCGACAGCGTTGGTGCAGATATAATTAATTCTTCTTTAGGATATACTGAGTTTGATGCAAAGTCGCAAAACCATACTTACGCTGAAATGAATGGGAATACAACAGTTGTTTCAATGGCGGCAAAAAAAGCAAATAGCAAAGGGGTATTAGTGGTAAATTCTGCAGGAAATTCTGGCAACGATCCTTGGTATTACATAGGAGCACCTGCTGATGTTGACGAAGTGTTCAGTGTAGCTGCGGTAAAACCAGACCGAAGCATTGCGGGCTTTTCTTCTCGTGGACCAACAAGCGACCAACGTATAAAACCTGATGCATCTGCACAAGGCTCTCCGGCATATGTTGCAAGAGTTAGCGGAGGCTTTGGTACTGGTAGCGGAACATCTTTCGCCGGACCAATACTAGCGGGTTTCAGTGCATGTGCATGGGAGTTATACAAAGTAAACCACCCCAACTCAACACCCGCTCAAGTGAAGGCATGGATAAAACAATATTCGGATAGAGCTAGCCAGCCTGATAACGAATATGGATTTGGCATTCCGGATGGATCTAAATTATTGTTAAATGCTTCTGTTGATACCAATCCAAGTGCAAGCTATAGAATTTACCCTAACCCAAATAAAGGCACACTGTACATAAAATCAAGTAGCGGGAATACTATATTATGGAGCCTTGAAATAAGTGATATGTTAGGCAAGATTATCTATACTTCGACGTTTAATACTATCGATTTATTGATGGGGATTGAACTGCCTGCAAACATTTCTAGAGGGTTTTACATTTTATCACTATCAAGCAATAACGACGCTTACAAACAAGTATTTATTAGAGAATAGTGAAAAAAATAATTCTAATTTTTTTTGTTGCCATATCCTTATTTCAACAAAAAACAAATGCACAAAACAGATACACCATTAGTGGGTATATTAAAGACGCCTCCTCTGGCGAGAGTCTGCTGGGCGCAAGCATCACACTTAAAGAAATAAATAAAGGTGTGCAGAGTAACGAGTATGGCTTTTATTCTATTACAGTACCACCTGGGAAATACACCATTATTGCGAGTTATTTAGGATTCAATTCTAAAATAGATTCCATCAACCTTAGAAAGAATTACCGCTTCAATGTAAACTTAAGTAGTAAAGCCATACAAAGCGCAGAAGTAACCATTAGTTCTAAAAGAGCCGATGAAAATGTGAAGAGCACTCAAATGAGTATGCAAACATTAGAAATGGAGAAAGTGAAAACATTGCCAGTAATTTTGGGTGAAGTGGACATATTAAAAACTTTGCAACTTTTGCCCGGTGTGCAATCTGCAGGTGAAGGCAACAGCGGCTTTTATGTGCGCGGTGGTGGACCCGATCAGAATTTAGTATTGTTAGACGAAGCTGTAGTATACAATACGGGGCATTTATTTGGATTCTTCTCGGTGTTTAACTCTGATGCAATTAATAATACAAGCATCATAAAAGGCGGAATTCCGGCCGAGTATGGTGGCCGACTTTCATCAGTAGTAAATGTAAACATGAAAGAAGGCAACAACCAAAAATTTCATGCAACAGGCGGAATAGGGTTAATTTCTTCGCGCTTAACCTTGGAAGGACCCATTCAAAAAAACAAAAGCTCTTTTATGGTTGCGGGGCGTAGAACTTACATTGATGTGCTCACCAAATCATTTGCAGGAAATAATGAACGCTTAAAAAATTCTGGCTATTATTTTTACGACTTAAACCTAAAATTAAACTATCAATTTTCTGACAAAGACCGCATTTTTTTAAGCGGGTATTTCGGGAAAGATGTATTTACGTTCCAGGGAGATCGCTTTGGTATTCGTTTCCCTTGGGGTAACTCAACCGCTACTTTACGTTGGAACCATTTGTTTAACGATAAACTTTTTGTAAACACTACAGCCATTTTTAGTGACTACGTTTTTAGATTAGGTGCTTCACAAAGTAATTTTGATTTCGAATTATTTTCGGGCGTAAGAGATTATACTGCAAAAGTCGATTTCGACTTTTTTCCGAACATCAGAAATCAAATGAAGTTTGGAGCCCTTTACACCTTTCATCGCTTTACTCCCACTACTGCTACTGGAACTATAGGAGAAGTAAGCATTTCACCAGATAAAATTAACAGACAATATGCAAATGAAGCAGCCTTTTATTTTTCTAATGATTTCGACATTACAGAAAAATTGAGGTTAAACGCAGGCTTACGTTATTCTTTATTTCAACAAGTGGGTCCGTATGATCGATATGTGGGCAATGGTAATGGACAAATTATCGATACAATTAGTTTTTCAACATTAGAAAATATTAAATTTTATAATGGCTTAGAGCCACGCTTAGCATTACGTTATACGCTTACAAAAACATCAAGCTTAAAAGCATCGTATACAATTACCAACCAATACATTCACTTAGCATCTTTATCTGGCAGCACATTGCCTACTGATTTGTGGATACCTAGTTCCTCATTAGTTCGTCCGCAACGTTGTACTCAATACGCAGTGGGTTATTTCAAAAACTTTAAAGATGATGTATACGAAACATCCATCGAATTATATTATAAAGATTTAACAAACCAGGTAGAATTTAAGGAAAACAGTACCGGCGAATTGAGTCCGAATATTGAAAACGATTTAACATTTGGTTTAGGTAAATCTTATGGCGCTGAATTTTTCATAAAGAAAGCGCAAGGAAAATTTAACGGTTGGATCGGATATACTTTATCATATGCCGAACGAACTTTCCCCGAATTACAAGGTGGACGTACATTTTATGCGCGTTATGACAGAAGGCACGATGGATCTATTGTATTGTCGTACACTCACACTAAAAAATGGACATTCGGTGCAGTGTTTGTGTATGGTTCGGGTTCTGCCTTTAATTTACCTACACACCTAGTGTTTTTTAGCGGTACACAAGGATTGTATTTTGAAAACGATTACAGAAACAAATACCGTTTAATACCTTACCATCGGTTAGATTTATCGGCAACGTATACACAAAAGAAAACCGACAAATTTGAATCGGTTTGGAATTTCAGTATTTACAATGTTTACAACAGATTAAATCAATACATCATTTATTTAGATATACAAGGCAATGTGTTAGATCCGAATGGAGGATTGCAAGTGCAACCAAAACAAATTACTGTATTCCCATTCATTCCATCGGTTACTTGGAACTTTAAATTTTAACAAGATGAAAAAAATTAATTCTATACTTATATTACTTCTATTAAGCATAAGTTATATTTCTTGCGAGAAAAATGTTGATGTGGATTTTCCTCCTGGAGAACTCCCTTATGTTATTGAAGGATATATAGAAAATGGCACTATTCCATTAATCAGCATTTCAAGAGGAGTTTCCTTTTTAAAATCAATTAGTAGAGATGAATTTAATAATTTGTTTGTAAAAAACGCAAAAGTTAGCATCTCTATTGACGGGGCTGCTCCAGAAATTTTGGAAGAAATAATAATTGGGGGAGCAACTATTTATACGAGCCCGAATATTAGTGGTGAAGTTGGCAAGAAATATGATTTACGAATAGAAGTTGAGGGTAAAGTTTTTACGGCAAGTACCATTATTTTAGCACCAAAACCCCTAGACAGTGTGGTGTTCGAACAAGCCCCAGGAGAGAGAGGTGTTAAAGATTCGTTAGTAGAATTAACAGCATGGTACACAGATCCTGCAGAAAAGGATCAATACTCTAGAATGTTAACTCGGAAAAATTCGGAAATATTTTTTGATGTTTCCTTCAACTCTGTTTTTAACGATTTTTTAATTAACGGCAAGCAAATATCCTTTACCATTTTTGGCGGCAAACAAACTTTACAAAATAACGATTCTGCCGACTTTAGTCAGTATGGCTATTTCAAAAGAGGCGATACGGTGTATGTTAAATGGGCGAGTATAGACAAAGCTCAATACGATTTTTGGAACACTTTCGAATCGCAAAGCGGTAGCTTTGGGAACCCCTTCGCTCCTACAGTTGTAATTAAAAGCAATATTAAGGGCGATGAAGGTGCCATAGGCATTTGGGCAAGTTATGGAGCTACGGTGGATACGATTATAATACCGAAGCAATAAGTTTTGAGTTGTGAATTGTGAGTTGTGAGTTATGAGTTATGAGTTATGAGTTATGTGACTTTTATTGCAAAGATTTTAATGGAAAAATGATACTTTTGTAATTAGATATTAGTCTTTAGTATTTAGTCTTTAGAGCGGTACTCAGTTTCTTAATACTCGATACACGATACTTAATACTCAATACAAAATACAACATACAAAATACACAGTACAATATGACAGCAACAGCAGAGCACGTAGAGTGCCTAATTATAGGTTCGGGTCCGGCTGGATATACAGCAGCAATATATGCAGCTAGAGCAGATTTAAAACCGGTAATGATTACAGGGATACAAATGGGCGGACAGTTAACTACTACTACAGAAGTGGAAAATTACCCTGGATATCCGAACGGCACACAAGGACCGGAGATGATGGAAGATTTCCGCAAGCAAGCAGAGCGTTTTGGAACGGATATTCGTTTTGGATATGTAAACAAGGTAGATTTTTCTGGAGAAAAGCATTTAATTACTGTGGATGAAACAAAAGTAATAAGTGCAGATGCAGTAATAATTGCAACGGGTGCTTCGGCTAAATGGTTAGGCTTAGAATCTGAGCAAAAGTACAACGGTTTTGGAGTTTCGGCATGTGCAGTTTGCGATGGATTTTTCTTTAAAGGCATGGATGTAGCCATAGTGGGTGCAGGAGATACAGCAGCAGAAGAAGCCACCTACTTAGCAAAATTATGTAATAAAGTATACATGATCGTTAGAAAAGGAGAATTCCGTGCATCAAAAGCAATGGTTCACAGGGTGGAAAACACTCCAAACATTGAAGTACTTTATCATACAGAAACGCAAGAGATACTTGGCAACGGACAAACAGTAAACGCCGTTAGAGTTATACATAATCAAACCAATGAGGAACGAGTATTAGAGGTATCTGGATTCTTTGTGGCCATTGGGCACAAACCAAATACAGACGTTTTTGCAAATTGGTTAGATTTAGATGAAGCGGGTTATATTAAAACAATTCCTGGCAGCACTAAAACAAATGTTAAAGGTGTATTCGCAGCGGGTGATGTACAAGATAAAATTTACAGACAAGCCGTAACCTCAGCAGGATCGGGCTGTATGGCGGCCTTAGATGCAGAGCGTTATTTGGCTGCTAAGCATTAAATGAGATTAAGCTAGTTTCATGCAATTGTGCAACTACTCATTACAGTTTGCACAGTAATGAATTTAAGCATTTACCAATTGATACATCTCTTCACGTTTTTGCTTAAGAGAAGGCTCGTTTATATACTCGTCATAACTCATTACTTTATCGATAATTCCGTTTGGAGTAATTTCAATAATTCGTGTTGCAACAGTTTGTATAAACTCATGGTCATGTGAACTGAAGATCGCAGTCCCTTTGAAATCTTTTAATGAATTGTTAAAAGCTGTAATCGATTCTAAGTCGAGGTGATTGGTCGGCTCGTTTAACAACAATACGTTACCATTCATCAACATCATTCTCGAGATCATACAACGAACTTTTTCGCCTCCAGAAAGCACTTTGCAGCTTTTAAGGGTTTCTTCTCCGGAGAATAACATACGACCTAAAAATCCGCGGATAAAAGTTTCATCTTTTTCTACAGAGAATTGGCGTAGCCAGTCAATCAAGTTAATATCTTCATTGAAGAACTCGTAATTGTTCGAAGGTAAGTATGATTTGGTAATCGTTACTCCCCATTTAATCTCCCCAATTTTGTTTTCAATATTACCCATCAACATTTCATAAAACACATCGGCTGCAATACTGTCTTTGGACAATACAACCACTTTGTCATTTTTATTCAAGGTAAAACTGATGTCTTTAAACAAACAAATACCTTCGTCTGTATAAGAGGCTAAGTTTTCAACGGTTAATAATTGGTCGCCTGCCTCGCGCTCTGGTTTAAAAATAATGGCAGGATATTTTCTGCTCGATGGTTTTATTTCATCGACGTTTAATTTCTCTAATAATTTTTTACGAGAAGTTGCTTGTTTAGATTTAGAGGCATTGGCAGAGAAACGCTCAATAAATTCTTGCAATTCTTTACGTTTTTCTTCTGTTTTTTTATTCTGATCTGATCTTTGCTTTAAAGCTAATTGAGAGCTTTCATACCAATAAGTATAATTACCCGAATAAATATTCAATTTACCAAAATCAATGTCGGCAATGTGTGTACATACGGTATCTAAAAAATGACGGTCGTGAGAAACTACGATGACTGTGTTTGGAAAATCGGCTAAGAAGTTTTCTAGCCAAGAGATGGTTTCAATATCCAAATCGTTGGTAGGCTCATCTAGCAATAATATATCGGGGTTACCAAATAGTGCTTGAGCTAACAATACACGCACCTTTTCGTTACCCGAAAGTTCATTCATTAATTTAAAATGAAGGTCTTCTTTAATGCCTAATCCGCTTAACAAAGAGGCTGCATCACTCTCCACATTCCAGCCGTTCATTTCAGCAAATTGTCCTTCTAGCTCTGAGACACGCTCACCATCGGCATCGTTAAAATCGGACTTTGCGTATAAACGCTCTTTCTCCTCCATGATGTCCCATAATTTCTTATGGCCCATAATTACGGTTTGAAGAACTTGACTGTTGTCAAACTCAAAGTGATTTTGTTTCAAAACTGCCAAACGGTCGCCAGGAGTAATAGACACATGCCCAGTGGTCGATTCAATCTCGCCCGACAATATTTTGAGGAAAGTAGATTTTCCTGCGCCATTGGCGCCAATTACCCCATAACAGTTACCAGGAGTAAATTTCACATTAACATCTTCAAAAAGTACTCTTTTGCCGTATTTTAGCGATAAATTTGAAACAGAAATCATTGATTTTTAAATTTCTGCAAAAGTAGATATAAATTAGCTAATTAACTAATTAACATATTATCACATTAAAACTGAAGATGCTTCACCGTGAGCCCATTATTTATCAACTGCTCGAGCGACTTAATACCGATTTCTAAGTGTTTCGACACGAACATAGAACTCACTTTCTTATCGCTGTCGGCAGTTTTAACACCTTCGGGTATCATAGGTTGGTCGGATACAAGCAAGAGTGCTCCAGTAGGAATTTCGTTTTTAAAGCCGGTTACGAATATTGTTGCGGTTTCCATGTCGATGGCCATCGCACGTATTTTTTGTAAGTATTCTTTAAAATCTTCGTCGTGCTCCCAAATTCTTCTGTTGGTAGTATAAACGGTACCTGTCCAATAGTCTTCGTTAGTATCTCTTATGGTTGTTGATATGGCTTTCTGTAAAGCGAATGATGGCAATGCTGGTACTTCTGCCGGGAAATAATCGTTCGATGTTCCTTCGCCTCGTATTGCAGCAATAGGCAAAATTAAATCGCCAATTTCGTTTTTCTTTTTTAAGCCACCACATTTACCTAAAAACAAAACGGCCTTTGGATTTATAGCGCTCAACAAATCCATTACGGTTGCGGCCATTGCACTACCCATACCGAAGTTTAATAATGTAATGCCATTTGCCGAAACAGATTGCATCGGTTTATCTAGTCCGATAATTTCGGCATTGTATTTTTCTGCGAACAAGGTTAAGTAGTTCGAGAAATTTGTCAATAAAATATACTCTGTAAAATCTTTCAGCTCCCTACCAGTGTACCTAGGCAACCAGTTTTCTACTATTTCTTCTTTTGTTTTCATAAGATAGTGTGCTAGTATGCTAATAACTGAACCAGTTGCTCTAATTAGCACACTAGCACATTAGCATACTAACTACGCGACTTTTAATTTTCTAATTTCTGATTTGTTGAATTTCTCTTGAGCGTACTCAAGTGAAACGTCCAACTTTTTAATTTTGTCGTTTGATGGTAGCTCGAACATAGCGTCGATCATAATTGCTTCCATAATAGAGCGCAATCCTCTTGCGCCTAGTTTGTATTCCATTGCTTTATCAACCATAAATTCCAACACCTCTTTATCAATGCTAAGTTGAATGTCTTCGTATTCAAATAATTTTTGGTATTGCTTTATAATAGAATTTTTAGGTTCTGTTAAAATGCTGATAAGCGTTTCTCTGTCTAAAGGATTTAAATGCGTAAGCACCGGCAAACGACCAATTAATTCAGGAATTAATCCAAAACTTTTTAGGTCTTGCGGGCTCACATATTTCAACAAATTATCTTGATCAATTTTATCTCGTTTACGATCTAACTGATATCCGATGGATTGAGTTTGTAATCTGCGAGCGATTTTTTTATCAATGCCATCAAATGCTCCACCACAAATAAACAATATGTTTTGAGTATTTATGGCAATCATTTTTTGTTCCGGGTGTTTACGTCCGCCTTGTGGTGGCACGTTTACAATGGTGCCTTCTAAAATCTTCAATAACGCTTGCTGTACTCCTTCGCCAGAAACGTCGCGGGTTATAGAGGGGTTGTCGCTCTTACGAGCAATTTTATCAATCTCATCTATATACACAATACCACGTTCTGCTGAAGCTACATCATAATCAGCGGCTTGAAGTAACCGTGTTAATATACTTTCCACGTCTTCACCTACATAACCTGCTTCTGTTAAAACAGTAGCATCAACAATACAAAAAGGAACGTGCAACACTTTAGCAATGGTTTTAGCTAAAAGCGTTTTACCAGTACCCGTTTCACCCACTAATACAATGTTCGACTTTTCAATCTCCACTTCATCGTCGCCTTTCTGTTGCGCCAAACGTTTGTAGTGGTTGTATACTGCTACTGCTAAAATTCTTTTTGCATCATCCTGACCAATTACATACTGATCGAGGTGTGTTTTGATATCTTTAGGTTTAGCTAAGTTCAAAGAGCTGCTTAAAATTTTTGCATTTTGTTGCGACGATTCTTCAGTCAAAATAGTATTTGCTTGTTGAATACACTTTTCGCAAATATGCGCATCAATTCCTGCAATAAGCACAAGAGTATCTTGCTTACCTGCTCCACAAAAAGAGCAATGGATATCACGGTTTTGTTTTGCCATTTTATTTATTTGTTTTTGGCGATGCTGCTAAAATCTCATCAATCATTCCAAACTCTTTAGCCTCATGCGCAATCATCCAATAATCTCGGTCAGAACTTTCCCATACTTTCTCATACGATTGTCCTGAGTGCTTTGAAATGATTTCATATAATTCTTTTTTCAATTTACCAATTTCCCGTGCAGTAATCTCAATGTCTGATGCTTGTCCCTCTGCACCGCCGAGTGGCTGGTGTATCATTACCCTTGAGTGTGTTAGAGCTGCACGTTTGCCTTCGGCACCTGCGCATAATAACACAGCCGCCATACTTGCTGCCATGCCTGTACAAATAGTTGCAACCTCTGGCGAAATAAACTGCATGGTATCGTAAATACCTAATCCTGCATATACTGAACCACCTGGCGAGTTAATGTATATTTGGATGTCTTTCTTTGCATCTGTAGATTGCAAAAATAGTAATTGTGCCTGAATGATGTTCGCTACACTGTCATAAATAGCATCGCCCATAAAAATGATACGATCCATCATTAAACGCGAGAAAACATCCATTTGAGCTACATTTAACTGTCTTTCCTCTATAATATATGGGGTAACGTTACCCGGAACCATTCTATTTTCTACACGAGAAATGAAATTATCTACCTGAATACTGTTGATTCTGTGATGCTTAACTGCGTAATTGCGAAATTCTTTTTTATCTATTTTCATATCTTAAAATTGTCTACTTATAACCAACCAATTTAGGGAAAGTTTTTAAATGTGCAAATTGCAAATGTGCAAATGTGCAATTGTCCAAATGCGAATAAACTTGAGTACTAGAATGAAGGTATTCCCGAATTTAGGTCTTATCAAATAAATAAAGCGCCCGAGAGCGCTTAATTAATTAATATCCGACCATTTACGCATTTACGAATTTGCACATTTACGAATTTGCACATTTACTTAATTTCTAAGAACTTATTATAGTCAATCTCTTTCTCATCCAAGGTAACAATGGTTTTTAAAAGATCGAACACTTTTTGGCTTCTTACTTCTTCGTACAAACGGTTTGCTTGTTCGCGGTTTTGTAAAAAGTTCATGGCGTAAGAACTTAATTGCTCCTCTGTTAAGGGTTGCGGGCTGTACATTTTAAATTGAGCATCAATTCTTTTCTTTGCTAATTCTACCACTTCTTCTGGAGCTATTTCCATTTTATTTTCAGTAATAATTTTATTTGCGATTAATGTCCATTTAAGGTTTTTCGCAAAATCATCATACTGCTCTGCAATTTGTGTATCGTCTAAATTATTTTCGTTGCTTACTTTTAACCATCTCTTCAAAAATTCATTTGGTAAATCCATGTTGAATTTAGAAACTCCGTATTCGTAAATATCTTGTTGTAATTTACGATCGGCATTATCTTGCATAATGCCAATTAACTCTGCTTTCATTTTCTCAATAAATTCAGCTTCGGTAGTAACACCACCTTCGCCATAAATTTTATCGAAAAACTCTTGGTTCATGTCTGCTTCTTCAATACGATTTACGTTTTTAACTGTTAAACGGAAATTCGATTTGAGATCTTTCGCTAATTCTTCGTCGATGTTTAATAAATGAGCAATTCTGTGAGCATCGTTATTGTATGCTTTTTGTAAATCTAAATCGATGGTCGAATCTTTTTTCAATCCGATTAAAGATTTTTTGATTTTCTCATCCATCACTAAATCTAAACGTACCGAAGCAGTGTGTGATATACCACCTTCAAATACCGAAGCATCTGGAGATAATTGAACTAAGTCACCATAAATAACATCGTCGTTTAATTCTACTGCCTCAGGGTTGGTCATTTTACCGTAACTTCTGCGGATGTTTTTTAAACGGCTGTTCAACGTTTCTTCGTCGATACGAACTTTGTAATACACTAATTTATCTTTCGCGCTAAACGATTCTTTAATTTCTGGAGCTAAACCCATTTCAAATGAAAATTCGAACTCATCTGTAAAGTCCCATTTAGGCTCGTAAGCATCGTCTGTTTTTGGAAGAGGTTGTCCTAAAACGTTTAACTCTTGTTCTGTAATGTATTTGTTTAATGAATCCGATAGTAAACGGTTAATTTCATCAACTAAAATACTTTTACCGTATAATTTTTTGATGTGAGAAGCTGGCACCATGCCTGGGCGAAAACCTGGCATACGCACTTTCTTACTCTGATCTTTAATTGCTTTTTCTACTTGATCTAAATAATCTGAGGGAGCTAATTTAATTTTAACAACCGCGTTTAATTGATCGATGTTTTCTTTTGTGATATTCATGATATACTATTTTTCAATTTTAAAAAAATAAAGCCTTGTGTGTGCAAGGCTTTATTTTGTGCGGAAGAAGGGACTCGAACCCCCACGCCGTGAAGCGCCAGATCCTAAGTCTGGTGCGGCTACCAATTACGCCACTTCCGCGTTCCTTCAGCAGAAAGATTTAAATCCATCCATCGAATTGGACTGCAAAGGTAAAATTATTTAAAGAAAAATGGAAATATATTTTCGAATGTAAATTATGGCAATGGCTGAGCAAATAACGAGTATAAATACACTAACAATCAAACACTTAACAATTCTTGCATATGGGCTGCCGTATGTTTGAGCCGAGAACCGTACCAAGAAAACAGCTCCCCGTTTACCAATTGGATATTAGCACCTGGGCAAATTGCCTGTAATTCATCTAAATGTTTGTTTTTAAAGGGATATGGCTCAGATGAAAGGTAAATTAAATCGGGGTTCAGCTTTTTTAAGCTTTCGGCATCTATTTCAGGGTATCGACTGTTCGAATGTAAATCGACGCAAATGTTCTTCAATCCCATCTTTTCTAATAAGTGGTTGATGAAGGTATGCTCCCCTGCTAACATATAAGGGCCTCGCCAAATAAAATAAGCTACTCGCTTTCCGGTGTTTTTAGAGTTAATCAATAAAAAATTATGCTTTATTTCTGAAACGATAGCCGACGCTTCGTTGGGTTTATGAAAAATTTCCCCTAAACTCAACATCATTTGGTAAGCATCGTCGAGTGTATAAATATCACTTATCCAAACAGGTACTTGCTTCATCAATTCTTCTATCTGACTCTGCTCGTTTTCCTCTTTGTTAGCAATTACAATATCGGGTTCCAGTTCTAATATTTTTTTTATGTTGATGTTTTTAGTACCCCCAATGATCGTTTTTTGTTTAAGAGCTTCGGCTGGGTGAATACAAAATTTAGTAATCCCTACAACGTTTTCAGCCAATCCAATGTCGAACAAGAATTCTGTCTGAGAAGGTACTAAGGATACAATTTTTAATTTGCTATGCTCAAAATTTAAGGTTAAGGTTCTCCCTAATTGGTCGGTACAAATCATTACTCTGCTGCTCTTTCAAAAACTAAATTATCTTTTTCGAATTTTATTAATTGATGAGGGAATATTTGTTCAAAGTAATACACATTGCTTTTTGCATCATCAAGTTTAACTAATACCTTGTAAACATTAGTATTTGCTATGCTCTCCGCATTCATGCTTACAACGGCTTTATACAATTTAAATCTTCCAATTCCATCAATTAATTGAGATTCTAAAACATCTACGCTAAATTTAGTAGAGTCGTTAAAATTTAAGGCTCTCAAACAAATTGGCAATTGATCTTCAAATAAAACATCTTTCGGAAACACTTTATCACCAATTCCTTGCTTATCTAAATACGAATCGTATTTAAGAGTAATTACACTCTTATTGTTGAAAAAAGATTTATGTGTAATGCCCCATGCATGCACAGTGGTGCTTGTCATTTTATGCAAGACCAATGGATTCATGCAATGGGTAGCCATTTGCGCCACATAAGTAGTATCTGTAGTATTATTGTATTTTTCGATGGCAGTATTTAACACCATATACAAATCTGGGCGCGCAGTGCTATTGGTTTGCACGTTAAACTGATCGTTAAAACTTTCTTTTCGAGTAGCATACGTAAAGATGTAAACCTTATCATTATATACCGCCTTGTACCTATTCTTTTCAAGTTTCACACTGTCCCAGTAAGCATTACTTGCCCAGTTTTTATTAAAATGTTGATGAATGGAATTGAAATAAGTTTGCCTACTATCGAACTCCTTTTTAGTCTTGCTTTTAGCGAATTGTATAGAGAACCAAATGGCAAATAAAATAGCAATACCGCCTAAAATAGCAGTTATACGCACGGCATTATCGAGTACTCTTTTTGGTTTTTCGTGTCGGTCTGTCATGGGAGCAAATATACAGATGAATTGTGAATTGTGAGTTGTGAATTGTGAATTGTGAGTTGTGAGTTGTGAGTTGTGAATTGTGAATTGTGAATTGGGGGAAAGATTACAAATTGGGGAGTTATTTAGCTTGGTAACCATCAATTGGTTTAATTTTGAAAGCCAAAGGTGCGACTCAATAATTAGTATTTTGCCTGATTAATCCGTAGCAAGAATTATTTAGAAAGCAGGCAAAGACTAGCTTTTGGCTTTCTAAATTAAACCAATTGAAAAAATAAAAAAAAATTGCCTCATTTTAATGAGGGCAGTGAAACACAAACCCTACACCAAAAACATTTTCGATACTAATGCTTGGGTCATCTTTTAGGTATTTACGAATCTTCGTAATAAACACATCTAAACTACGACCGTAGAAATAATTGTTTTCTCCCCAAAGCGATAATAGCATTTCTTCTCGTTTAATGATTTTATTTTTATGTTGATATAAATAATTTAGTATTTCAAACTCTCGCTCGGTTAATCTTTTCTGGACTCCATTCAAAATAAGCGCCTGGTAATTTACACTCAACAAATAGGAACCAATTTCTGCGTCTACTAAATTAGTTTGTAATTTTAAAAAATTTGTTCTTCGGGTTAAAGCTAAAATTTTGCATTTTAACTCCTCTTCATCAAATGGTTTGAGTATATAATCGTCGGCACCTATTTCATAACCTTTTAATTTATCTTCTTTTAATGATTTTGCAGTAATAAATACAATTGGAATTTCTTGGTTTTGTTTCCTTATCTCTTTGGCTAAGGTAAAGCCATCCATTATGGGCATCATCACATCTAACAAACATATATCAAATTGTTTGGCAGCAATGGCTTGCAAGGCTAATTCGCCATTATTGTACAAGCTTACTTCGAAACCTTCTGTGCGTAAATAATCCTCTAATAAAAAACCTAAATTCGAATCGTCTTCGGCTAGTAAAATGTGAATAGCTGCTTTATTCATTTTTAAATTTAATAATAAATGTGGTACCCTGCCCCAACTTACTTTGCATTTCAATACTTGCCTGATGTAATTCTATAATTTTTTGAACATAAGCCAAGCCTAATCCAAAGCCTTTTACATTATGTACATTTCCTGTTGGTATTCTATAGAATTTATCGAATATTTTAGATTGATGTTCTTTGTCAATTCCAATACCGTCATCTGAAATTTTTAATTGCAAAATATTTTCATGTGTGCTTGTTTCAATTCTAATGTTTAATGTTTCATCTGAATACTTAATTGCATTATCAATTAAATTACACAATGCGTTTAATAAATGTGTTCTGTCTGCAGTAAAAACTGGATTGTTTGCATCTAATGCTAACTCGACCCTACCATTTTTATTTTCAATTTGCACACTCATGCATTTAAGCATATCATTAATTAAATCGTGTAAATTAAGGGAAGATTTATGAAGCGGAATTTCACCTCTCTCCAAAGCTGTCATTCCTAATACTTGCTCAACTTGCTTGCTAAGCTTTTCATTTTCTGATAAAATTATTTCAGAATAGTGTTGCAATTTAGTATTTGATGCGATACTCTCCTCCTTCAACATCATTTTACTAGCCAAGGCAATATTGGTTAACGGTGTTTTAAACTCATGCGTCATGTTATTTAAAAATTCCGTAGTTTGTTCTGATATTTTTTTCTCTTTTAGAAGAGAAAAAATGGTGCGCCAAAATAAAATAAGTACAATTAAGATAAGCATTACAGAAGAAATAAACATGCTGCCCATTTCTGCCATAATAAATTGTTTTTTTGTTGGCAAAATAAGTTTCAACTGTAAACCATTCATCCCTGTTTCGTCTTCTATCGACTTACAAAAATGATTATTCATAAAGACTTTTGAATTTTGTTGAGCTTTTGTTTCTTGTTTTGCGACTACAAATGTATAGTCAATATGAAAATTATAATAGTTCATAAAATGATTAAACAAGGAATCTATTTTTTTAACATCTGCATCATCGAGTCGGGCACTAAGATGATTAGAACTATCGGCTTCAATGCATGAACTAATTCGTTGGCAGGTTTCCATATCTGCAAATAGCTCTTCTGTAGTTCTAGCGAGCACCATGTTTGCTTTCTCATTAAATATGCTCTCTTTAATTTTAGCGGTTTCTAAAATCCAATTTACTTGTATAATCAATACAAGTAGCAATGCTATTGAGGAGATGGTAATGAATAGATATGTTTTGTTTATTTTCATTTGATGCTACAAAATTAGACAAAATGCTTGGGAATTCGGAGACATTAACAAGTTATTAACAAAGCAATAACTACTCCATAACAAAATAAATGATTAATTGACTCTACATTTGAATAGTATTAAAAAACAAAATAACATGATGAAAAAAACTAATTTTAACATCAACCGCAATTCTATTTATTACATTTACAAGTTCGTCAACTGATAAATGTTCAACTAAGCAAAAGAAAAATTGTGCAACAAAAAAAGAGTGCAAAACTGATGAGGTAAAAAAATTAACAAAAATTGAAGATTTAAAAAAACTAAGAACATGAAAAACCCAATAAAGCTTTTATTAGTATTAATGATAGGTATCCTTACTAATACAGAAATTTATGGAAGCATAGTGAGTATTAATACAGGTGGCATTGATGAGGGAGGAAAGAAAATAGAAAATAAGAAAATAGAAAAAAGAGATAGTAAGTTGGCGAAGGCAAAGATTACCATGCCGAGCTTTTCGAGTATTCGTTGTATTTACGAAGATGGGAATAATAATATTTGGATTGGTACGGATGGCGATGGTTTGTTAAAATTTGACGGGAAAAAATTTCAGAAATTTACCATTAAAGAAGGCTTAAGTGCAAACCATGTACGCAGTATAACACAAGATAACGTTGGGAATTTTTGGATCGGCACTATTGAAGGATTAGACATTTTCAATGGGATGTTCTTCAAGAATGTATTATCAAATAAATCTACAGGGTTCAAATATGTAAATTGTAGTTTTAAGGATAAAGAAGGAACACTTTGGTTTGGCACCCATGATGGTGTTTATAAAATCAAAAATTTCAACCTTGAATATATCTCTATTGCGAAAGAAGCAGGTAATAAAAAAACGAATCGCAAATACTCTGTTCACAGCATAGCACAAGATAAAAAAGGAATCTTTTGGTTCGGAACGGAATATAATGGATTATGTAGATATGATGGAAAAGAAATTAGTTTCATAAAAGAAAAAGGTTTGGACGAAGGTTCCATCCGAAGTATTATAATAGATAAAAAAGGTTTGATTTGGTTTGGAAATAGTACAGGATTGTATACCTATAACGGTAAGGTATTAAAAAACATCAGCGAAAATAGTAACACTAAAAATCTTACAAAAGTATGGTCTATTAAAGAAGATGCGATGGGTAAAATTTGGATTGGTACTTTTGATAATGGAGTATGGACCATTGATGAAAGTACCACTAAAAACTTAGATAAAAACGAAGGCTTAACTACCGATGGCATTAGAACTATATATATTGATAAGAAAAATAAAATGTGGTTCGGAGGAGAGAACGGTGCAATGTTCGAGTTTAAAAGAAGTTTGTTTGAAGAAGTGTTTTTGAGGGATAACTGTTAAATACGCAGAGGCGCAGAGAAGGCGGAGGCGCAGAGAAGGCGGAGGCGCAGAGTGAGGAATGGAATTTAAAATTAACCAATATGAAAAGAATATTCTATATAGTGATTTTAGCGATTGTTGTAATAAGTGGATTGCTATTTGCAAATAGTGAACATAAAACCGAAGCTAATGACACTGCAAAGCCTAAGATACTTTCTGTTGCAGAGAAGAAAGCAGCCATGAAAAAATGGGAAGCTACTCCGGAAGGAAAACTTTTCAGAGAATGGGAAGCTTCTGCGGAAGGTAAAAAAGTGCAAGTAGCTGCTGATAAAATAAGGAAGTCTGTTAAAGATTATAGCAGCATGGAGGGTGTCGTAAGCTCACTTACTTTACCGCCGGGTTCAAGATTAGGCTTTGGGATAATGGTGAAAATTGATGGTGAGGAATATATTCTCGCTTTTGGACCAGAGAATACTGGAAAGAAAATTTCTCATGAATTTGAGCAATTACATAATCTTAAAGTAGACGACAAAATTAGTATCAAAAGTCATCATGTATCTAAGGCGCCAAAGTATTCGTATGCTATAATTGCAGGCGATTATATTGAACGAAATAAGAAAGTAATCTACCAACGAATATATCCTAAAGGAGGATGTTAGTTATTACAATATTTTATTCGAATACTTAATCTATAATTTACTCCTCTTCCAATCAACGCTTATAGCAGAGCCTTCGGATAAAAATACTGCCTCGGAAATAGTATGATCTAAAAATGCAAAATCTTTCCCGTAATTATCTTCAAAATTACATATTACATCTGCATTCAATACTTGGTAAGTTTTCCATTTCGGATGATTAATATTATATGACTCTGTAGATGTATCACTTACTTTAGAATATCCAATATAATGCTCAAAAATAAACTCTTCGAAACTACCTTTTAGCATTTCCCTTGCTTCATTTTTTGCTATTACTTCAACGGTGTTCCATTTATTTTTAACTAACCAATCGTACCTTATCGTTTTAGAATTAGCATTTTCGGACCACTTATGTTTTGTTGGAATAACCACATAATGCTCTTTATAGAGTAAGTTTGCAACCACAGCCACTGCCTTATAAGGTACAGTTTCATTAATAAATACAACACCTCTGTATGTTTTGTTATCCACTATCCTTTTTACATAAAACCTTAAATTCACTTCTTCGAAGGTGCCTAGTAAAGGGATTGGTACTTTAAAGATTTTTACATCCTTAAATAAAAAACCAACCAAACTGACATAAGCTTTATTATTGAAAAGATCTAATTCAACTCCCTGAGGGAGATATTTTTCTAATACAGCTGGTGGAACTTCATAATTTACCATTATAAGGTTTTCCCATTTTGCTGTTAGAAATTTTGTCATATGATTTATCTGAAATGAAACGCTGAACAATAATTGTAACAAAGGATTGATAGAATGGTTTTAAAAACGCAGAGGCGCAGAGAGAGCAGAGGCGCAGTGACGCAGAAAAAAACATTGTGTTACTTAGTGGGTACTTTGAGTCCTTTGTGACCCTCCTCGCTAATTCGCCAGTTCGCCAGTTCGAACATCCACAGGCATTCTGAATTTTATAATGACTGAAGAAATAATTGTTAGCGTTCCTATTAAATAAACTGCATATTCCACTCCAAAAATATCGGCTGTAATACCCGATAGTATTGCACCAATGGCATAACCTAAATCTCGCCAGAGTCGAAAGATGCCAATACTTTCTGCACGTTGATATGGGTTTGTAGCTTGTGCAATGGTAGATAAAAATGTTGGATATACTAATGCAGTTCCAAATCCTAAAAAGGCAGAAATACCTGACAGTACATAAAAGTTGCTAAAAAAAGGGAGCATCAAAATGGCTAGCCCTTGCAATAACATCCCAAAAAACAACATTGATTTTTTCGAATAATAATCAGACATTTTTCCTGTAAGTAGTTGCCCAATGCCCCAAACTGTTGGATAAATAGCTGTAATAATTCCAATGTGTTCATTGTTAAAGTTTAATGTAAATAGCAGAATAGGTAATAATCCCCATATCATGCCATCATTTAAATTGTTAACTAAGCCTGCCTGAGTAACCGAACTTAATGTTTTGTTTTTGAATGTCGTTTCAATAAAAATATTTGTTAGCTGAGGCGTTGTTGTGCATCCATTTTCAATAGAAACAAACTCTCGAGTATCTTTAATCCATAGTGCTGTTAAAACAAAACCTATTATGGAAATAAAAATACCGATATAAAAAGGATACGGAGTAATACCATAATTATTCGCTATAAATCCAGTGAGGAATGCAACTATTCCTAGAGCAAAATATCCTGCAAATTCATTTAAGCCCATGGCAAATCCTCGATCTTTTTCGCCAACCAAATCAATTTTCATTACCACTGTGCTACTCCAAGTTAAACCCTGGCTTGCTCCTAATAACACATTAGTAAAAATAACCATGCTCCAATTTGGTGCATATATCAACATAAATGGTATAGGTATTGCAAGGAGCCAACCTACTAAAAGTAAATTTCTGCGTCCAAATTTATTGGCTAATACCCCTGTGAAATAATTTGCGATTGCTTTGGTAATTCCAAAAGCGGTGATGAATGAGAGAATAGCTGTTTTAGATGATACTCCAAATTCTAATTCAGCATATTGAGGGAAAATACTGCGCTCAATGCCAATCATGCCACCAACAAATGCATTTACAATAACAAGTAAAGTGAATTGTTTCCAGTTTTCTTTTAATCCGAGCAGTACTTTGTGCATAAAAATGAATACACAAAATTACCCTGCACAAAATTAATTACACTTTACAAATGATAAGAAATTACCTAATTGCTCTAATTCTACTGAGACTTACAGGGGTAATGCCTAAATACGAAGCGATGAATTTTAAAGGAACACGTTTTATAACATCTGGTGCTTCATGCAATAATGATGTATAACGTTCTTCGGCTGTATGAAACTGAATGCTCTCTACACGATTGATGGTATCTACCAAGGCAGCTTCTATAATTTTGCGAAAAAGTGTTTCTATTTCGGAGTACTTAGAAAAAAGCAAAGTTAGTTCATCTGCCTTTATGGCTATTAATTCTGAATCTTCTAAAACTTGTATCGCTTTTTTTGATGGGCGACCACTAAACAAACTTTCATACCGGAGTACCAAATTGTTTTCGAAAGAAAAACTTTCAGTAATTTCTATTTCATCTTTAAAATAATAAATACGCGCTAAGCCCTTTTCTAAAAAATAAATCGTTTTACAAGTATGTCCGATAGATTGTAGCTCCGAATTCTTTTTAATTTGGATACGCTTAGCTATGCTTGCAATTGCTTGCTCCGCCTCTGTAGAGAGGGGATGGAATTTATTTAAAAAAGAAATTAATGAATCGTGAATCATATTATTTTGAGGTCACAATGAAAACCAAGTACACACAAAGGTACACAGAAAAAAACATTGTGCTACTTTGTGTGTACTTCGAGTAATTGTGACCCAGTAACTGATTCGCTACTGGCAATGCCCCTCAACTCCGCTTTGCTTCGTTCGGGGACCACGCATTTTTATAAATGAAGGAAGGAACATTATCAGATTAGGAAATGATGGGCATTGATGTAAGGTTTTATTTCACGCAAAGACTCTGTGAGCTCAGTGTCTCTTTGTTTAGGAAAAACGAATTAGCAAATTAGCGAATTTACGAACTAGCGAGGTTTCGGATTTTCGGACTTTCGGATTATCGGATTTTCTTAAACACAGAGGCACAAAGACACAGAGAGCACAGAGAAAAATATTGTGCTAATTGTGTGTACTTAGAGTACTTTGTGAGATTTTCATTTCACGCAAAGATGCAAAGGAGCAAAGACTCTGTGTTTAGGAAAAACGAATTAGCAAATTAGCGAATTTACGAACTAGCGAGGTTTCGGATTTTCGGACTTTCGGATTATCGGATTTTCTTAAACACAGAGGCACAAAGACACAGAGAGCACAGAGAATGAAAATAGCAGGGACTCGCTAGTTCGCGAATTCGTTGATTCGCTATTTCGCAAAAAAAGGAAGCAATGCTTCCTTTTCTTAGTACCCAGCGCCGGAGTCGAACCGGCACGGTTTCCCACAGGTGTTTGAGACCAGCGCGTCTACCAATTCCGCCAGCTGGGCATTGATTTTTCTTTAATCAGTGTGCAAACTTATTCAAACTATCTCGAATTCGCAACAAATATTTTTTTCTGTACCAAAGGTCCTTTATTTTCAAGAGTATATCTTCTTCCCCTCGCTCATCATACTGCCTTGCCATTTTTTCAATCTCCTGTCCTATCTCAAGCTCTATGCTCTCCGTTTTTTGCTTCAAGCTGTCAATCTTTACTGCATCCGGATCAAAACTCAAATCCATAATCTCCTCGTTGATCTCCATCATCTCCATTAAAAAATGTGGAGGCAATGCATATTTCTCCTCTTCTACTAACACTCCTTTTGTTTTTAATAAATACTCTAAGCGTGTGTTAAATGACTTCAGCACAAAAAAAGATTTATTATTGAGTGTAGAGAGCTCCAACATTTTTTGTTGCTCTTCTTCTGATTTTAATGCATGGAAATCCGGATGAAAATCTTTACTGTATTGATAGAACATCTTCTTCAGATTTTCTTCATCAATATAAAAGGATGGATTAATTTTATAAAATTCGAAATAGTTCATCGTCAGTAGAAAAACTATTTAACAAACAATTTCCACAAATCGTTTCCAAACGCAAATACCATTAAGCCAATTAAAATAAAGAAGCCTACCATTTGCGCACGTTCCATAAACTTATCGCTCAACGGTCTGCCAATTGCCATTTCTATTAATAAAAATACTGCATGCCCACCGTCTAATGCTGGTATCGGCAAGATGTTCATAAAGGCAAGTATCATGGATAAGATGCCGGTTAAGGTCCAGAATTTATACCAATCGAATGTTGCACCATAGATAGATGCAATGCCTATTGGGCCTTGTATTGCTTTGGTTGCATTTACTTCTCCTTTTACTACTTTGCCTAATCCTTTTACGTTATCGCTTAAGGTCGTCCAAGCTTTCTTGGCTCCTATAGGCAATGCACCAAAGAATGAATGCTCAATTTTCTTTAGTTCGAAATCAATTTTAGGTGCAAAACCGATGGTTCCTTCGGCCGAAACTTTGGTGTTTAATGTTATAGTATCTGTATTTCTTAGTATTGTTATGTTAACTTCTTTGCCTTTATTGTTTGCTAAAGCGGGGCGTAATAAATCCATGTACAACACTGAGGTATCGTTAAGACTCAACAATTGATCGCCTTTTTTCAAACCTGCTTCTTCTGCTGTTTTACCTGGGATAATACTATCTACAAGGGCTAAAGTTCTAGGTAAATCATCAATATAATTGCTTCTGCCTTTGTCTGATATTTTTTCTACAAAGTCTGAGGGTACACGAATGTGTATGGTTTCATTATCTCTAAGAACGTCTAATACTCCAGAACCTAAAATAATTTCGGAACTCCATAAGTCCGAATATCTTTCTAATGGTTTACCGTTAATGGCTAACACTTTATCACCGGATTTCAATCCAATTTCTTGAGCCAACTCGTAGGCTACGATGCCATGTTTTGCTTCGGCATTTGGAATATACGATTCGCCATAACTGAATACCAACATCCAGAAAATGAAAATACCTAAAAATACATTTACGGTTACCCCGCCAAGCATCACAATTAAACGTTGCCAAGCTGGTTTAGAACGAAACTCCCATGCTTGTGCTGGTTGTTTCATTTGCTCTACGTCCATCGACTCGTCTATCATGCCTGCAATTTTTACGTAGCCACCCAATGGCAGCCATCCCACTCCGTATTCTGTATCGCCAATTTTAAAGCTGAAGAGTTTAAATCCCCAAGCATCAAAAAACAAATAGAATTTTTCTACTTTAATTCCAAAAGCACGCGCTGCCAAGAAATGCCCTAGCTCGTGTAAAATTACCAAAATCGATAAGCCCGCGATAAGTTGGGCTGCCATTATTAATCCGTTCATATTTTTTTAGATATTAGTATTTAGTCGTTAGTCGCTAGTAGTTAGTCCATAGACAAACAAACGGATACTAATTTTATAATTATTCTTAATTTTTCACTCTTTTTCCCCTCTAACGACTAAAGACTAATGACTAAAGACTCAAAAGAGAAGCCGCGAATATACGGGTTTCTTCATCAGTATTAACGTAATCTGTGTAATTTGGATTTGCGATGTATGTAATTTTTTGCATACATTTTTCGATCAAATCCGACATTTCTAAGAAGCCAATTTTATCTTTCAGAAATGCATCAACGGCTATTTCATTGGCTGCGTTAAGGATACAGGCCATGTTCCCTCCTTTTTCTAAGGCATGAAAAGCAAAGCTTAAATTTCTGAAGGTTTCCATATCCGCTTTTTCAAAGGTTAAGCTTGGATAATCTATAAAATTGAAACGTGGAAAATCTGAATCTATCCTGTGCGGATATGCCAAGGCATATTGTATAGGTAGTTTCATATCGGGCAAGCCCATTTGTGCTTTCATAGAACCGTCTCTAAATTGTACGATAGAATGTACAATTGATTGAGGGTGCACGATTACATCTATTTGCGAGGGCGCTAAATTAAACAACCATTTAGCTTCAATTACCTCTAAACCTTTGTTCATAAGGCTTGCAGAGTCGATGGTTATTTTAGCTCCCATTACCCAGTTCGGGTGCTTTAAGGCTTGTGCTCTGGTAACTGTGCGAAGCTCCTCTATTTTCTTTCCTCTAAATGGCCCGCCAGATGCTGTTAAAACTATTTTCTCTATGGGGTTTGTCCATTCGCCTGCCAAGCATTGAAAAATGGCTGAGTGCTCAGAATCTACTGGTAAAATATGCACATCGTTTTCTTCTGCCAATTTGGTAATTAAATCGCCCGCTACCACTAAGGTTTCCTTGTTTGCCAAGGCAATGGTTTTTTTCGCTTTAATAGCGCTAATGGTCGGCTTTAATCCTGCATAGCCAACTAAGGCTGTAAGCACAAGCTGAATGGAATCATACGTAACCACATCTGCCAAGGCTTGCTCTCCACAAAATACTTTTATATCGGTATGTGCGAGTAAGTCTTTTAATGCTTGATACTTTGTTTCCTCTTGTATTACTACCGTGTTTACATCAAACTCAATGGCTTGTGCAGCTAATAATTCTATGTTAGAGTGTGCAGTTAACACTTCTATTTTAAACTTATCAATGTTTGCTCTTACAACGTCTAATGCTTGTGTGCCAATAGAACCAGTAGAACCTAATATGGCTATGTGCTTCATTTAATCATTCCTCTCTTAAAAAACTCATCGGCAATTTTACGATCATTTGCCAAACGTGGTACTTTATTTTGCCCGCCTAATTTCCCTTGCGAGCGCATGTAATCTATAAATGCATTTTTTTTGAGGGTTCTTATTTCTAGGGGTCGCAAAATGTTTCCTTCTATTAAATCAAAATAATAAATATTTTTTTGCTGAAGGTAGCTGTCTACTTTTTGCCTAAAGCTTTCCATGTTTTGCGGTTCCCTTTCGAACTCTACAAACCACTCATGATAAGGCAATCCGCCTTCGGGTGGGGTAACTTGCGGAGCTACTGTAAATTCTATGATTTCTAAGTTTTCCTCTTTCGCAGCGGTCATTAAAGCGTACTCTACCTCTTCTGCAATTACGTGTTCCCCAAATGCTGAGATGTAATGTTTAATGCGCCCTGTTACTACAATTTTATAGGGATCTTTAGAAACAAATTTTACGGTATCGCCAATGCTATAGCCCCAAAGACCAGCATTGGTATTTAAAATGATGGCGTAGTTTTTTTCGAGTTCTACTTCTGCAATACTTAATCTGCTTGGCTTTTCATTAAAATACTCATCCACCGGAATAAATTCGAAAAAAATGCCGGCATCAATGTTTAGCAATAAGCCTGGTATGGTTTGCGAATTCTGAAATGCTATAAATCCTTCACTTGCTGGGTAGGTTTCTATGGTATCAATTTTCTCTCCAATGCTTTGTTCTATCTTAGCTCGGTAAGGTTCAAAATTTACTCCTCCGTATACAAAAAGTTTAAAATTTTTAAAGATGTCTTTTATCTTTTTACCATTTGCTTTTGCAGTAAGCTTATCAAAATACATTTGCACCCAAGGTGGTATTCCAGAAATGAGTGTCATGTTTTGATGAAAAGTTTCTTCTACAATGGCATCAACTTTTTCTTCCCAGTCATCAATACAATTAGTATCATAAGAGGGCAATCTGTTTTTTTGTAAGTACGATGGTACGTGGTGTACAACTATGCCTGATAACCTTCCAGTTGGGATACCTGCTTTATCGTCCATCACCGGACTGCCTTGCAAAAAAATCATTTTACCGTTTACAAAATCAGTTTTACCTGTTTCGTGTATATAGCAGAGCAAAGCCATTTTTGCTGCATCAATATGTGCAGGCATCGACTCTTTAGAAATGGGAATGTATTTTACTCCAGAGGTGGTGCCAGATGTTTTCGAAAAATACATGGGTTTACCTGGCCATAAAATATTTTCTTTGCCTTTGGTAAGTTCATTTATATAGGGCTCACGAAGTTCTTCGTAATCGCGAATGGGTATTTGTTTTTTAAAATCATCATACGTTTTAATTGAACTAAATGAATGATTTTTCCCGAAGAGTGTATCTTTTGCTTTTTCAATTAAGCCAGCACGTACACTTTCTTGTATTTGTATTGCATTCTTCTCCCAGCTAGCTATTTTTTTTACTTGCCAGGCAGCGTAATATTTACTGATGAATGCTTTTAAGCCCATTATTCGTTGGTCCTACTTTCTATAGTATCTTCTTCGTAATTTTGTTCTAAGTTTCTGTATAGCAATATCAGTATTAAAAGTGACATTGGCATGGTAAACAAAAGACCAACAAAGAACATCAATAAGCCTATAATGTTTAGTAATATAATACATAACACGGCAAGTACGATGTAAAATAAATATCCTTTGGTAATTCTTGCGCTTCGCATTACCGCTGTAAAAGCAGTTTCGTTTTCTTTATCAATTACAATATAATTTGCAAACTGTAAACGGAAGTATAAAATAATAGCCGGAATGGCTAATAAAAATAAGACCCCTAGGCCATAAATAATTTCTTGAGAGGAATATTTAGAGGCATTTGCTGCATTTAAAAATATTTCTGAGAGCATGCCAGTTATGTTTGTATTTATTACGCCTACTGCTCCCATTAAAAAAATAGTAGCCATAAATACTACTAAAAATATTAAGGCTATAAGTAAGCCCGATGAAAAGTATTTTAATATTTCCGAAAAGCGAGGTTTAATGTCCGAAAATTCTGGTTCTCTACCGTCTACAATAACAAACACTAATTTTAACAAGGCAACACCTAAGTATAATTGGGAAGCTACCGAAACTATATTTGCCAGAGCATTCATAAAAGGTATGGCAGCAAAAGCTGTGGTAATAAAACCAATGATCATGGAGATTACAAAAATACTTAAGATTGCACCAATTAAAATTAATGCGTGTTTTTTTGTTAATGCAAATGCATTTTTAATAATTTCTATCATACTTAATTAGTTAAGATTGCTTTCGCATAATTTTCCCAGCTCAATTTTGATGCCGTTTCTGTTACGTTTTCTCTATTTATTGGGTGTTCAATCATTCTGTTCATTTCTTCGGCCATCGAATTCACATCTCTGTCTTCGGCTAAATAACCGTTATACCCGTGTATAATTGTTTCGGGGAAATGCCCCACTTTAGTAGCTAATACTGGCAATTTAAAATTGTACGAAATAGATTCTACACCAGATGGAGTAGCTGTTAAATAATACAATAATATTGCATCCGAAAGTTGAAAATATTTGTGCACTTCTTCGTTCGGTACAAACTCATTCATTACATACACCTTTTCATTCAAGTTTAATTGATCAATTAATTCTAGTGGTTTGTAATTTTGTTCGTTGTCTGAGTTTTTTAAGAAAATAGATTTTGCTGTTTTAAACAATACGTTTTTTACTCGAGTAGAAAATTTTCCTTGATCGAGTGTGTTCCAAAAAGATTCGCCAACCACCAATAAAGATACGTCGTTTCTTTTATCAGCTAAAAGTTTAAAGGCTTCTATGGTTTGATGCAAACCCTTGTATTTACGTATAAATCCGAAGAATAGGAATACATGTTTTTTCAATCCTAATTTTTCTTTCTCCCCCTCTACATCAAAATCAGGATTCGGTTTAAACATATCGTAAATTGGGTGATATAGTTTAATTACATTTCGCTCTTTTTTGTTCGTAGATCTTTTTCCATCTTCGGTTACAGAGTACTGGAATTGCGGAAAAGTTTCTTTTAATTCATCTACCGTTTTGTAAGCGTGTGCGATATAAGTGTCGGCAATTTTTAATCCGTAATTGCTTAAATATTTATCGATGGAACTTGCTTCTTTTTGAACCACCAAATGCAAATCGATGATTACCTCTGCATTGGTTTTCTTTTTTAATTTACGGCAGATGTATCCAATTGGTAAACCTTGTACAGCAATAGCCCATTGAAAAATTACTTTATCAGCCCCTAAATTTTTTATAAAACGTACGGTTTCATTCCAAGTACTTGGGTTGTTATAATTGGTGATGTAGGTAACTTTAATATTCGTTCCTTCGAGCTGATCTGCTTTACTTTTTCTATCAATAAAATCTCTAGGAATAATGGCAGGGTATTGTTGTGTCCAAGATACAATGTGCACTTCATGTCCAAGCTTATCTAATGCTTTTGCTAATGAAGTATTGTAATTTGCAATGCCTCCTTTAAACTGTGGACCAGGACCAAATAGTACAATTTTCTGCGCCGCCATACACTTATCTTTTACAAAAGCTTTTACTATTTATTTTTTGAATTTTCTACTGCTTTATTATACACTCTTCTCATGCCTTCTTCTAAAGAAATTTTCGGTTTCCATCCGTATTTTTCCAATACGTAAGTCATGTCTGAGTGGCGAGCATGCACTCCCACTGGCTTGTCTAACAATGGTTTTATGGTAGGCTGGTAACCTGCAAATTTTGTAAACAAATCAATAATTTCTAAGAACGAGAATAAGCGTCCGGCACCAATGTTTATAGCAGTACCATCGGTGATATTATCCATTGCTAAAAATATAGCATCAATGCAATCATCAATATGTACAAAATCTCTTCCTTGTTTGCCAGAACCCCACACTTCAAATGGGTCTTCTTTTTTTGCTGCACGAGCTGCAATTGCCGGTACTGGGTAT